>NZ_CP024190.1:2458403-2765704 GCF_003391395.1 Mycobacterium marinum
CACGACTGGATCGAATGTGGGGAATGGATCAGGGAGCTGCGCCCGCACATCGACCTCTACCTGCTCACCGACGAGTCGATCGCAGCCGGGGCCGAGGACGATCCGGACGTATACGACCGGACTTTCTACCGGCTCAACGATGTCACCGATCTGCACAGTACGGTGCTGGCCGGACTACGGAACCGGTTCGCCACACCGTTTTTCGATGCTCTGCGGGCCTACGCCGCGGCTCCGGTAGGCCAGTTCCACGCGCTTCCGGTGGCGCGCGGCGCCAGCATCTTCAACTCCAAGTCGCTGCAGGACATGGGGGAGTTCTACGGCCGCAACATCTTCATGGCCGAGACGTCGACCACGTCGGGCGGTCTGGATTCGCTGCTGGACCCGCACGGCAACATCAAGAAGGCCATGGACAAGGCCGCCAGTACCTGGAACGCCGACCACACCTATTTCGTCACCAACGGCACCTCGACCGCGAACAAGATTGTCGTGCAGTCCCTCACCCGACCGGGCGACATCGTGCTGATCGACCGCAACTGTCACAAGTCGCACCACTACGGCCTGGTGCTCGCCGGTGCCTACCCGCTGTATCTGGACGCCTATCCGCTGCCCCCGTTCGCCATCTATGGGGCGGTATCGCTGCACACGATCAAGCAGGTGCTGCTCGACCTGGAGGCGGCCGGACAGCTGCACAAGGTGCGCATGCTGCTGTTGACCAACTGCACCTTCGACGGCGTCGTCTACAACCCGCGGCTGGTCATGGAGGAGGTGCTGGCGATCAAGCCGGATATCTGTTTCCTCTGGGACGAGGCTTGGTACGCGTTTGCCACCGCGGTCCCATGGGCCCGGCAGCGCACCGCGATGGTGTCCGCGGAGTACCTCGAATCAATGTTGGCCTCTGACGAATACGGCGCCGTATACGAGAAGTGGCGCGCCTCCATGCAAGGGATTCCGCGGTCGCAGTGGGCCGAGCACCGATTGCTGCCGGATCCGAAACGGGCACGGGTGCGCGTCTACGCCACGCACTCCACCCACAAGTCGCTCTCGGCGCTGCGGCAGGCATCGATGATCCACGTCCGTGACCAGGACTTCAACGCCCTGACCCGCGACGCGTTCGGCGAGGCGTTTTTGACTCACACCTCGACCTCGCCCAACCAGCAACTGCTGGCCTCGCTGGACCTGGCGCGCCGCCAGGTCGATATCGAGGGATTCCAATTGGTCCGGCAGGTCTACGACATGGCGCTGGTGTTTCGGCACCGTGTTCGTAAAGACCGCCTGATCAGCAAGTGGTTCCGCATTCTCGACGAAGCCGATCTGGTTCCCGAGGAGTTCCGGGCCTCATCGGTCAGCTCCTACCGCCAAGTCAGACAGGGAGCTCTGGCCGAGTGGAACGAGGCATGGCGATCGGATCAGTTCGTGCTGGACGCCACCCGGGTCACCCTGTTCATCGGGAGCACCGGGATGAACGGATACGACTTCCGCGAGAAGATCTTGATGGAGCGATTCGGGATCCAGATCAACAAGACGTCGATCAACAGTGTGCTGCTGATCTTCACCATCGGAGTGACCTGGTCGAGCGTTCACTACCTGCTCGACGTGTTGCGCCGGATCGCCACGGACTTCGATCGGAGCCAGCGGGCGGCCAGCGCGGCCGACTGGGCGCTGCATGAGCGTCGCGTTGAGGAGATCACCCAGGACTTGCCGCATCTGCCCGACTTCAGCGAGTTCGACATTGCGTTCCGCCCCGATGATGCGAGCAGTTTCGGCGACATGCGGTCGGCCTTCTACGCCGGCTATGACGAATCCGACCGCGAGTACGTCCAGATCGGCATGGCCGGGCGCCGCCTGGCCGAGGGCAGAACATTGGTCTCCACCACATTCGTCGTGCCTTACCCTCCGGGCTTCCCGGTGCTGGTCCCGGGCCAGGTGGTGTCCAAAGAGATCGTCTACTTCCTGGCTCAGCTCGACGTCAAAGAAATCCATGGCTACAACCACGAACTCGGGTTGTCGGTGTTCACCGACGTCGCGCTGAAACGGATGGAGGCGGCTCGCAATGTGATCGCCTCGGCGGGCGCGGAGCTGCCGGCCTTCGAGCTTGCGCCGGCTTCTTCGGTTGTCAACGGTGACGGTGTGCTTCAGGCCGTCGCCGACGACGCCTGACGCAGCTAGGGCAGCCGCGGATACCGGGGCAGCTCGATGGACTCGGCGATGGTGAACCACTTTCTTTCGGCGAAGAAGCGAAACGGCCAGCGCTGCATGTACTTCATCGCCGCAGCGTTTGACCGGATCTCGGACTCCGACATCGGCAGAAAGCGATCGATGCTGTTCGGCAGGTCCTGACAGTTGGCTACATACGGCCGCAGCACGGTCTCGTAGCGGGCCAACGCGGCCGCCAGCGCGGCCTCGTCGATGCCGTCGCCGTGGGCCGGGCCCAACTCGCCGGCCAGCACGTATGCACCCACCAGCGCCAGGCTGGTGCCCATGCCGCTCAGCGGCGATGCGCAGTAGCCGGCGTCGCCGACCAGCGTGACCCGTCCGCGTGACCACGCGTCCAGATGAATCTGGACGATCGCGTCCAGGTAGAAGTCATCGGCCTCGCGCGCCGCGGCGATCAGCGCGTCGGATTGCCAGCCGGCACCGGCGAAGCGGGCGGCGAGCAGATCGCGTTGGGCGTCCAGGTCGCCACGGTCGTAGCGGATCGGAGCGGAGCGAAATGCCAGTCCGGCCTTGGCTGTCGCGGGATCGTGCGACGGGCGCATCGACGCGTTGAGCCCTCCGGGGGCCTGGTACATCAGGTACCAGCCGTTGAGGCCGACCGTGTCGGGTGCGCTGAACCAGGCGTTGTAGCCGCCCAGCGGCCGGGCGAACTGCTCTTCGGGGCCAAAGGCCAGCCGCCGGACACCCGAGTGCGGACCGTCGGCGCCGACCACCAGATCCGCCCGCACCGTCGTCCCGTCGGACAGCCTCGCCTGGACCGCGTCGCCCGACGGTGCCAGATCGGTGATGCGGGTACCGAATCGGTAGTCGGTGCCGGCGGCGGTGGCCCGGTAGAGCACCGCGGCCAGGTCACCGCGCAGAATCTCGAGCTCGCTGACCGGTCCGTTGCCGTGGAAGGCCTCAACCGGCATCTCGGCGCGGCGCCGGCCGTCCGCCCGTATCCAGGCGATGCCGCGCTGGCGCAGGCTGCGCTGGCGCATCTGCTCCAGCAGTCCCATCCGTTCGATGACCAGCCGTCCGGCCCCCCGCAAGTCGACGGTCTGACCGCCCGGGCGGATGTCGTCGGCGAGTTCGGTCACCACCACCTGGTATCCGCTGTGGGTGAGCCAGAATGCCAGCGCCGGGCCGGCGATCCCCGCGCCGCTGATCAGGACGATCGGCTTCGCCATGGGGCTCAGCCTAGGGCAGCGGCTCCAGTGGGTGCGAAGCTGTGCTCAGGGGGCAAACCGTGGCATCGGGGCGCGGTTGAGCCGCAGGATCCTGGTGTACAGCAGACTGTCGTTGGGTTCGGGACCCATGGTCGGATAGACGGCGTGACGGCAGAGTCGGGCCTCCAGGACGAACCCGGCGCGCTGCAGCAGCCGCGCCGACCGGGCGTTGTCGACGTGGCATGTTGCCCAGACGCGGCATCCGGCGGCGTCGGCCGGCAGCCCGGCCAGCAACAGGCTCAGCGCCTCGGACATGAAACCCATGTCCCACCATTGCCGGCCCAGACAGTAGCCAACCTCGATCGAGCGGGGCGCGTCGCTTCGGCAGCTGATCAGGCCGACGATCTCGCCGCTGCCGTGTAGCGAGATCACCCAATTGCGTTCGTAGCGGCTCCGGCTGAGCTGGTTGATCAGCACTCGGCGGGTTTCCGCCACGTTGCGGTGTGCTCTCCACAGCAGGAAGCGGGTGACTTCGGGATCTTTGGCGATCTTCTTGTATATCGGGCCGGCGTCGTCGAGTTTGGGTGGCCGCAGCAGCAGACGCCGGCTGTCCAGGTATCGAGGGGGGAAGTGGGTCATCTCGACCTCGCGCCGCTACAGTCCGAGCGCGCGGTAGGTGCGCCGGACGAACCGGGGTTGTGCCGTGCGCAGCTTGGCCAGCCCCGGGTTGCCCGCGACCGCAGCCGCCGCGTTCACGGACAGGTCGGGACAATGCTGAATCAGATACAGCAGGATCAGGTCGGCGCCAGGATCGGCCTGCCACCAGGTCCCGTAGGCACCGGGCCAGCTGAAGGTGCCAAGCCCGCCCGGGCCGAACAGTGGAGTGGACTGAGCCGGGTCGGTCACCACCGACAGGTTCAGCCCGAACCCGCGGCCCACCCAGAAGGGCGCCCCGAGAAAGTTGTGTCGCTTGTGCTCGTCGCTGAGCCGGTCGGTGCGCATCAGCCGCACCGACTCCGGTGAGAGCACCCGAACGCCGTCGATCGTCCCGTCGCCGAGCAGTAGCCGGACAAATCTCAGGTAGTCGTCGGCGGTTGACCACAATCCGCCGCCGGCGTTGCAGAACGACGGAGGCCGCACGTGCGGTGGGCCCATGACGTCGTGCCGTAGCTGGTCCAGCTCGTCGAGGCGGTACATGGTTGCGGCGCGGCGCTGGGCCTGTGTCGACACGAAGAAGCCGGTGTCGGTCATGCCGGCCGGGCCCAGTATTCGCTCGTCGAGCACCTGGTAGAAAGGCTTGTCGTCGATGCGGGACATGATGACGCCGAGCAGATCGATGGCGTGGCTGTAGGTGACCCGCTCGCCGGGCTGGTGCACCAGTGGCAGCGCGGCGAGTTCGGCCAGCCAGGCGTCGGAACCATGACCAAATGGCAATCGCATGTACGCCCGCGAAATGTCCCCGGACACCGAAAAACTGTAGGCCAGCCCGCTGGTGTGAGTCAGCAGGTCCTCGATGAGGATCGGCCGTCGGGTGGGGTGCGTGCGGTCCAACGGGCCGTGCGGGTCGTCAAGCACCCGGATGTCGCGCAACTCGGGCGCCCAGCGTGTGATCGGGTCACGCAGGGCCATTTTGCCCTCGTCGACCATGCTCATGGCCGCGGCAACGGTGACGGGTTTGGTCATGGACGCGATGCGAAACAGCGTGTCGCGCTGCATCGGCAGGCCCGCCTCGACGTCTCGGTAGCCGATTTCGTTGACCTGCAGTACTTCTCCGTGCTGCCAAACCACGGTCACTGCGCCGGAGAGCAATCCGGCATCGCAGACCTCGCGGATATCAGCCTGGTTGGCGTCGAGATTCACCGGATTGAGGTTAGCCGCTGGCGGTCGGCGGGTCAGGCGGCGGCCGTCCGATGGTTTGCGTTCGCCGGCGAACCACGCCGCGCGTGGACCGCGCCAACGAGGTCGGGCAACGCCCACGGCTTCGCGGTGGTGCCGGATTGATTGCTAGTTCTGCGAAAGGCTTTCTCGGTCAGTGGTCGCGTGTTACTGTCGCGCTCTCCGGCAAATGTGATCTGGGGAACATGCTGTGAGGGCAATGGCGCGCGAATGACTGCAGTGTTGTTGCTGGTGAACCAGGGTGCGGGGTGCAGTCACCAAGACCCGCCACCATGGACGGGGCCGAACTGGCTGGCGCTGTCCATGTGCTACGACGAGGGTAGCGACCCGCTGCTCATTACCACCGGTCGGATAACTCAGCAAAGGTTGGCCATGAATGGCTTGATCTCCCAAGCGCACACCTCCCACCGACTTCTCTCCCGTCCCTGCCGTCGATTCTCGACCCCGACGTCCGTCGCAATCCTGTTTGCGACGGCACTTGTCGCAACGGTCATGACCGGGTGCGGGCACAAATCCACAACGGCAACCTCGCAAACCCCAGGGGCGTCGGGAACCTCTGCCACCACGGCGACATCCGGGGCCACGGGCGCCCCATCACCACAAGCCCAGCAGATCTTGCAAGACAGTTCCAAGGCGACCAAGGGCCTGCATTCGGTTCACGTCGCGGTGAACGTCACCGATCTACCGAAGCTGCCGTTCGAAAGTGTGAATGCCGACGTGACCAATCAGCCGCAGGGCAACGGCCAGGCGGTAGGCAATGCCAAGGTCCGGATGCAGCCGGATGCTCCGGCCGTCGCGACCGACTTCCTGGTCACGAACAAGACCATGTACACCAAGAACGGCGAGACCTACACGTCGGTCGGTCCGGCCCAGAGGATCTACGACCCGGGCATCATCCTGGATAAGGACCGTGGCCTGGGTGCGGTGATCGCACAGGTGCAGAACCCGAAGATCGAAGGAAGCGAAACGGTCGACGGCATGGCAACCGTCAAGGTGTCGGGCACCATCGACGGCGCGGTGATCGATCCGATCGTGCCTCAGTTGGGTAAGGACGGGGGGACGATGCCGATCACCCTGTGGATCGTTGACACCAGTGCCCAGGCTCCGGCGAGCTCGACCGCCGAGTCGCCGGCACCGGAGCCGCCGGCGGCAAACCTGGTCCGGATGGTGGTCGACAAAGGCCAGGGCAACGTCGAGATAACCCTGTCCAACTGGGGTGTCCCGGTGACCATCCCCAACCCGACGGGGTAACACGGCAGCGGTGGACTTCGGATTGAGAACCGGCCCGGAAACGCAGCATGGGGGAAAGGGCTGCCGGTAGTTTCCGGGCCGGCTCTCGTCGGTGGTTCGCCGTGCGGGCGCAACAGATCTGGTGCCGCGTCGTTGCAGACACCCCAGTTCCGCGATCCGGAATTCCGTTGAGAATCCTCCAAGGTCGTCGCTCCAGTATTGGGGTCACTTCGCCGGAAATGGCGATTAGCAGCCGATCTCACCCGACCACACCTGGAGGAATACGAATGCCGAACGACCTCCCAGAAGTTCAGGAGCGCCCTGGGCTACGTCCTGCTCCTCCGCCCGGAGGGCCGCCGATGGCCGACGTATGGGTCTACAACGGAAGGGCCTACGACCTCAGCGATTGGATTTCCAAACACCCCGGCGGCGCCTTCTTCATCGGGCGGACCAAGAACCGCGACATCACCGCCATCATCGCCGCCTACCATCGCGACCCGGCCAAGATCGAGCGGATGCTGCAACGATATGCGTTGGGGCGCGACGCGACTCCCAGAGATATCCATCCCAAGCACAACGCGCCGGCGTTCTTGTTCAAAGACGATTTCAACAGTTGGCGCGATACCCCCAAGTACCGCTTTGACGACCGGAACGACCTGATGCACCGCGTCAAAGCCCGGCTGAACGAGCCCGCGCTGGCCGCCCGGATCAAGCGCATGGATCGACTTTTCAACATCGTTGTGGCGCTCCTGGCGGTTGCCTATTTCGCCGTGCAGGGTCTGCGATTGCTCGACACCCGATGGATGCCGTTGCCGGCCTTCGTGATCGCGATGGTGTTGTTGCGCAGCTCGCTTGCCGGCTTCGGTCACTACGCCTTGCACCGCGCCCAACGGGGCGTCAACAGGGTGCTCGGGAATAGCTTCGATATGAACTATGTGGCACTGGCTTTGGTGACCGCTGACGGACATACCCTGCTGCACCACCCGTACACGCAAAGCGATGTGGACATCAAGAAGAACGTGTTCACCATGATGATGGGACTGCCCCGGTTGTATCGGATCCCGGTGCATACCATTCACAAGTTCGGCCACATGTTCACCGGCATGGCCATTCGGATTGCCGACGTATGGAAAATCACCCGCAAGGTGGGTGTACAAGAGTCCTACGGAAGCTGGCGTGCGGCGCTGCCGCACTTCCTCGGCTCGTCGGGGGTGCGGCTGCTGTTGGTCACCGAGCTGGTGGTGTTCACCCTGGCGGGCGATTTTTGGGCCTGGGCCCTGCAATTCATCGTGACGCTGTGGGTCAGCACCTTCTTGGTGGTCGCCAGCCACGAGTTCGAGGACGACTCGGCGGAGGGTGTCGAGCAGGGCGAGGACTGGGGTGTGGACCAAGTCGTGCACGCCAACGACCTCACGGTGATCGGGAATCGCTACGTTGACTGCTTTTTGTCCGCGGGGTTGAGTTCGCACCGCGTTCATCACGTGCTGCCGTTCCAGCGCAGCGGATTTGCCAACATTGTCACCGAGGACGTGTTGCGGGAAGAGGCTGCAAGGTTCGGTGTCGAGTGGCTTGCGCCGAAGAGCTTCGTCGCGGACCGACTGCCCAAGCTCTGCCGTTCATATCTGTTGGCACCGTCCCGGCAGGCCAGGGAGCAAGGTTGGGGCCTGATCCGTGAGCATTGCTCACCCGCAGCCTGGAAAGCCAGCGCCAGCTACGTGGTCGCCGGCTTCGTCGGAATCGGGTCGGTATGAGCACCGCAGCCGAGGGCGGCGCAATCCGCCGGGCCGGCCACGAGCCGCGTTACGACCTCGCCCAATTGCCGCCGGCACCGCCAACCACGGTGGCCGTTATCGAAGGCATGGCCACCGGCGCCCCACAACGGGTGGTTGCTCAGGCCGACGCCGCCGCTCGTGTTTCCGAGCTGTTCGTTGATCCGCAACAGCGGGAACGAATTTCGCGGATATATGACAAGACCCGGATTGATACCCGCAGGATGGCAGTGGATCCGCTCGACGACGAGTTCGACGAGTTCCGGCGCGAGCCGGCAACGATCCGGGACCGGATGAACCTGTTCTATCAGCACGCCGTACCGCTGGCGGTCGACGTGGCCGCCCGTGCCCTCGACGGCCTCCCATACGCCCCCGACGAGATCGGCCAGCTGGTGTTCGTCACCAGCACCGGTTTCATTGCACCGGGCGTGGATGTGGAGATCGTCAAGCAGCTCGGTCTGCCCCGGTCGATATCGCGGGTGGTGGTCAACTTCATGGGTTGTGCTGCCGCAATGAACGCCATTCGCACCGCGACGAACTACGTCCGAGCCCACCCGAGCATGAAGGCATTGGTGGTGTGCATCGAATTGTCCTCGGTGAATGCGGTTTTCGCCGATGACATCAACGACGTCGTAATCCACAGTTTGTTCGGAGATGGCTGCGGCGCATTGGTCATTGGAGCCAGCCAGGTCCAGCAGCCGCTACCCGCTGGCAACGTGGTGATCCGCAGCAGCTTCAGCCAGCTGCTCGACGACGCCGAGGACGGGATCGTGCTTGGGGTCAATCACGACGGCATCACGTGTGAGCTGTCGGAGAATCTGCCCAGCTACATCTACCGTTCGGTCGACCCGGTGGTCGCAGAGATGTTGCGGGACAACGGGTTGAGCAAGGCCGATATCGACCTGTGGGCGATACATCCGGGTGGGCCGAAGATCATCGAGCAGTCCGCGCGCTCGTTGGGGATTCCCGTCGGGCGAGCCGTGCAGAGCTGGGATGTACTAGCTCAGTTCGGCAACATGTTGAGCGTATCGCTGATCTTCGTGCTGGAAATGATGGTTGCGCAGGCCGAGTCGGACAAACCCATCTCAACGGGTGTGGCGTTCGCCTTCGCCCCGGGCGTCACGGTCGAAGGCATGTTGTTCGACATCATCCGCCACTGATGGCCGCTGCCCAGCCGAGAACCCAACCAGCCGAGACCATGCTGAGCAGGAGAAGTGTCGTGCCAATCGCATCCGATGAAATGGGCAACAATCGCCCGCCTCCGGCGCCGTCATCCGGTCAGTTCCGGACCGATGACCGGGTTGCCTACCGCTCCTGGATGAGCGACAACCTGCGCTGGGATAGCTTGACGTTGCGGGACGGCGACATCGTGATCTCGGCACCGCCGAAGTGCGGCACCACCTGGACGCAACGCCTGATTTCCCTGCTCATCTTCGATGGGCCGCAGCTGCCGGCGCCGATGCACTTGGTGTCGCCGTGGCTGGACCTGACCGCCCGGCCGGTGCAGGAGGTCGCCGCCGCACTCGATGCCCAGCCCCATCGCCGGTTCATCAAGACCCACACGCCGCTGGACGGCTTGGTGCTCGAGGATCGGGTCACCTATATCGGGGTGGGGCGCGATCCCCGCGATGCCGCGGTCTCGATGCTGATGGACCAGCACCGGATGCGGGCGCTGCACGAGGTGTTGGGGCCGCCAGGTGAGCGATTCGCGCCCCCGGGTTTGGACTTCGACGGCGAGTTCAGCCCGCTCGACGTGCTGCGGCGCTGGCTGGAAGGGCCCAACGTACCCACCGAGGGGATCGCTTCGTTGGCCACCATCCTGCATCACTTCGCCACGTTCTGGGACCGGCGCAGGCAGCCCAACGTCGCGATGTTCCACTACGCGGACTACCGGGCGGACCTCGTCGGTGAACTGTTGCGCCTCGGCTCGGTCCTGGGTATCGAGCTGGGTCCCGATCGCGCCGCGGAGTTGGCCGAACACGCCACCCTCGACGCCATGCGCGCGCACGCCGATGCGCTTGCTCCCGCGGCCACCCCCGGCGTCCTACCCGGGCACCAGCCGCGTACCGAAGCCCCCTTCTTCCGGGCCGGTGGACGTGGCCAGTGGCACGACATTTTCACCGCCGCCGAGCATCGGCGCTACGGCGAACGCGCGGCCGAATTGGCCGGGAATCTGGGCGGCCCGGAGTTCCTCGACTGGGCTCACCGGGGTCGCGGGGACCGCCGCGGCCCCGTCGAGCGGGGGGAGTCCTGATGGCCACCCGAGTCGGGTATCACTCGTGGATCAGCGACAACCGGCGTTGGGACGCGCTGGAGCTGCGCGAGGGCGACATCGTGATTTCGGCGCCGTCGAAGTGCGGCGTCACGTTGACCCAGCGCCTGGTGTCGCTGCTGGTCTTCGATGGACCGCAGTTGCCGGGGCCGCTGGCCGAGGTTTCGCCATGGCTGGATAGGACGGTCCGGCCGGTGAACGAGGTCGTTGCCGCCCTCAACGCGCAGGGCCACCGCCGATTCATCAAGACCCACACGCCGCTGGACGGCCTGGTGCTCGATGACCGGGTCACCTACATCGGCGTGGGCCGCGACCCGCGCGATGCCGCGATGTCGGAGCTTTTCCAGTGGGACAACATGAACCACGCCAACCTCAACCGGAGGGGGTCCGCCGCCGGCGATGGACAGGGTGATCCCACGCCCATCCAGGCCTTCCGGGCCTGGATGGAAGGGCCGATCATGCCCCCGGAAAGCCCGGTTGCACCCCCACCTTCGGCGATCGCGCCGCCCCCCGGCCCCGGTTTCCCGCCTCCGCACGGGGGGCCGGGCCCGATGCCGCCCATGGCCAAACACATGGGCTCGCTGTCCAACATCCTGCATCACTTCAACACGGTCTGGTCGCGACGTCAGCTGCCCAACGTGTCGATGTTCCATTACACCGACTACCGCGCCGACCTCGTGGGTGAGCTGATCCGCCTGGCGGGGGTCCTGGGCTGCTCCCTTGGCCGCGATCGTGCCGAGGAGCTCGCGCAGCATGCCACGCTGAACTCGATGCGTGCGCGCGCCGCCGAACTCGCCCCCGAGTCCACCGAAGGCATTTGGCGCAGCAACGAGCGCTTTTTCCGGGCCGGTGGTAGCGGCGAATGGCAGGAGTTCTTCGACGAGCGCGTCTATCGCCGCTACTACGATCGCATCAACCAGCTGGCCGCGCCGGATCTGCTGGCCTGGGCGCATGAGGGTCGCCGGGGCTGTGATCCCGCCGGGCCGGTGGGCTGAGCTGCGCTAGTTTTGCCGCCGCGCGCGGACGTACCAGAAGGCCAGCTCGATGGGCTGCCCGTCGGATCCACCGAGTTGGCGGTTCACCGTGACCGGATCCAGCGCCGCGATTTCCCAGCCCGCACCGCCTAGCACGTCGCGCAGCGTCTGCTCGGGCACCGCCGGGCGCGGCTGTTGTTCGTTGGGCGGGTTGGCATCGCAGAAGCAACTCATCAGCAGGGTGGCGCCAGGTCTGGTGGCGCGGTGCACCGCGGCCGCATAGCTGCGCTTGCCCTCGTCGTCGAGGCAGTGGAACATGCCGCTGTCGATCACGGTGTCGAAGGCGTCGGTGTAACCGTCCAGCTTGGTGGAGTCGGCCACCGCGAACGTGACGTGCACGCCCGCGTCATCGGCTCGGCGCGCCGCGGTGATCAGCGCGGTCGGGGAAATGTCCAGGCCGGTCACCGGGTGTCCGTGCGCAGCCAGGTAGATCGCGTTGTCGCCCAGCCCACAACCGATGTCCAGCACGTCGCCGTGCACCCAGCCGCCGGCTTGCCAGGCGATGACATTTTCTTTGGGAGCCTTGGTATCCCACGGGGGCGTCGTCATCGGCGCAACGCCCGGGCGCGGGCTCTCGCCGCGGTACAGCGCATCAAAATCCATCTGTTGCAGCCCGGCGGGAAAACCGGTGGAATCCCCAGAAGCGGTGGAGTCCCTCACCTATGCCAGGGTATCCCCACGGCGGGCCCCGCATCGTGGCCGCGGGCGCGCAATGCTACGGTGTCGGGCAGTCGACATCCTTTAACGACCCGTCCGGAGAGGCGGAGAAGGAGGTCAGGTTCTCGCATGGGTGCCGCCAATGATGCCGTGGACGGCAGGGAGTTGATGTCCGCGGCCGACGTCGGTCGAACTATTTCCCGCATTGCGCACCAGATCATCGAAAAGACCGCGCTGGATAGCCCGGACTCGCCGCGCGTCGTGTTGCTCGGGATCCCGACTCGCGGTGTGATCCTGGCGTCGCGGTTGGCGGCCAACATCGGCGAATACAGCGGCATCGAGGTCGACCATGGTGCGCTGGACATCACGCTGTATCGCGATGATCTGATGAGCAAACCGCCGCGGCCGCTGGAGGAGACCGAGATCCCGGCCGGCGGTGTCGATGACGCTCTGGTGATTCTGGTCGATGACGTGCTCTACTCCGGGCGCTCGGTGCGCTCGGCGCTGGACGCGCTGCGCGATGTCGGACGGCCGCGATCGGTCCAGCTGGCCGTGTTGGTCGACCGCGGGCACCGGGAACTGCCGGTGCGCGCGGACTACGTGGGCAAGAACGTGCCCACCGCACGCAGCGAAAGCGTGCATGTCCAATTCAGCGAACACGACGGCCACGATGGGGTGGTGATCTCTCGATGACACCCAGGCATCTGCTGGCGGCGGGCGACTTGAGCCGCGATGACGCCATTGCGATCCTTGACGACGCCGACCGCTTCGCGCAGGCCCTGGTTGGCCGTGAGGTCAAGAAGTTGCCGACGCTGCGCGGTCGCACCGTGGTGACGATGTTCTACGAGAACTCGACGCGAACCCGGGTTTCCTTCGAGGTGGCCGGTAAGTGGATGAGCGCGGACGTGATCAATGTCAGCGCGAGCGGGTCTTCGGTCAGCAAGGGCGAGTCACTGCGCGACACCGCGCTGACCCTGCGTGCGGCCGGCGCCGACGCGCTGATCATCCGGCACCCCGCGTCCGGGGCGGCGCGGCTGCTCGCCGATTGGACCGCCGGCCAATCCGACGGCGGCCCTTCGGTGATCAACGCCGGCGACGGCACTCACGAGCACCCGACGCAGGCACTGCTGGACGCCCTGACCATCCGGCAGCGGCTCGGTGGCATCGAAGGCCGGCGCGTCGTCATCGTCGGCGACATCCTGCACAGCCGGGTGGCCCGCTCCAACGTCATGCTGCTGCACACACTGGGTGCCGAGGTGGTGCTGGTGGCGCCGCCCACCTTGCTGCCGGTGGGTGTCGCGGATTGGCCGGTCACCTTCTCCCATGACCTTGACGCCGAGCTTCCCGCCGCCGACGCGGTGCTGATGCTGCGGGTGCAGGCCGAGCGGATGAACGGCGGATTCTTCCCCTCGGTGCGCGAGTACTCGACCTTGTACGGTCTGTCCGACCGTCGTCAGGCGATGCTGGCCGGTCACGCGGTGGTGCTGCATCCCGGGCCGATGCTGCGTGGCATGGAAATCGCCTCATCGGTTGCCGACTCGTCACAGTCGGCTGTGTTGCAACAGGTTTCCAACGGAGTCCACATACGCATGGCGGTGCTGTTCCATGTCCTGGTTGGACTCGAGTCGGCTGGGGAAGAGGGTGCGGCGTGAGCGTGCTGCTGCGCGGAGTGCGGTTGTACGGCGAGGGCGAACGGGTCGACGTACTCGTCGACGACAACCAGATCGCTGACATCGGGACCGGACTGGCCATCCCCGATACGGCGGATGTCATCGATGCCACCGATCACGTGCTGCTGCCGGGGCTGGTTGACCTGCACACCCACCTGCGCGAGCCGGGCCGCGAATATGCCGAGGACATCGAGACCGGTTCGGCGGCAGCAGCGCTGGGTGGCTACACGGCGGTGTTCGCGATGGCCAACACCCATCCGGTGGCCGACAGTCCGGTGGTCACCGACCACGTCTGGCACCGGGGACAGCAGGTCGGTTTGGTCGACGTACATCCCGTCGGCGCCGTCACGGTCGGGCTCGCCGGAACTGAACTCACCGAGATGGGCATGATGAATGCCGGTGTCGCCGCGGTGCGGATGTTCTCCGACGACGGGATCTGCGTGCACGACCCGCTGATCATGCGCCGCGCTCTCGAATACGCCACCGGCCTGGGTGTGCTGATCGCCCAGCACGCCGAGGAACCCAGGCTGACCGTCGGTGCGGTCGCCCACGAAGGCCCGAATGCCGCGCAGTTGGGCCTGGCGGGTTGGCCCAGGACGGCCGAGGAATCGATTGTGGCCCGCGACGCGCTGCTGGCCCGAGACGCGGGCGCGCGGGTGCACATCTGCCACGCCTCCACCGTGGGAACCGTCGAAATATTGAAATGGGCTAAATCGCAAGGTATTTCGATCACAGCGGAGGTTACTCCGCATCACCTGCTGCTCGATGACCGCAGACTGTCCGGCTACGACGGGGTAAATCGGGTCAATCCACCGCTGCGCGAGGCGTCTGATGCGATGGCGCTGCGACAGGCGCTGGCCGACGGGATCATCGATTGTGTGGCCACCGATCACGCGCCGCACGCCGAGCACGAGAAATGCGTCGAGTTCTCCGCGGCGCGGCCGGGCATGCTCGGGCTGCAGACCGCGCTGTCGGTGGTGGTGCAGACGATGGTGCAGCCGGGTCTGCTGAGCTGGCGCGATGTCGCGCGGGTGATGAGTGAGAACCCGGCGCGAATCGTGGGGCTGCCCGATCATGGCCGGCCGCTCGAGGTAGGGGAGCCGGCCAACCTGACCGTGGTTGATCCCGACGCCACCTGGACTGTCACCGGGGCCGACCTGGCCAGCCGCTCGGCCAACACCCCGTACGAGTCGATGACCTTGCCCGCCCGGGTCACGGCGACGCTGTTGCGTGGAAAGATCACCGCCAGGGACGGAAAGAGCCCGGCATGAACTCAGGCACGCTGATCGGCTCCCTGATCTTTGCGGCCGTGCTGGCGGTGTTGATCGCGATGGTGATCGCGCTGATGATCAGGGGCTGGCGGCGTCGCGCGCGACTGCAACGCGAGCTGATCGGTGCGTTACCCGACCTGCCCGCCGCGGTGGGTCCCGCGTCGGTCACCACTTGCGGCATGTACGTCGGTTGCACCCTGGCGCCGGCGTCCAACCACCGGGTTGTGGTCGGCGACCTCGGGTACCGCAGCCGGGCGGAACTGACCCGTCATCCCGACGGAATTCTGGTGAAACGTGCGCGGGCGCAGCCGATTTGGATCCCACTGGATTCGATCACAGCGGTACGCACCGAGCGCGGAATCGCCGGCAAGATCGCGGCCCGCGACGGGATACTGGCAATCCGGTGGCGACTGCCATCAGGTACTGAGATCGACACCGGGTTCCGGGCAGACAATCGTGACGAATACGACGGCTGGCTAGCAGGCTGGCTTCAGCCCCGAACGGAGGGAATCGTGTGAGCAAAGCCTTGCTCGTACTTGAAGATGGCCGAGTCTTCACCGGAATGTCATTCGGTGCGGTTGGCCAAACACTGGGGGAAGCCGTTTTCAGCACCGGCATGTCCGGCTATCAGGAGACGCTGACCGATCCCAGTTACCACCGCCAGATCGTGGTGGCCACCGCCCCGCAGATCGGCAACACCGGCTGGAACGACGAGGACGGAGAGAGCCGCGGCGACAAGATCTGGGTCGCGGGCTACGCGGTACGTGACCCGTCGCCGCGCGCCTCCAACTGGCGCTCATCGACCACACTGGAAGACGAGCTCATCCGCCAGCGCATCGTGGGGATCGCCGGCATCGACACCCGCGCAGTGGTGCGTCATCTACGCAGCCGCGGCTCGATGAAGGCCGGTGTGTTCTCCGGTGCGGCCCTGACCGCCGGCACGCAAGTAGCCGAGCTGGTCGAGCGGGTGGCTGCCCAACCCCCGATGCTGGGCGCCGATCTCGCCGGAGAGGTCAGCACGCCCGAGGCGTACATCGTCGAACCAGAAGGGCCGCAGCGTTTTACCGTGGTGGCCCTGGACCTCGGTATCAAGACCAACACGCCGCGCAACTTCGCCCGGCGCGGCGTTCGCAGCCATGTGCTGCCCTCGTCGGTGACCTTCGATCAGATCGCCGATATCAAGCCAGACGGCGTGTTCTTGTCCAACGGACCCGGCGATCCGGCGACCGCAGACCATGTCGTGTCGCTGACCCGTGAGGTGCTCGGTGCCGGAATCCCGCTGTTCGGTATCTGCTTCGGTAATCAGATCCTGGGCCGAGCGCTGGGATTGTCGACCTACAAGATGGTGTTCGGGCACCGGGGCATCAACATTCCGGTCATCGACCACGCCACCGGGAGAGTCGCGGTAACCGCGCAGAACCACGGTTTCGCGCTGGAAGGGGAGGCCGGGCAGTCTTTCGAGACGCCGTTCGGCCGGGCCGCTGTCAGCCACACCTGCGCCAATGACGGTGTGGTCGAGGGGGTCAGACTGGTTGACGGCCGCGCATTCTCGGTGCAGTACCACCCCGAGGCCGCGGCAGGCCCACACGATGCCGAGTACCTGTTCGATCAGTTTGTTGACCTGATGGCGGGGGACCGCTGATGCTCATCGCCGCGAGCGGGTGCCCCCAGCCGACACGCTGGGTTCGGCGCAAGACCGCGCACCTTCGCGTCCAAACCCTAGGGGGCTGCTAGTGCCGCGCCGCACCGATTTACACCACATTCTGGTCATCGGCTCGGGGCCGATCGTCATCGGCCAGGCTTGCGAGTTCGACTACTCCGGAACCCAGGCGTGCCGGGTACTGCGCGCCGAGGGCCTACAGGTCAGTCTGGTCAACTCCAATCCGGCGACGATCATGACCGACCCCGAGTATGCCGACTTCACCTACGTCGAGCCGATTACCCCAGAGTTCGTCGAGCGGGTCATCGCTCAGCAAGCCGAGCGCGGCAACAAGATTGACGCCGTGCTGGCCACCCTGGGTGGGCAGACCGCCCTGAACACCGCCGTCGCTCTATACGAGAACGGGGCGCTGGAACGCTACGGCGTGGAGCTGATCGGTGCCGATTTCGAAGCGATTCAGCGCGGCGAGGACCGGCAGCGGTTCAAGGACATCGTTGCCAAGGTCGGGGGTGAATCCGCCCGCAGCCGAGTGTGTTTCACCATGGATGAGGTTCGTGAGACCGTTGCCGAGCTGGGTCTTCCAGTGGTGGTGCGGCCCAGCTTCACCATGGGCGGGTTGGGCTCGGGTATGGCTTACTCCGCCGACGAGGTGGATCGGATGGCCGGCGCCGGGCTGGCCGCCTCGCCCAGCGCCAATGTGCTCATCGAGGAATCGATCTACGGCTGGAAAGAGTTCGAACTCGAGCTGATGCGCGATGGCCACGACAACGTGGTGGTGGTGTGCTCGATCGAGAACCTCGACCCGATGGGCGTGCACACCGGCGACTCGGTCACCGTTGCGCCGGCTATGACGCTGACCGATCGGGAATACCAGCGGCTGCGCGACTTGGGGATTGCGATCCTGCGCGAGGTCGGGGTGGACACCGGCGGCTGCAACATTCAGTTCGCGGTCAACCCCCGAGACGGCCGGCTGATCGTCATCGAGATGAACCCGCGAGTATCGCGGTCAAGTGCGTTGGCGTCCAAGGCAACCGGGTTTCCGATCGCCAAGATCGCCGCGAAACTGGCCATCGGATACACGCTCGACGAGATCGTCAACGACATCACCAAGGAAACGCCGGCCTGCTTCGAACCCACCCTGGACTACGTCGTGGTCAAGGCGCCGCGGTTCGCCTTCGAGAAGTTTCCGGGCGCCGATGCCACGCTGACCACCACCATGAAATCGGTGGGCGAGGCGATGTCGTTGGGCCGCAACTTCGTCGAGGCGCTCGGCAAGGTGATGCGTTCGCTGGAAACCAGCCGGGCCGGGTTCTGGACCGCCGCCGATCCCGAAGGCGGCCTCGACGACGTCCTGACCAGGCTGCAAACCCCGACCGAAGGCCGGCTCTACGACCTGGAACTGGCGCTGCGGCTGGGGGCCTCGGTCGATCGGGTGGCCGAGGCCAGCGGCGTGGACCCGTGGTTTGTCGCGCAGATCGACGAGCTGGTCGGTTTGCGTGCCGAATTGGTCGACGCGCCGGTGCTCGACGCGGATCTGCTGCGCCACGCCAAACACAGTGGGCTATCCGATCGGCAGATCGCCTCGCTGCGGCCAGAACTGGCCGGGGAAGATGGTGTGCGCTCACTGCGCGAGCGGCTGGGCATCCACCCGGTGTACAAGACGGTGGACACCTGTGCCGCCGAGTTCGAGGCCAAGACTCCGTACCACTACAGCAGCTATGAGCTGGATCCGGCGGCCGAGACCGAAGTGGCTCCACAGATCGACAAACCGAAGGTTCTGATCCTCGGGTCCGGACCTAACCGCATCGGCCAGGGGATCGAGTTCGACTACAGCTGCGTGCATGCGGCAACCACGCTGAGCCAGGCCGGTTTTGAGACGGTGATGGTCAACTGCAATCCGGAGACGGTGTCCACCGACTATGACACCGCGGATCGGCTGTACTTCGAGCCGCTGACGTTCGAGGACGTGCTCGAGGTATTTCATGCCGAGGAGCAGTCGGCCGCCGGCGGGGCCGGCGTGGTGGGAGTCATCGTGCAACTCGGCGGCCAGACGCCGCTCGGGCTGGCAGAACGGCTGGCCAACGCCGGGGTGCCGATCGTCGGCACCCCGCCCGCCGCCATCGACCTGGCCGAAGACCGCGGCGCGTTCGGCGATGTGCTGACCGCGGCGGGACTGCCCGCGCCACGCTATGGCACCGCGACCACCTTCGCGCAAGCCCGCCGTATCGCCGAAGACATCGGCTATCCGGTGCTGGTGCGGCCGTCGTACGTGCTGGGTGGGCGGGGGATGGAGATCGTCTACGACGAGGAGACGCTGCGCGGCTACATCACCCGCGCGACCGAACTCTCGCCGGCACATCCGGTGCTGGTCGACCGCTTTCTCGAAGACGCTGTCGAGATCGATGTCGACGCGTTGTGCGACGGTACCGAGGTCTACATCGGCGGGGTCATGGAGCACATCGAGGAGGCCGGAATCCACTCCGGTGATTCAGCGTGTGCCCTGCCGCCGGTGACCTTGGGCCGCAGCGACATCGAAAAGGTTCGCAAGGCCACGGAAGCCATCGCGCATGGCATCGGTGTGGTGGGTCTGCTCAATGTGCAGTATGCGCTCAAAGACGACATCTTGTATGTCTTGGAAGCCAATCCGCGCGCCAGCCGCACCGTGCCCTTCGTGTCCAAAGCCACCGCCGTCCCGCTGGCCAAGGCATGTGCCCGGGTCATGTTGGGCGCCAGTATTTCCCAGTTGCGCGCCGAAGGGATGCTGGCGCGTACCGGGGACGGCGCCAACGCCGACCCGCGTGCCCCGATAGCCGTCAAAGAGGCTGTGCTGCCTTTCCACCGCTTCCGGCGCGCGGACGGCGCGGCCATCGATTCGCTGCTTGGCCCGGAGATGAAGTCGACGGGCGAGGTGATGGGGATCGACCGGGACTTCGGCAGCGCCTTTGCCAAGAGCCAGACCGCCGCGTACGGTTCGTTGCCCACGGCGGGGACAGTGTTCGTTTCGGTCGCCAACCGGGACAAGCGCTCACTCGTGTTCCCCGTCAAGCGGCTCGCCGACCTGGGCTTTCGGGTGCTCGCTACCGAGGGCACGGCAGAGATGCTGCGACGCAATGGGATTCCCTGCGACGAGGTTCGCAAGCATTTCGAGGCGCCACAACCCGGACGCCCGGCGATATCTGCCGTCGACGCGATCCGGGCCGGCGAGGTCGACATGGTGATCAATACCCCATACGGGAACTCCGGCCCGCGTGTCGACGGTTACGAAATCCGCTCGGTTGCCGTGTCCGCCAACATCCCGTGCGTCACCACCGTGCAGGGCGCGTCGGCCGCGGTGCAGGGCATCGAAGCCGGGATCCGCGGCGATATCGGGGTCAGGTCGCTGCAGGAGCTGCACCGCGCCATCGAACAACAGAGCGCGGCCGACGGCGGGGCCCGGTGACCGGATTCGGCGCACGCTTGGCAGAGGCCAAGGCACACCGCGGGCCGCTGTGTTTGGGGATCGATCCCCACCCCGAGTTACTTCGGGCCTGGGATCTGCCGGCCACCGCCGACGGATTGGCCGCGTTCTGTGATATCTGCGTGGCGGCCTTCGCGGGATTTGCGGTGGTCAAGCCGCAGGTGGCGTTTTTCGAAGCGTACGGCGCCGCGGGATTTGCGGTGCTGGAAGGCACGATGGCCGCGCTACGGGCCAATGGTGTGCTGGTCCTGGCGGACGCCAAGCGTGGCGACATCGGGTCGACGATGGCGGCCTACGCGGCGGCCTGGGCGGGCGACTCGCCGCTGGCGGCCGATGCCGTGACTGTCTCGCCCTTTCTGGGGTTCGGCTCGCTGCGGCCCCTGCTCGAGGTTGCGACGGCCAATGATCGGGGTGTGTTCGTACTCGCGGCCACCTCCAATCCGGAGGGCGCCACCATTCAACGCGCCGACGCGGATGGCCGCACGGTGGCCCAACTGATCGTCGATCAAGTCGGACTCTTCAATAGTGAAGTTGGCGAAGCGACGGGGCCGGAGCCCGGATCGGTTGGTGTGGTCGTCGGCGCAACGGTGCTGAATCCGCCGGACGTGAGCGGGCTGGGCGGACCCGTATTGGTTCCCGGCGTCGGGGTGCAGGGCGGTCGGCCGGAGGCGCTGGGCGGCCTCGGCGGCGCGGCGCCACAACAGCTGTTGCCCGCGGTGTCGCGCGAGGTCCTGCGCGCCGGCCCCAGCATTTCTGAAGTCCGGGCGGCGGCCGAGCGGATGCTGGACTCCGTCGCGTACCTTTCAGCGGTCTAGGTCTTCGGGTCAAGCACGCTCGGCGCCCGTTGCTGTTGGAGTTTCTGTAGCCGCTGACGCCCGGGGACGATCTGCGTCTGAGCGCCGCCCGAATCCCAGCCCGCTTGCCACCTCACACGTCGGCGCTCGGCAACCGTGCGCGGCAGCCGGGCTCCATGCTTGCCGGAATCCACTCTGAAAAGGCTTGCAATAAAAGGAAAATCGTCAGACTTCCGTGGTCACCGGGGCTTCGTCGCGGCCCGCCAAACTGCCCGAGTCGGCGTCGGCACGTTCGCATTGGTGCCGGCGCGATCAACTGCGTGTGGCCGTTTGAGCGCCCGCGCCGCGCTGTTGCTCGGGAAACCCCGACGTTGCTGGCCGCATTCGGCTGGACATCCGTACCAGATTTGCTGGGCAGTCGAAATGGACCGATGTTCGTCCGTCGGTGAATGCGGCGCGACGCCCGCGTCGTGAGTCGGCCTGGTGGGGTCTCGGGTCCGCCCCGTTCCGGCAACGCGGACGGGCCCACCGCACGGTTCGAGCATGCGCTGGCCTGCTGATTCGCTCCATTTGCCCCGAACCGCCCGACACGCGCGACACGCCACCGAAATGCGTGATCCATGGCACGTTGGTCGCGGGGGGTTGCTCGGGGTGGCCCGGGGCGGCCCAAACCGGCCGGCGGGCGGTGCGATCGTCGTGCGGCGCCGCCCGCAGATTCCAGTCAAATCGCAAATAACCGCAGCTAGACGTCAATATCTGGGGGTGTGGCCGGACCATCCCGCTGGGCGCTCGACCCCGTGGTTTGTGGCCGCTCGGGCGTGGCGGCGGAGCGCTGATTCGTGTCGCGGCCGGGGCCCACGCTGGGGATTTGTCACCCAAACCAGGGGGTCGGGTTAGATTTCGTCAGGAACCGTGAGTACGGTCGTCTCCGCTGGCTGTAGTACCAGCCAAGACAAACAAATGATCGATTGATATCGATGAGAGACGGAGGAATCGTGGCCCTTCCCCAGTTGACCGACGAGCAGCGCGCGGCCGCGTTGGAGAAGGCTGCTGCCGCACGTCGAGCGCGAGCAGAGCTCAAGGACCGGCTGAAGCGCGGCGGCACCAACCTCACCCAGGTGCTCAAGGACGCCGAGACCGACGAAGTCTTGGGCAAGATGAAGGTGTCTGCGCTGCTCGAGGCTTTGCCGAAGGTGGGCAAGGTCAAGGCGCAGGAAATCATGACCGAGCTCGAAATCGCCCCGACCCGGCGGCTGCGTGGTCTTGGTGACCGTCAGCGCAAGGCCCTGCTGGAAAAGTTCGGCTCCGCCTAGCCCGCTGCCGACGATGCAGGCCGCTGGGCCTGAGGTGGGGTATCACCCGCTAGCAGGGGTGGTGCGGGCAATCAGCGCCCAAGGATCCAGGCTGCAGTGCCTGGTGGGGGTGCCGACTCAGGAGCGCCGATGAGCGCCGGCGGAGGACCGGGCACAGGACATGTGGTCGTGCTGTCCGGTCCTTCCGCTGTCGGCAAGTCGACGGTGGTCCGCTGCTTGCGTGAGCGGATCCCAAACCTGCACTTCAGCGTCTCGGCCACCACCCGGGCGCCGCGGCCGGGGGAGGTGGACGGCGTGGACTACCACTTCGTCACCCCGGAGAGCTTCCAGCAGATGATCGACCAGGGCGAGTTGCTGGAGTGGGCCGAGATTCACGGGGGACTGCACCGATCGGGCACCCCGGCTCAACCGGTGCGGGAGGCCACGGCCTCCGGAGTTCCGGTGCTGATCGAGGTCGATCTGGCCGGGGCCAGGGCTGTCAAGAAGGCGATGCCCGAGGCCATCAGCGTGTTTTTGGCGCCGCCCAGTTGGGAGGACCTCAAGGCCAGGCTGGTCGGTCGGGGCACTGAGACGCCGGACGTTATTCGTCGCCGGTTACAGACCGCGCAGACCGAACTGGCAGCCCAACCCGACTTCGACAAGGTCGTGGTAAACGGTCGATTGGAATCCGCATGCGCTGAATTGGTATCCTTGCTGGTGAGAACTGTGCCCGGCTCTGGGTGAGTCATCAGCCAGGCAAAGAGCCAGAATTCAGAATTGAGATCTTTACCGTCTTCGCAACGATTTACGCCGCCAGGAGAAAGTCTTAAGTGAGTATTCCGCAGTCCGATGCGCCGTTGGCCGCCGTTTCCGCCGTGGATCAATTCGATCCTTCCTCTGGCGGGGTCGGTGCCTACGACACCCCGCTGGGCATCACCAATCCGCCCATTGACGAGTTGCTGGATCGCGTCTCGAGCAAATACGCCCTGGTGATTTATGCGGCGAAGCGGGCTCGGCAGATCAACGACTACTACAACCAGCTCGGCGAGGGCATCCTGGAATACGTCGGGCCGTTGGTGGAGCCGGGCCTGCAGGAAAAGCCGCTATCGATCGCGATGCGTGAGATCCACGCCGATCTGCTCGAGCACACTGAGGGCGAGTAACAGGGCAGGCCCCGGATGGACCGTAAGCGGATCGTCGTCGGCGTCTCTGGGGGTATCGCCGCGTACAAGGCGTGCACGGTCGTCCGTCAACTGACTGAGGCCGGTCATCACGTCCGGGTCATCCCCACCGAATCTGCGCTCCGTTTTATCGGGGCGGCCACCTTCGAGGCGCTCTCCGGCCAGCCCGTGCACACCGGGGTGTTCGACGACGTGCCGGCGGTGCCTCATGTTCAAATCGGTCAGCAGGCTGACCTGGTCGTGGTCGCCCCGGCGACGGCTGATCTGCTGGCCCGGGCGGTAGCCGGGCGCGGAGACGACCTGCTGACAGCAACTCTGCTCACGGCCCGGTGTCCGGTGATGTTCGCTCCAGCGATGCACACCGAGATGTGGCTGCATCCGGCCACCGTCGACAATGTGGCCACGCTGCGCCGTCGCGGCGCGGTGGTGCTCGAACCCGCATCCGGGCGGCTGACCGGCAGTGACACCGGCGCCGGACGCTTGCCCGAGGCCGAGGAGATCACCACCCTGGCCCAGCTGCTGCTGGAACGCCATGATGCGTTGCCCTACGACCTGGCCGGCCGCAAGGTGTTGGTGACCGCCGGTGGCACCCGGGAGCCGATCGATCCGGTGCGCTTCGTGGGCAACCGCAGCTCCGGTAAGCAGGGTTACGCCGTCGCGCGCGTCGCTGCCCAGCGGGGCGCCGAGGTGACGTTGATCGCGGGGCACACCACCGGGTTGATCGACCCGGCCGGTGTCGAGGTGGTGCACGTCAGCACCGCGCAGCAACTCGATGACGCCGTCTCCAAGCACGCACCCACCGCGGACGTGCTGGTGATGGCCGCCGCCGTTGCCGACTTTCGGCCGGCGCAAGTTTCTACCGCCAAGATCAAAAAGACTGCCGACAGTCCACCGGTGATCGAACTCCTGCGCAACGACGATGTGTTGGCCGGTGCGGTGCGTGCGCGCGAGGATGGGCAGCTGCCCAAGATGCGTGCCATCGTTGGTTTTGCCGCCGAGACCGGTGACGCCAACGGGGATGTGCTGTTTCACGCCCGACAGAAGCTGCGGCGAAAAAGCTGCGACTTGCTGGTCGTCAACGCCGTGGGCGGTGACAGGGCCTTTGAGGTGGACAACAACGACGGCTGGCTATTGGCCGCCGATGGAACCGAGGCGGCGCTGCAGCACGGGTCGAAGACGCTGATGGCAAGCCGTATCGTTGACGCAATAGTTACGTTCCTGGATAGCTGTCGCGGGTAGTCGATCCACGGGCTCGGTGCTGTACAGCGGCTGGACAGGTCCTGAACGATGCCTTGCTCGAGTGGACGAGCGCAAATTGATGCCTGAGGATATAATTCGGCTAACTAATTATCGGAAGGATGCAGATAGTGAGTGAAAAGGGTCGCCTTTTTACCAGTGAGTCGGTGACGGAAGGACATCCCGACAAGATCTGTGACGCGGTCAGCGACTCGGTCCTCGACGCGCTTCTGGCGGCGGACCCCCGCTCGCGTGTTGCAGTTGAGACCCTGGTGACCACCGGGCAGGTGCACGTGGTGGGTGAGGTCACGACGACCGCCAAGGAGGCGTTCGCTGACATCACCAATATCGTTCGCGAACGCATCCTCGACATCGGCTACGACTCGTCGGACAAGGGCTTCGACGGGGCATCCTGCGGAGTGAACATCGGTATCGGAGCCCAGTCGCCCGACATCGCACAAGGTGTTGATACCGCCCATGAGGCCCGCGTCGAGGGCGCTGCGGATCCGTTGGACGCGCAAGGCGCCGGCGACCAGGGCCTGATGTTCGGTTACGCGATCAACGACACCCCAGAGCTGATGCCGCTGCCGATCGCGCTGGCTCACCGGTTGTCGCGGCGACTGACCGAGGTCCGCAAGAACGGTGTGCTGCCCTACTTGCGCCCGGATGGCAAGACTCAGGTCACCATCGCCTACGAGGACCGGGTGCCGGTGCGGCTGGACACGGTGGTCATTTCGACCCAGCATGCGGACGACATCGACCTGGTGAAGACGCTGGATCCCGACATCCGCGAGCAGGTGCTCAAGACCGTGCTCGACGACCTGGCCCACGACACCCTGGATGCCTCGGCGGTGCGGGTGCTGGTCAACCCGACCGGAAAGTTCGTCCTTGGCGGACCGATGGGCGATGCGGGCCTCACCGGCCGCAAGATCATCGTCGACACCTACGGCGGGTGGGCCCGGCACGGTGGTGGCGCATTCTCCGGCAAGGATCCGTCCAAGGTGGACCGCTCGGCGGCGTACGCGATGCGCTGGGTGGCCAAAAACGTGGTCGCAGCAGGGCTGGCCGAGCGGGTCGAGGTACAGGTGGCCTACGCCATCGGCAAAGCCGCCCCGGTCGGCCTGTTCGTGGAGACATTCGGCTCCGAGGCTGTCGACCCGGTCAAGATCGAGAAGGCCATCGGTGAGGTGTTCGACCTGCGGCCTGGCGCGATCATTCGCGACCTGAACCTGCTGCGGCCCATCTATGCGCCGACCGCCGCTTACGGGCACTTCGGTCGCACCGATGTCGACCTGCCGTGGGAGCGGCTCGACAAGGTCGACGACCTGAAGCGCGCCATCTAGGTTTCCGGCACGAGCAGACGCGGAATCGCGCGCGGGATCCCCGCGCAATGCGATTCCGCGTCTGCTCGCGCGTGTGGTGGCTCAGTTTTGCGCGCTGGGCGGCAGCGGATGGTCGGAGTCCAACGCCGGCAGGCCATCGATGCTGTGCTGGTTGCGATCGATGACACCAGAGAAGGTTTCCTCGGTCGCTTTGCGGAAGTGGGCGTCCAGCACCGGTCGTTCATCGACGAGGTCGTAATAGGGAACCGCGAATCCGCACGCATCCGCGATGCGATCGACGTCGATCACGACGGCGGAGCGCGTGCCCGGATGAAGAGTCTTGAAATGTTCTCTCAGGGTTTGGAATTCGCCGTCATCGGGGCGCACCACTCGTCCGGTCCCATAGAGCCGCAGGATCCGCGAGTTGCGAGTGAACGAGCAGAACATGATCGTGATCCGGCCGTTGTCGCGCAGGTGCGCAATGGTTTCGGCGCCGCTGCCGAATAGGTCGATGTAGGCGACCGTGTGGTCGTCCAGCACCGCGAAAGTGTCGCGATAACCCTTGGGGGAGAGGTTGACTCGGCCTCCATCGGACGGCGCGGTGGCGACGAAGAACATGGCCTGGTTGCCGATGAACTCGCGGATCGACTCATCGATGTGCGAGAACTCTTTGGCCACCGAAATCTCCTTTTGCTCATTCGAAGCCGCACGTTCGAGCCTAACGCTGGCCAGCGAGGTCGGCGACGTGAGTTTTGTCTCGGGGGAGCTCTCAGCGTCCGAAGCGGTAGTCGTCGAGATCGAAATGCCGGCCTCGCCAATAGGCTTCCACGGTAGTGGTGGGACGCAGCGGCACGTCGCCGTTCTTGTCGAAGTAGTAGCTGTTGGCCCGGCGGCAGCTGTCCTGCCAGAACACTTGGCGGTACCGGCGCCGCATCATCTCGGCGAAGTAGCGGGCGTTGGCTTCCTCGGTCACCTCGACCCGGGTGGCGCCGTCGCGTCGGGCCCGCTTCAGGCAGCGCAGGATGTGGTAGGTCTGCGTCTCGATGAGCGCGAAATACGACGAACCCACGTAGCCATACGGGCCGAACACGGCAAAGAAATTGGGGTATCCGGGAACGCTGACGCCTTGGTAGGCCTGCGCGCGATGCTCTTCCCAGAACTGGCTCAGTGATCGACCTGCGCGTCCGATGACCGGATAGGTCAGCACATCGTCGGTGTCGAGCACCTTGAAGCCGGTGGCCAGGATCAGCACGTCTATCTCGTGGTCGGTGCCGTCATCGGTGGCCACCGCTGTGGGGGTGATCTTCTCGATCGGCTCGGTGACCAGCTGCACGTTGTCGCGGTTGAAGGTGGACAGGTAGCCGTTGTGGAATCCGGGCCGCTTGCAGCCGACCGCATAGCGTGGGGTGAGTTGGTCGCGCACCACCGGATCGTTGACCCGCTGTCGCAAATAGCGCCGTCCCAGCACCGCGCTCCAGCGTGCCAACGGAAACACCGTGAAGTAGTGCGCCGAGATTGGGAAGGTCGCCTCCACATAGGCCTGGCTGAGTAGCCGCTGCAGCGCTTTTCCGCCCGGGATGCGCATTGCCCAGCGCAGCGCTGCCGGCAACGGAAAGTCGAATTTCGGAAAACACCAGATCGGAGTTCGCTGAAACACCGTGAGGTGTTTCACGATTGGTGCGATTTCCGGGATGACCTGGACCGCCGACGCGCCGGTGCCGATGATCCCGACGCGCTTGCCGGTCAGCTCCTGGCTGTGATCCCAGCGCGCGGTGTGCATGGTGACGCCGGCGAAGGAGTCGACGCCGGCAATGTCAGGAAGCTTCGGTACGGTCAAAACGCCGCTGGCATTGATGATGAATCGGGCGGTGAGTTCGCCGCCGGGATCCGTCTGCAGACGCCACAGGCTGCGCTCGTCATCGAATTCGGCGCCAAGGACCTTGGTGTTGAACCTGATTCGGGGCCTGATGCCGTACTTGTCGGCGCAGTGCTCGGCGTAGGCCCTGAGCTCGCGGCCGGGTGCGTAGCTGCGCGACCAGTCCGGGCTCTGCTCGAACGAGAACTGGTAGGAGAACGATGGAATATCCACGGCTATGCCGGGATAGGTATTCCAGAACCAGGTTCCGCCGACGCCGTCGCCGGCTTCGATCACGAGATAGTCGCCGAATCCCGCCTTGTCGAGGCTGATCGCGGCACCGATGCCGGAGAATCCGGCACCGACGATCACGATCTGGTAGTCCGGTTCGATGCTCACTAGCGTTCCCCTCCGATGCCGAGAACTCCGTGCTCGGGCCGCAGGATCAGCGCCGCCTCGAGGGCCATGGCACCACTGTATGGCTGACGGCGGTGGCCCGTAAGGGCCGGACTCCCGGGTCTTTCGAGTCCCTGCTAGTTCTTGCTAGTTCTTGTTAGTAATGCAGCACTTTGCGCAGCGCCGCCAAGCCGCGGCTGGTCGCTTCGGCGGCTGAGGGCACCACCACGGCGAAGCTGACGTAGCCATGCACCAGGTTGGGCTCGTTGCACCACTCGGCCGCTATCCCCGCGGCAGTGAGCAGCTCGGCATAACGGGCCCCGTCGTCACGCAGCGGGTCGTGTTCGGCGGTGCCGATGAAGGCCGGAGGTAGCCCGGTCAGGTCGCCGTTGCCCGGCGCGAGCGTGGCAGGCAGCGCCGTGTGGTCGCTGACGTCAAGGCCGGGCACATACCACGACAGGAACGCGTCGATGACCTCGAGATCCAGGATGGGCGCGGTGGCGTTTTCGCTGAAGGACGGCAGGGCCAGGTCGCCGACGCACGACGGGTACCACAGCAACTGGAAGACCAGGTTCGGAGCGCCATTACCGGCATGGTCACGGGCCAGCTGCGCCATGATCGCCGAGATGTTGCCGCCGGCGGAGTCGCCGGCTACGGCGATCCGGTTCGGGTCCCCGCCCAACTCGTGGGCGTGCGCACCGACCCAACGCAACGCCGCCCAGCTGTCTTCGATCCCGGCCGGGTAGGGATGTTCCGGAGCGAGCCGGTAGTCGACGGAGACCACGATGGCCTCCGCGCCCACCGCATGTGCCCGCGCGACGTGGTCGTGGGTATCCAAGCTGCCCAGCGCCCAGCCGCCGCCGTGGTAGTACACGACGACCGGAAGGACCCGGTCGGGCTCCACGGTGGGCCAATAGATTCGGACGGGGATGTCGGTAAGCTCGCCATAGCCGATCTTGCGGTCCTCGGTCCGCAGATCGGGGAGCAGTTCCGGTGGTGCTTTGAGCGCGGCGAGCCGCTCGCGGGCCAATTCGACGCCGTCTGCGGCGCAAAAGGTCATCGGAACCGCGTCGAGCAGCATCTTCAGGATGGGATCGATGCCGGGGCGGGTGCTGATCTGCTCCGTCATGGTCCTACACGGTACGCACTTGTGGCCTATCCGTGCAGCGCAACGCGCAATGCCGCCAGCCCGCGCTCCATGGCAGCGGTGGCCGCGGGCACCACGCCGGCGTAGCCGATGTAGCCGTGTACCAGGGATCCGGCGTTGTGAACTTCAACCGAGACGCCGGCAGCGGCCAGCAATTCGCCGTACCGGATGCCGTCGTCACGTAGCGGGTCGTGGCCGGCCACCGCGATGTAGGCAGCCGGTAGATTCGCCAGGTTCTCGGCGCGGCCCGGAGC
Organism: Mycobacterium marinum; assembly: GCF_003391395.1. Taxonomy (NCBI): domain Bacteria; kingdom Bacillati; phylum Actinomycetota; class Actinomycetes; order Mycobacteriales; family Mycobacteriaceae; genus Mycobacterium; species Mycobacterium marinum. Next base: position 2,488,159 of record NZ_CP024190.1, read on the forward strand.
CATGCCCGCGGGTGGGTTAGACAGGTCGGTATCGCCTGCATACCAGCGGGAAAAGTCCGCGATGGCCTTGACGTCGAGAACCTCGCCGGTGGCGTTTTCGGTGAACGACGGCAATGTCTGATCCCACATCGTGGACGGATACCACAGCAGTTGAAAGGCGATCGGCGGTATGGGGCCATCGGCATTGTCACGGGCCTGTTGTGCGATCACCGCAGCGATGGTTCCACCTGCTGAATCACCGGCCACGGCTACCCGGTTGAGGTCAGCGCCGATAGTGGATCCGTGGTCGGCGACCCATCGCGTTGCGGCCCAAGCATCTTGGATGGCCGCGGGGTAGGGGTGCTCTGGGGCCAAGCGGTAATCGACTGAAACGACCAGCGCGTCGGCCCCGACGGCATGCTGACGACAGGTTCCGTCGTGAGTGTCCAGGTCGCCCATGACAAAGCCGCCGCCGTGAAAGAACAGCACCACCGGTAGTGGATCGGTGGCATCGGGACTGATTGGTGGCCAATAGATCCGAATGGGGATGGATCCACCCGGTCCGTCGATGGCCCGGTCCTCGACGCGAAGCTCGGGGTGCACGGGCCGGCGTGGCAAGTCCCGCAGCCGCTGACGCACCGCATCGATTCCATCCTCGGTGGATAGCCGAAACGGAACCGCATCCAGTACCTTCTGCATGATGGGGTCGATAGCGGGTTTCTCGTCTGCGGTTTTGTCCAAACTGGGCATGGACGTACCGTACGCACCTCGGTTGGTGACCGGCGGCTGGGTGCTCGCCGGATGGGCCGGCCTCGGCTACGGCGTGTACCTGACCATCATCGCGATGCGCCGCCCGCAGGGTATGGAACTGACCGGGCATTGGATCCTGCAGCCGCCGTTCAAGGCATCGATGGCGGTGCTGCTCGCGCTAGCGGCGGCCGCCCACCCGATCGCGCGCGAGCGACGGTGGCTGATAGCGGCGTTGCTGTTTTCCGCCGCCGGTGACTGGTTGTTGGCAATCCCGTGGTGGACCCAGTCATTTGTGCTGGGGCTTGGTTCGTTCTTGTTGGCCCACTTGTGCTTTCTCGGAGCAATGCTGCCGATGGCCTGGGGGGCGGTTCCATCGCGTCCACGGATCGCTGCGGCGGCGTTGATGTGCGTGGTCTCAGTGGGGCTGTTGATTTGGTTTTGGCCGCACCTCGGTCAGGAAAAGCTGACGATTCCGGTGACGGTCTACATCCTGGTGCTGACCGCCATGGTGTGCACGGCATTCGTCACCCGGCTTCCGACGATATGGACAGCGGTGGGGGCGTTGAGTTTCGCGGTATCGGACTCGATGATCGCGATCAGCCGGTTCATCCTCGGTAACGAGGCCCTGGCGGTGCCGATCTGGTGGGCATATGCCGCCGCGGAGATCTTGATTACCGCCGGGTTCTTCTTCGGCCGGGATATTTCGGATAACGGGCCGGCTGCTGTCGACGGCTGAGGCGCCGCGTCCGCTGTTGCGAAAAAGCAAGAAAAAGATTGTCTAGCAAATCATCTCGAGGCTGCGAGCGCGTACCGATCGAGGTAGAGCCGATCGCGAGGGTACTACCGATGCTTTCGGTGCCCCACCTCGATCGTGAATTCGACTACTTGGTGTCCGCCGAGCAGTCCGACGATGCCCAGCCCGGGGTGCGGGTCCGGGTGCGGTTCCACGGCCGATTGGTCGACGGGTTTGTGCTCGAGCGCCGCAACGACACCGACCACCAGGGCAAGCTGGGCTGGCTGGATCGGGTGGTATCGGCAGAACAGGTGCTCACGCCGGAGATCCGCCGACTGGTCGACGCCGTGGCCGCTCGCTATGCAGGCACCCGGCCGGACGTCTTGCGGCTGGCGGTGCCGGCCCGGCATGCGCGGGTGGAGCGCGAAGTCGCAACGCGGCCGGACCTGCCGGAGGTGGCTCCGGTCGATGGGGCCGGCTGGGCGGGGTACGGCAGGGGCGGCCAGTTCTTGGACGCCCTCGGCGAGGCGCGGGCGGCGCGTGCCGTCTGGCAGGCGCTACCCGGCGAGCCGTGGGCCGATCGATTCGCCGAGGCCGCCGCGCAGACGGTGCGCGCCGGCCGGGCGGTGCTGGCGATCGTTCCCGACCAGCGGGACCTCGACGAGCTGTGGCGAGCGGCGACAACCCGCATCGATGAGCGCAGCGTGGCGGCATTGTCGGCCGGATTGGGTCCGGCCGCCCGCTACCGACGCTGGCTGGCCGCGCTGCGGGGTGGTGCACGACTGGTGATCGGTACCCGCAGCGCCGTGTTCGCGCCGCTGAGCGACCTGGGGTTGGTCATGGTCTGGGCGGACGGCGACGACACCCTGGCCGAGCCGCGGGCGCCCTACCCGCACGCCCGGGAGGTGGCGATGCTGCGGGCACATCAAGCCCGGTGCGCGGCGTTGATCGGCGGCTACGCCCGAACCGCCGAGGCCCACGCCCTGGTGCGAAGCGGGTGGGCGCATGACATCGTCGCGGCCCGGCAGGTGGTTCGGGCGCGCACCCCGCGCGTCATTGCCCTCGATGACAGCGGCTACGCCGACGAACGCGACCCGGCCGCACGGACCGCGCGTCTGCCATCGATCGCCCTGCACGCCGCCCGCTCGTCGTTGCAGGCGGGGGCGCCCGTACTGGTCCAGGTGCCACGGCGCGGGTACGTGCCCTCCCTGGCCTGTGGGCGCTGCCGGGCAATCGCGCGGTGCCGACATTGCACGGGGCCGCTGTCCCTGCCGGAACGCGGCGCGCCCGGCGCGGTCTGTCGATGGTGCGGGCATGGGGAACCGCTGCTGCGCTGCACGCGCTGTGGGTCGGACACCGTGCGGGCCGTCGTCGTTGGAGCCCGGCGCACCGCCGAAGAGCTGGGACGCGCCTTCCCCGGTACGTCGGTGATCACCTCGGCGGGCGATGCGATCGTGCCCGACGTCGATGCTCGCCCGGCGCTGGTGGTGGCCACCCCGGGCGCTGAGCCCCGGGCCGCCGGGGGATACGGGGCCGCCCTGTTGCTGGATACCTGGGCGTTGTTGGGCCGTCAGGATCTGCGCGCGGCCGAGGAAGCGCTCTGCCGTTGGATGACTGCCGCCGCCCTGGTGCGCTCGCGTGCCGACGGAGGCGTGGTGGCGGTGGTCGCCGAATCGGCTATCCCGACGGTGCAATCGCTGATCCGCTGGGACCCGGTGGGGCACGCCGAAGCCGAACTGGAGGCCCGTAGCGAAGTCGGGCTGCCGCCGAGCGTGCACATCGCCGCCATCGATGGCACCGCTGAGGCGGTCATGGCCTTGCTGGATCAAGCCCGGTTGCCCGAAGACGCAGACATGCTCGGCCCGGTCGACCTGCCGTCGGGGGTACGCCGCCCGGCAGGCACCCCCGACGGCGTGCCCGTGACCAGGATGCTGGTGCGGGTACGCCGGGAACAGGGTCTGGAGCTAGCCGGGTGTCTGCGCCGCGGAGTCGGCGTGCTCAGCGCACGCCAGACTCATGAACCGGTCCGGGTACAGATCGACCCGCTGCACATCGGCTAACCCGCATTGATCCGTCGTCAGCGCTTGCGCGCGGTGAAAATCAGGTACTCCCACTCCATCACGCCGTTGGTGAGGTATTCGCGGCTGAGTTCGATGAATTCGGCGTCGAGCTGGGCAACTCGTTGGGGGTCGTCGCTGATGTTGCGGTAGGCGTTGATCGTCGGTCCGTAGTAATCCTTGAAGTAATCGACGCATTCTTCGGGTTGCCCGAACCGCTCTACCCGCAACGAGCCCCGCTGCGTCCGGACATCGCACACGTGGTCGCTGAACAGGTCGCCGATGTAGTCTTCGCGCCCCCACCACACCTCATGGGGGGCTCCCATCGGCAGCATCGGCCGGTACGGCCGGAGGGTGGAGAGCAACTGGCCGTAGAACCCCTCCGGCGTCCAACTCAGCACACTGATCTTGCCGCCCCTGCGACACACCCGGGCCAGCTCGTCGGCCGTGCGCTGATGACGCGGAGCGAACATCGCCCCGATCGTCGAAAGCACCGCGTCGAACTCGTTGAACCCGAAGGGCAGGGTCTCGGCATTGGCTTCCCGCCAGCTGAGGTGTACTCCCGCTGCCGCGGCGCGTCGCTGAGCGCTGCGCAGCAGTTCCGGCGTGAGGTCACAGGCGACGACATGAGCACCCGCAACCGCCGCGGCGATCGACGCATTCCCCGAACCCGCGGCAACGTCGAGGACGCGATCGCCGGGGCGAATGCCGCTGGTGGAGACCAGGATTGGCCCCAGCGGGGCCAGTACTTCATCGGCCAGTACCGCATAGTCGCCCAACGCCCACATGGCCCGATGCGTGGTTGCCGGGGCCCGCCGATCGCTGATTGGTGTGTCAAGAGCCATTGCCCCTCCTGACCGAATTCGGGAAATTTGCTGCGACACCATCGTCGGCGTAAGGCAGGCGCAGGGAAACCAATTCCGATCGTTGCCCGGCGGCAATTGTATACGTGATCAATAATCGCTGTCTACGAATGTAGGGCGCTGCTAGACTCTTCCCTTGCTGCAGCCTGTTTTGTGCGACAACGAACTTGAAAAGCCCAGCGAAATCTGGGGAAGGGGGCCATTAATGTCCACCGAGAACGCGACGGCAGCTGAAGAGTCACTGGACATGATTACCGATGCGCTGCTAACGGCGTCTCGGCTGTTGGTAGGCATCTCGGCGCATTCGATCGCGCAGGTCGATGAGAACATCACCATCCCGCAATTTAGGACCCTGGTCATTCTGTCCAATCGGGGACCGGTCAATCTGGCCACGCTGGCGAACCTGCTTGGGGTGCAGCCGTCGGCGACCGGCCGGATGGTCGACCGTCTCGTCAGCGCCGGGATGATCGACCGACAGCCGCACCCGACCTCGCGTCGTGAACTACTCGCGGTGTTGACCAAGCGTGGTCGTGATCTCGTCCGCCGGGTCACCGCGCACCGGCGCGACGAAATCGCTCGTATCGTCGAGCAGATGCCGCCGGCCGAACGGCAGGGGTTGGTTCGCGCGCTGACCGCGTTCACCGCGGCCGGCGGTGAGCCGGACGCAAATGTCGAGATAGATCTATAGGCTCAGCCTTTTGGCGCCCATTTGGGCTTTGGGTCTCTGGGGTCCTCTCGAAGACGTCGGGATTCAGCCGTTCCGGGCCGCCCGCCGAATTGGCGGGCGGCCCGGCCCGGTTGCGGAGCGGCTTACTTCTTGGTGCCGGTCAGAACCAGGTACTCCCATTCCATGACGCCGTCGGTCAGGTATTGGTCGGCGAGTTCAACCAGCTGGGCGTCGAGTTCGGCCGCCAGCACCGCGTTGTCGCCGATGTTCGCGTAGGCCTCGATCGTCGGGCCGTAGTGATTCTTGAAGTAGTCGTGCACGGCCTGCGCCGTTTGGAAGCGCGTGACCTCCAACTGTCCGCGCTGCGTTTGGATGTCGGAGACGTGGTTCCCAAACAGGCCGCGGGCGTAGGCTTCCCGTCCCCACAGCGCAGACGGGGGCAGGGCCGCCGACAGGCTCGGGCGGTAGGGCCGGATGGTGGCCAGCATGCGGCCGAAGAAACCTTCTGGCGTCCAGCTGATCACGCCGATGGTTCCGCCGGTCTTGCAGACGCGGGCCAGTTCGTTGGCTGAGCACTGGTGATCCGGGGCGAACATCACGCCGATCGCCGAGATCACGGTGTCGAACTCGCTGTCGCCGAACGGCAGTGCCTGTGCGTTGGCCTCCTGGTAGTCAAGGGTCAATCCCTGGGCTGCGGCGCGGGCCTTGGACCGTTGCAGCAGTTCGGGTGTCAGGTCCGTCGATACCACCGTGGCGCCCGACTTGGCCGCCGGAAGCGAGATGTTGCCGGAGCCGGCCGCAACGTCGAGCACGCGCACGCCGGGCCCAATGCCGGCGGCAGCGACCAGGATCGGGCCGAGCGGAGCCATCACCTCTTCGGCCATCAATGCGTAGTCGCCCAGTGCCCACATCGCCCGGTGTGTAGCCGCGAGCGATACGTCCTCGCGGATGGGTGTGTCGATAGTCATTCAGAGCTCCTCAAAAGGAAAGGGAAAGGGCTGCGTTACTTCGACATCGTCGTCGCAGGCGCGGCGGGAAAACTTGACTGCATGCTCGCAGAACGTTTCCGCCGGACACAGTATGCAATAGCAAGTTTATAAACGGCTGAGAATCTGGCCATTGAAGATTGTGGTCCACGCCACTTCACAGGCACTTCCTAGACTGTCCCGGTGCGTCTCGTTTTTGCCGGTACCCCCGAAACTGCGCTGCCAGCGCTCCATCAGCTCATCGATTCGCCGCGACACGACGTGATCGCGGTGTTGACCAGGCCCGATGCCGCTTCGGGTCGGCGCGGTAAGCCAGAGCCGTCGCCCGTGGCGCGTGCGGCGCTGGAACGGGGCATCCCGGTGCTGCGGCCGTCACGGCCGAACTCGGCGGAGTTTGTCGCTGAACTATCCGAATTGGCGCCACAGTGCTGTGCGGTGGTCGCCTACGGCGCGCTCCTGGGTGACGCGCTGCTCGGGGTGCCGCCACAGGGCTGGGTCAACCTGCACTTTTCGCTGCTGCCGGCATGGCGTGGTGCGGCGCCGGTGCAAGCCGCCATTGCCGCGGGTGACGCGGTCACTGGGGCCACGACCTTCCAGATCGAGCCCAGTCTGGACTCCGGACCGGTGTACGGGGTGGTCACCGAGACCATCCGGCCCACCGATACCGCTGGCGATCTGCTTGGGCGACTTGCGGTTTCGGGTGCCGAGCTGCTCTCGGCCACCCTGGACGGGATCGCCGAGGGGGCTTTGACAGCGCGCCCGCAACCTGCGGACGGCGTCACGCTGGCGCCGAAAATCTCCGTCGAGCAGGCCAGGGTGCGGTGGGAGTTGCCGGCGCCCATCATCGAGCGTCGGATCCGGGCCGTTACTCCCAATCCGGGCGCCTGGACGCTCATCGGTGACCTGCGGGTCAAGTTGGGGCCGGTGTATCGCGATGCCGCGGTCGAACCTCCCGGCCCCTTGCCCCCAGGTGCGATTCAGGTGGATCGCAAGCACGTGTGGGTCGGCACTGGCTCGGAACCTTTGCGATTGGGCCAGGTCCAGCCGCCGGGCAAGAAGCTGATGAACGCCGCCGACTGGGCACGCGGTGCCCGCCTGGACCCCAGCGTGCGTGCATCATGAGCCCCGGCCAGGACAAACGACAGCGAAACCGACCGGACCGAAAGCCGCGACGCTCGGAGGGCACGGGCGTGCCGAACCAGCGCAGGGGCCCGCGCCGGCGGCCGCTGGACCCGGCGCGCGGCGCCGCGTTCAACGCCTTGCGGGCGGTGAGTGAGCGCAACGCCTACGCCAACCTGGTGCTGCCCGCGCTGCTGAGGGAGCGCGGCATCACCGGCCGCGACGCCGCCTTCGCCACCGAGTTGACCTATGGCGCCTGCCGGGCCAGAGGACTGCTCGACGCCATCATCGGAGCGGCGGCCGGACGTTCGCCCGAGGCGATCGACCCCGTCCTGCTGGACTTGTTGCGGCTAGGTGCCTATCAGCTGTTGCGCACCCGGGTGGACGCCCACGCCGCGGTGTCCACCACGGTCGAACAAGCCGGCATCGAATTCGATTCGGCGCGGGCGGGTTTTGTCAACGCAGTGCTGCGCACGATCGCTGATCGCGATGAGCAATCGTGGGTCCAGGAGCTGGCGCCAGACCCGCGCCGCGACCCCGTCGGGCACGCGGCCTTCGTCCATGCTCACCCACGCTGGATCGCGCAGGCCTTCGCTGACGCGCTGGGCCCGTCGGCGGCGGAACTCGATGCGGTGCTGGCCAGCGATGACGAGCGTCCACAAGTGCACCTGGCGGCTCGTCCGGGGGTGCTGACGGCCGCCGCATTGGCCGATGAGGTGCGCGGCACCGTGGGCAGGTACTCGCCGTACGCCGTGTACCTGCTCGGTGGTGACCCGGGGCTGCTGGCGCCCGTGCGCGACGGTCAGGCGCTGGTGCAGGACGAGGGCAGTCAGTTGGTGGCGCGGGCGTTGACGCTGGCCCCGGTTGAGGGCGACTCGGGCCGGTGGCTGGACCTGTGCGCGGGGCCGGGCGGCAAGACGGCGCTGCTGGCCGCGCTGGGCGTGGCAACGGGGGCCCGGGTGACCGCCGTGGAGCCGTCGTCGCATCGCGCCGACCTGGTGGCGGACAACACCGGCGGGCTGCCGGTGGATCTCGTCCGTGGTGACGGGCGCTACACCGACCTGGAACCGGTTTTCGACCGGGTACTCGTCGATGCGCCCTGCACCGGCCTGGGCGCCTTGCGCCGGCGGCCGGAAGCCCGCTGGCGCCGGCAACCGTCGGACGTGCCCACCCTGGTCAAGCTGCAGCGTGAGCTGCTGGCCGCGGCGATCAACCTGACTCGTCCGGGCGGGGTGGTGCTCTATGCCACCTGTTCGCCGCACCTGGCCGAAACCGTCGGGGTCGTCGCCGACGCGCTGCGCCGGCACCCGGTGGATGCGCTGGATACCCGAGTACTCTTCGAGCCCATCACCGAGGGCCTGGGGGAGGGGCCGTACGTGCAGCTGTGGCCGCACCGGCACGGCACCGACGCCATGTTCGCCGCGGCGCTGCGCAGGCGGGCATGAGGCAGCGGGAGCGAATCGCCGACGTGCGTCGCGCGTCGCGCCGCGCGGCTCAGTAATGTGTCGCTCATGCCTAACAGCATCGGGGGTCCCATGATCGCGCCGTCGATCCTGTCAGCTGACTTTGCCCGGCTAGCCGACGAAGCCGCTGCGGTGCGCGGTGCCGATTGGTTGCACGTCGACGTGATGGATGGTCACTTCGTGCCCAATCTGACGCTCGGGCTGCCCGTGGTGGAGAGTCTGCTGGCGGCCAGCGACATTCCAATGGATTGCCATCTCATGATCGACAACCCGGATCGGTGGGCTCCGCCCTACGCCGAGGCCGGGGCTTACAACGTCACGTTTCACGCCGAGGCCACCGACAACCCGATCGCGGTGGCCCGCGACATTCGCGCGGCCGGTGCGAAAGCCGGGTTCAGTGTGAAACCGGGAACCCCGCTGGATCCCTACCTCGAGATCCTGCCGCACTTCGACACCCTGCTGGTGATGTCGGTGGAGCCCGGCTTCGGCGGACAGAGTTTCATTCCCGAGGTGCTCAGCAAGGTGCGGACGGTACGCAAGCTGGTCGATTCGGGTGAGTTGACGATCCTGATCGAGATCGACGGCGGCATCAACGCAGACACCATCGAGCAAGCGGCGGAGGCCGGCGTGGACTGCTTCGTCGCCGGGTCGGCGGTGTATGGAGCCCAGGATCCCGCTGCCGCGGTGGAGGCACTTCGGCGACAGGCCGGGGCCGTTTCCAGCCATCACGGCCGGTGAGCGCCAGATGACAGTCGAACAGGTCAAGAGCCTCGAAGAGGCGATGCGTCTGGCGATCGAGCAGTCGATGCTGGTCAAAGGCACGACGTACCCGAACCCGCCGGTCGGCGCTGTCATTGTCGACCAGGAAGGCCGGGTCGTCGGCATCGGCGGCACCCAGCCCTCCGGTGGTGATCATGCCGAGGTGGTGGCGCTGCGCAAGGCGGGTGGTTTGGCGGCCGGCGCCATAGCGGTGGTCACCATGGAGCCCTGTAACCACTTCGGCAAGACTCCGCCATGTGTGAACGCGTTGATCGAAGCCAGGGTCGGAACGGTGATATACGGCGTCGCCGACCCCAATGGGATCGCAGGTGGGGGCGCGGGGCGGCTGTCGGCCGCCGGCCTGCAGGTGCGATCCGGCGTGCTGGCCGATCATGTGGCGGCCGGACCGTTGCGGGAGTGGCTGCACAAGCAGCGCACCGGGTTGCCGCATGTGACCTGGAAGTACGCCACGAGTATCGATGGCCGTAGCGCTGCCGCCGACGGTTCCAGCCAGTGGATTTCCAGCGAGGCGGCCCGTGCGGATCTGCATCGGCGCCGCGCCATTTCCGATGCGATCGTGGTCGGTACCGGCACCGTGCTGGTTGACGATCCAACCCTGACCGCCCGGCTGTCGGATGGTTCCTTGGCGGCCGAGCAGCCGCTGCGCGTGGTGGTGGGCAAGCGTGACATTCCGCCTGAAGCCAAGGTGCTCAACGACGATGCGCGAACGATGATGATCAAGACCCACGAGCCGGTGGAGGTCCTGCGAGCCCTCTCCGACCGCACCGACGTGTTGCTAGAAGGGGGTCCGACCCTGGCCGGGGCCTTCTTACGGGCCGGAGCCATCAACCGCATCCTGGCCTACGTGGCGCCGATCCTGCTCGGCGGCCCGGTCACCGCCGTTGACGACGTGGGCGTGTCCAGCATCGCGCACGCATTGCGCTGGCAGTTCGACGGCGTCGAGCGGTGCGGCCCCGACCTGTTGCTCAGCCTGGTGTCGCGCTAGCGACTCACGGCCGGGGTGCTACGGCCGGTTCCTCCGAGATCTCCGGTTCTTCCGCGTGCTCCTTGCGTCCGCTGACCAGCAGACCCAGCACCGCACCAAAGACGCACACAAACGCGGTGATCGTGAAGATTTCGCCGTACATCAAGGCGAATGCCTGTTGGTATTGGGCTCCGATCGCGGCCGCGCGCTCGAGCAAGGTCGCGTCGGGCGGTACGGCCGCCGACAATCCCGCCAGGATCTGGTTGAACCGGTACAGACCCCAGGCGCTCAGCGCGGCCACACCGATCAACATGCCGGTCATCCGCGCGACCACCACCGCCGCCGAGGCGATGCCATGTTGGGCGGCCGGTACAACTCGCAGCGTGGCCGACGACAGCGGCCCAATCACCAGGCCAAGCCCTAGGCCGGCCACCAGCAGGTCGGCGTGCATGGCGGGCACGGTGAACAAGCCGAAGATGCTGTGCCGATAATCCGGCAGATCGACGGGCCAATGCGAAATCAGCAAATAGCCGCCGGCGGCGATCAGTAGCCCGACAAACGTCACCGCCCGGTCGCCGACTCTGGTGGCAATCCACCCGCCGGTCACCGCGCCGATCGGAAGGGCGATCAGGAACCACAGCAGCATCCCCGCCGCCTGGGTCTGGTCCATGCTCAGCACGCCCTGGCCGAACAACTCCACGTTCACCAGAGTCACCATCAGCGCGGCACCCGCGGCCACCGATGAACCCAGGGCGGCCAAGAACGGCCGGAAATGCACCCCATTCGGGTCGATCAGCCGGGTTCGAGCGAACCGCTCCCAGGCGAAGAACGCCACCGCGGCCACGATCGCGCCGGTCAGCACCGGTAGTCCGTAGCTCGGCAACACCTCTTTGCCGTCCGGGTTGGGGTTGTACAGCCCGATGACGGCGAGCCCCAACGCGATTGCCAGCAGCGCACCGCCAACCAGGTCGATCTTCTCCGGCTCTGCGTTCTTGTCGTGCGCCGGCAGGCTGAATTGGATCATCAGCATGGCGATCGCGGTCAGGGGGACGTTGATCCAGAAGACGTCTCGCCAGTCATGGAACAACCAGACGATGAAAATCCCGTAGAGCGGCCCCAGCACGCTGCCGAGTTCCTGGGCGGCTCCGATACCGCCGAGGACGCCGGCGCGGTTTCGTTGTGCCCACAGATCCGCACCCAGCGCCAAGGTGATCGGCAGCAGCGCACCGCTGGCCACACCTTGAAGTGCCCGGCCGGCGAGCAGCATATGGAAATCGCCGAAATGCCCCGCCAGCGCGGTGACCACCGAGCCGGCGGCGAATCCGAGCAAGCTGACCTGCAGCATCAGCTTGCGGCCGAACCGGTCGGAAGCCCGTCCCAGCAGCGGCATCGCGGCGATGTAGCCGAGCAGATACCAGGTGACGATCCAGGTGATCCGCTGCAATTGGTTAACCGGGATGCCGACGCTGCCCATGATGTCGCGCATGATGGTGACCACGACGTAGGTGTCGAGGGCGCCCAGCAATACCGCCAGGCTTCCGGCGCTGATGGCGACGCGGCGCCCTGTCTGCGTGCTCATCAGCTCACCGGGGGCTTGCTGACGCTGACCTGCTCGCCCCACTTGGACAAGGTCATCTGGACGGAATTGCCCGACCCGCGGTCCAGTTTGGCTTGCACCAGCTGATGGTCACCGTTCTCCTGAATCCACACGGTGCCCGGCACGGGTTCTGTTGCATTGAACGGGGGCGCGATCTGGTTCACCGCCTCGGCAGTGACCTTTCCGGTGATCCGGATCGTGGTCTGTCCGTCGATGGTGTCGCGACCGTCGGCCTTGGCGTCCTGGAGATTGGCCAGCACATTGGCCAGGCCAACTTGCGGGTTCAGGATCTGCGACGGGTCGTAGATGTCGGCAGCCGGGCCGAAATCACTCCACTTGTTCGGAGTGAGGGTGGCATACAGGGTTCCGTCCACCACCACGAAATCGGCGTCGATCGCAGATCCGCCGAGCGTGAGCTCGACGTTTCCCTTCGCGGCGGTCGGGTTGGTGGTCAGATCGCCGGAGAGCGTCTTCATCGACAGGCCGGGGATCTTGCCGTTCACGGTGAGGACCAAGTGCGCGCTCTTGAGGTTCCTGGTGAGCTCGGTTGCTTGCTTCACCAACGGTGTCGCATCGGGTAGTGGTCCGCCGCTGTCCTTCGTGCCCGACGAGCAGCCGGCAACCAGGGCGGTGGCGGTGCCGAGGGCGGCGAGGACAGCGAATAGACGGCGGCGGGTCTGCATACCCTGCATCGTAGAGGGTGCCGCCGACCGGGTCGGGCAACGCGGGGTGTGCAGCGCGCTACACAACGGCGTTTGTCGCGGCCCGCCGAGGGCCAATTAGCCTGGTGCAATGTTCACCGGAATAGTCGAGGAACTCGGCGAAATCACCGACCGGAGCACCCTCACCGATGCGGCACGCTTGACCATTCGTGGCCCGATCGTTACCGCCGACGCCGGTCATGGTGATTCGATCGCAGTCAACGGTGTCTGCCTGACGGTGGTGGAGGTGCTCGCCGACGGCCAGTTCACCGCCGATGTGATGGCCGAGACGCTGAACCGGTCCAACCTGGGGGAACTACAGGTCGGTAGCCAGGTCAATTTGGAGCGTGCCGCGGCCGTCAACAGCCGCCTCGGTGGGCACATCGTCCAGGGCCATGTCGACGGGACCGGCGAGATCATCGCCCGGAGCCCGTCGGAGCACTGGGAAGTGGTGCGCATTCAGGTCCCAGCGACGGTGGCCCGCTATGTCGTGGAGAAGGGATCGATCACCGTCGACGGAATTTCCCTGACCGTCTCCGATCTAGGTGCGCAGCCTCGGGACTGGTTCGAGGTTTCGCTGATTCCGACCACCAGAGAGCTCACCACGCTGGGACAAGCGCCGGTGGGTACGCAGGTAAACCTGGAGGTGGACGTGATCGCCAAATATGTCGAACGACTGATGCAATCCGGACCGACAGCCGACCCGGCGCACTAGCGCGGTAGGAAACCGGTCAGAATCAGCGGGCAGGGACCTCAAAGCCGCAAGACAGTAACTGTGGCGGTGCGGTAGTCCATACTGATTGCAGCACGTGAAACATCTCGTGTGAGTAGGTCTGACAGCAAGGTAGCAAAGATGACGAGGTTGGACTCCGTCGAGCGAGCGGTTGCCGACATTGGTGCGGGCAAGGCTGTCATCGTCATCGATGACGAGGACCGCGAGAACGAGGGCGACCTGATCTTCGCTGCCGAGAAGGCAACACCGGAGTTGGTGGCGTTCATGGTGCGCTACACCTCTGGGTACCTGTGCGTCCCGCTGGATGGAGCGGTGTGTGACCGGCTGGGACTGCTGCCGATGTACGCGGTCAACCAGGACAAGCACGGTACCGCCTACACCGTTACGGTGGATGCGAAAAATGGCGTGGGAACTGGTATTTCAGCTTCCGACCGAGCGACCACGATGCGGCTGCTTGCCGATCCGGCGAGTGTGGCCGAAGACTTCACCCGTCCCGGTCACGTCGTTCCATTGCGCGCCAAGGACGGCGGGGTGTTACGCCGCCCCGGCCATACCGAGGCAGCGGTGGACCTGGCCAGGATGGCTGGCCTGCAGCCCGCGGGCGCGATCTGTGAGATCGTCAGCCAAAAAGATGAAGGGTCGATGGCCCAGACCGACGAGCTGCGGGTCTTCGCCGACGAACACGGGCTGGCACTGATTACCATCGCCGACCTGATCGAATGGCGGCGTAAGCACGAGAAACACATCGAGCGCGTTGCCGAGGCCCGGATTCCGACCCGGCACGGGGAGTTTCGCGCCATCGGATACACCAGCATCTATGAAGACGTCGAGCACGTTGCACTGGTGCGCGGCGAGATCGCCGGGCCGAACAGCGACGGCGACGACGTATTGGTGCGGGTGCACTCGGAGTGTCTGACCGGCGACGTTTTCGGGTCACGTCGTTGTGACTGCGGGCCCCAGCTCGACGCAGCCATGGCCATGGTCGCCAGGGAGGGGCGTGGGGTGGTGCTGTACATGCGCGGACACGAGGGCCGCGGCATCGGGTTGTTGCACAAGCTGCAGGCCTATCAACTCCAGGACGCCGGGGATGACACCGTCGACGCCAACCTCAAGCTCGGTCTGCCCGCTGATGCACGCGACTATGGGATCGGGGCCCAGATTCTGGTTGATCTGGGGGTCCGTTCGATGCGGCTGCTGACCAACAACCCGGCAAAGCGGGTAGGGCTGGACGGTTACGGTTTGCACATCATCGAGCGGGTCCCGTTGCCGGTGCGGGCCAATGCGGAGAACATCCGCTATCTGATGACCAAGCGCGACCGGATGGGACATGACTTGACCGGACTAGACGACTTTCACGAATCGGTGCACCTGCCAGGGGAATTCGGTGGTGCTTTGTGAGCGGTGGCGCCGGCATTCCGGACGTGCCGGCGTTCGACGCTTCCGGCGTTCGGCTGGCTATCGTCGCCAGCACCTGGCACACCAAGATTTGTGATGCCCTGCTCGCCGGTGCGCGCAACACGGCTGCCGATTCCGGAATCGACAACCCGACGGTGGTGCGCGTCCTGGGGGCGATCGAAATTCCGGTGGTGGCACAGGAACTGACTCGAAATCACGACGCTGTGGTCGCGTTGGGTGTGGTAATACGTGGTGAGACACCGCATTTCGACTACGTTTGTGATGCGGTGACCCAGGGTCTGACCCGGGTCTCGCTGGACTCCTCCACGCCGGTGGCCAATGGGGTTTTGACCACCAACTCCGAGGAACAGGCGCTCAACCGGGCTGGCCTGCCAACCTCAGATGAGGACAAGGGCGCGCAGGCGACCGCGGCGGCGTTGACCACCGCGTTGACCCTGCGCGAGCTGCGTGCTGAGGCATGACCGACGAAGCGCAACGCGCCGAGTGGGACGTCGTCTTGCGTCCCTACTGGACACCGGTTGTCGCGTACACCGCGGCGATCCTGATCGTGGCGGCGCATGTAGCCGGTGGATTGTTCCTCAAGGTGGGCTCGAGCGGGATGATATTTCAGGCCGGTGATCAAGTGGCGATGGGCGCCCTCGGGCTCATTCTCGCCGGTGCTGTGCTGCTGTTCACCCGACCGCGGCTAAGGATCGGTGCTGCGGGCATCTCGGTGCGTAATCTGTTGGGCTATAAGCTGATTCCTTGGAAAGACGTGGTCGGTGTGTCGTTTCCTGGGGGCAGTCGCTGGGCGCGAGTCGACTTGCCCGATGACGAGTACATCCCGGTGATGGCGATTCAGGCCGTGGACAAGGAGCGTGCGGTTGCGTCAATGGACGCGGTGCGCTCACTGCTGACCCAATATCGCCCGGACCTGCCCGCCCGCTGAGTCGCGCTACGATCGGCCGATGACGCGTCTTGGGCGTAGCTGCGCGGCGGTGGTGTTGCTCGTCGTGGTGGTGGCGATGACCGCGTGCACCAATTCCGTTGCCGGTCGCGCGATTCGGGCCTCCGGTCAGCCGCGTGCCCACATCTCGGCTCGTGACTTGTTGTTGCAGGATGGGGACAACACGCCGCTGGGGCCGGCGTCTTCGACTCGGGTGGGCGAAACCTATTTCACCAGCGCCCGGCCACCCGAATGCACGGCCGCGGTGTTGTTCAAAGGTTCGCCGCTACGGCCACCGGGCTCGGCGGACTTCGCCGAGTCCGCATACCGAGTGCAGGCTACGGCGATGTATGCCGAGTCGGTCGATGTCTACAACAGCCCGTTGAATCCTCACGACGTGGTGCAGAACGGATTCCGCGCGGTGTCGCAATGCCATGGCGACGCATTTGCCGGGTATCCGGCGGGGGAGTTCGGGCCGATCACGCTCAAGTCCTTCGGCACCCCGGCCGAGGGTGTGCTGGTGTGGAGCATGGGCCGTTCGGATTGGAACTGCGACTACGGCCTGGCGGTGGTGCCGCGGGCCGCTCTGGTCATATCCGCGTGTGACCAAAATTCCGGATTTCCGATGGCGGAGTGGGCGGTCACCCGACGGGCGCAGCTCGACGACCGGGTCTGACACGAGTCGGGGGAAGTGTCGCCATCGGCTGCTAGTGTCGAATGTATGTTCGAGTATTGGTATGCCTCCCGTCCCACGGCGGAGTCGAATGCGCTGTTGGAGAGGGCGCGAGAGGCATCTCGCCGGGAGGCTGCGGCCGCGGCCGAACGGCTGGACGTGGTCGGTGCATTGTTCGTGCTGCGGTGCCGGGAGTCCGGCGACCGTGCCGAATGGGCGACGGATACTTGGGAGGCGGTCGCCGCGCAGGTGGCTGCCGCATTGCGAACCAGCGTGGCGATGGGCTCGAGCTATTTGCGTTATGCGATGGCGATGCGCAACCGATTGCCGAAGGTGGGGCAGGCCTTCCGCGCCGGAGATATCGATTACCGGGCATTCCAGACGATCGTGTTTCGCACCGACCTCATCACCGACGCCGAGGTGCTGGCGAAGGTGGACGCACAGCTCGCCGCGCTGTTGGCGCGATGTCCTGCGGTAACTCGAGGTCGGCTGTCCGTTGCGGTCGATCAAGTGGTGGCCGATGTCGATCGCGATGCCGTGCGCCGCGCTGCCGAGGCGGCCGACGGTCGATTCGTCGATGTGGATGTGATCGCCGACGGTTCGGGCTTGGCCGCGCTGACCGGAAGCGTGCTCGCGACCGCGGGGCGAGCCTTTGACCGGCGCCTCGACGAGCTTGCGAACACGGTGTGCGCCGCCGACCCGCGCACCCGTGAGCAGCGCCGCGCCGACGCGGTGGGGGCGCTGGTGGCGGGCAGTGATCGGTTGGCGTGCGGCTGCACGTCCGCCGCTTGCACTGCCGCGGCGCGGTCAGCTCCGAGCAACGTGGTGATTCACGTCGTTGCCGATCAATCGACTGTCGACGGAACCGGTCACACGCCCGCTGTGTTGCCCGGCGCCGAAGGGCTGATCCCGGCCTCATTGATCGCCGAGCTGGCCAAGGTCGCCACACTGCGGCCGCTGATGCGACCGTCAGGGCACCCCGAGTCCGGATACGCGCCATCGGCGGGGCTCGCCGACTTCGTGCGGTGTCGTGATCTGACGTGTCGAGCACCCGGCTGCGACCAGCCGGCAGTTTCCTGTGATCTGGACCATACCGTTGCATACGGTGACGGCGGGCACACGCACGCGTCGAACCTGAAGTGCCTGTGCCGCAGACACCATCTGCTGAAAACGTTCTGGGGCTGGCGCGACCTGCAGCTACCCGACGGTACGGTGATCTGGCTGCTGCCCGACGGGCACACCTACGTGACCACCCCGGGGAGCGCGCTGCTGTTTCCGAACCTATGCGTGCCGACCGAGGAGCTACCGCCAATCGTGGGCACGGCCGGCAGCCCCCGCGCTGGCCGAGCGGCGAGGATGCCGACCCGTGCCCGAACCCGCGCACAAAACCGGGCGAATCGAATCGACACCGAGCGCCGATGCAATCGCAGGGCGCTGGAAGCCGTCGGCGGCGTCCACGCCGACCGGTACGACACCCCGGAGCCGACAATCGGTCCCGACGAGCCGCCGCCCTTCTAGCGGCTACTAGCCTGGGTACGTGCCAGATCCCGCGACGTATCGCCCCGCGCCCGGGTCCATCCCGGTCGAGCCGGGGGTGTACCGATTCCGGGACCCGCATGGGCGAGTCATCTATGTCGGCAAGGCCAAGAGCCTGCGCAGCAGGCTGACGTCGTATTTTGCCGACATCGCGCACTTGCAGCCGAGGACCCGCCAGATGGTGACCACCGCCGCAAAGGTCGAGTGGACGGTGGTCAACACAGAGGTCGAGGCGCTGCAGCTCGAGTACAACTGGATCAAGGAATTCGATCCTCGCTTCAACGTTCGCTACCGCGATGACAAGTCATATCCGGTGCTGGCCGTCACGCTCAACGAAGATTTTCCCCGGCTCATGGTCTATCGCGGTCCACGGCGCAAAGGGGTCCGCTATTTCGGGCCCTACTCGCACGCGTGGGCGATCCGCGAGACAGTGGATCTGCTTACCCGGGTGTTTCCGGCGCGCACCTGCTCGATGGGAGTGTTCAAGCGGCACAAGCAGATAGACAGGCCATGCCTGCTCGGCTATATCGACAAGTGCTCGGCTCCCTGTATCGGCAGGGTCAGCAAAGAGCAGCATCGCCAGATTGTCGATGATTTCTGCGACTTTCTCTCCGGTAAGACCGACCGATACGCCCGCGAGCTGGAACAGCAGATGAACGCCGCTGCGGAGAACCTCGACTTCGAGCGCGCCGCACGGCTGCGAGATGACCGGTCTGCATTGAAGCGCGCGATGGAAAAGCAAGCCGTGGTGCTGGGGGACGGCACCGACGCGGACGTGGTGGCATTTGCCGACGACGAACTCGAGGCGGCGGTGCAGGTGTTCCATGTCCGCGGCGGTCGGGTTCGCGGTCAGCGCGGCTGGGTGGTCGAAAAGCCCAGTGCACCAGATGTTTCCGTTGAGGAACAGTTGGTGGAGCAATTCCTGGCTCAGTTCTATGGCGACCAGGCGGAGTTGGGCGGTGCCGCCGATGAGTCGGTCAACCCGGTTCCCCGCGAGGTACTGGTGCCGTGCCTGCCCTCCAACGCCGACCAACTGTCCAGCTGGTTGTCCGGCTTGCGCGGCTCGCGGGTCACGCTGCGCGTGCCGCGCCGCGGAGACAAGCGCGCGCTGGCCGAAACCGTGCAGCGAAATGCGAAAGAGGCGCTGCAGCAGCACAAGCTGAAGCGGGCCGGTGACTTCAACGCCAGATCTGCTGCACTGCAGAATATTCAGGAGGCGCTTGGGCTGGCCGATGCGCCGTTGCGCATCGAGTGCGTCGACATCAGCCACGTGCAGGGCACCGATGTGGTCGCCTCGCTGGTGGTCTTTGAGGACGGCCTACCGCGCAAGTCCGACTACCGCCACTTCGCCATCCGGGAAGCGGCTGGGCAGGGCCGCTCCGACGACGTCGCATCCATTGCCGAAGTGACTCGACGCCGGTTCCAGCGCCACCTGAGCGAACAGAACGATCCGAATCTGCTTTCCCCGGAAGGAAAATCTCGCCGATTCGCCTATCCGCCCAATCTCTATGTCGTTGACGGCGGTGCGCCGCAGGTCAACGCCGCCAGCGCCGTTCTCGAGGAGCTGGGTATCGTCGACGTCGCGGTGATCGGCCTGGCCAAGCGGCTGGAAGAAGTATGGGTGCCCTCCGAGCCGGATCCGATCATCATGCCGCGTAACAGCGAGGGCCTTTACTTGCTGCAGCGGGTGCGCGACGAGGCGCACCGATTCGCCATCACCTACCATCGGAGCAAGCGATCCAAGCGGATGACGGCGTCGGCGCTGGATGCGGTGCCCGGATTGGGAGAGCACCGTCGCAAGGCGCTCGTCACCCATTTCGGATCGATAGCCCGCCTCAAGGAGGCCACCGTCGACCAGATCACCGCGGTACCGGGTATTGGCGTAGCAACGGCAACTGCCGTGCTCGAGGCGTTGTGTCCCGACCAGCCGGGGGGTGCCCAATGACCAACCATATTGCGGGTGGCGGGAATCCGCCTGGTCCAGAAGTCGACGCCTCGGCCGGTATCGACGTGGTGCTGGTGACCGGGCTGTCCGGGGCGGGCCGCGGCACGGCGGCCAAGGTACTGGAGGACTTGGGCTGGTATGTCGCGGATAACCTGCCTCCGCAGCTAATCACCCGAATGGTGGATTTCGGGCTGGCGGCCGGATCACGCATCACCCAACTCGCCGTGGTGATGGACGTTCGGTCACGGGGCTTCACCGGCGACCTGGATTCGGTGCGCAACGAACTGGCCACCCGCAACATCACCCCCCGAGTGGTGTTCATGGAGGCATCGGACGACATGTTGGTGCGCCGCTACGAACAGAATCGCCGTAGCCACCCGCTGCAGGGCGGGCACACACTTGCCGAGGGGATCGCCGCCGAGCGCAAGATGCTCGAGCCGGTGCGCGCCACCGCCGACCTCATCATCGACACGTCCACGCTCTCGGTGCGCGGGCTGCGGGAGAACATCGAACGAGCTTTCGGCGGCGACGCCGCGGCGATCACCAGCGTCACCGTAGAGTCCTTCGGCTTCAAGTACGGACTGCCGATGGACGCGGACATGGTCATGGACGTGCGGTTTTTGCCCAACCCGCACTGGGTCGACGAGCTGCGGCCACTGACCGGCCAACATCAGGCGGTCAGCGACTACGTCCTGGGCCGGCCGGGCGCGTCCGAGTTTCTGCAGACCTACCATGAGCTGCTATCCCTGGTCGTGGAGGGCTATCGCCGGGAGGGCAAGCGCTACATGACGGTCGCGATCGGCTGCACCGGTGGCAAGCATCGCAGCGTCGCCATCGCCGAAGCACTGGTGGGGCTGCTGCGGTCGAATTCGCGACTTTCGGTGCGGGTGCTGCACCGGGATCTGGGCCGCGAATGAATTCACCGGCGAGCCATAGCATCGTTGCTTTGGGTGGCGGACACGGGCTATACGCGACGCTGTCGGCGGCTCGTCGGCTCACTCCCTACGTCACCGCGATCGTGACCGTTGCCGACGACGGTGGATCCTCGGGTCGGCTACGTAGCGAACTCGACGTGATACCGCCGGGTGATTTGCGAATGGCGCTGGCGGCCTTGGCATCCGACAGTCCGTACGGCCGGCTTTGGGCGACCATTCTGCAGCATCGGTTCGGTGGCAGCGGCGCGCTGGCCGGGCATCCGATCGGCAACCTGTTGCTGGCCGGCCTGTCCGAGGTGCTGGCCGATCCGGTAGCGGCGCTCGACGAACTCGGGCGCATTCTCGGCGTCAAGGGCCGGGTGCTGCCGATGTGTCCGATTGCGCTGCAGATCGAAGCCGACGTTTCCGGGCTGGAGTCTGATCCGCGGATGT
Organism: Mycobacterium marinum; assembly: GCF_003391395.1. NCBI lineage: Bacteria > Bacillati > Actinomycetota > Actinomycetes > Mycobacteriales > Mycobacteriaceae > Mycobacterium > Mycobacterium marinum. The sequence continues at coordinate 2,509,413 of NZ_CP024190.1, forward strand.
TCCGGCTGATCCGCGGCCAGGTGGCGGTGGCCACCACCCCGGGAAAGGTGAGACGGGTGCGGTTGCGGCCGGCCGACCCACCGGCGACCCGCCAGGCCGTCGACGCCATCATGGCCGCCGATCTCATCGTCTTAGGTCCCGGGTCGTGGTTCACCAGTGTGATTCCGCATGTGCTGGTGCCAGGGCTGTTCGCGGCGTTGCAGGCCACGTCGGCGCGTCGCGCGCTGGTGCTCAACCTGGTGGCCGAGCCGGGGGAGACGGCCGGTTTCTCGGTTGAGCGTCACCTGCACGTCCTGGCCCAGCATGCCCCGGGGTTCACGGTCCACGACATAATCATCGACGCGGACCGGGTGCCTAGCGATCGAGAGAAGGAGCAACTTCGCCGCACGGCAACAATGCTTCAGGCCGAGGTCCACTTCGCCGACGTTGCCCGACCTGGTACACCTTTACATGACCCGGGCAAGCTAGCGGCCGTCCTGGATGCAGTGCGGGTCCGTGACAGGGACCTCACGACGCCTCCGGTGACGAGTCCGCAGGAGATACCGATCGAGGGCGGACGTCAACAGACCGGCGGGCCCGGGGCGGGTGGCAACAGACCGAAGGGTGACGACGCGTGGCGATGACGACTGAAGTCAAGGACGAACTGAGTCGCCTAGTAGTCAAATCGGTCAGCGCCCGGCGCGCTGAGGTCACTTCGCTGCTCAGATTCGCCGGGGGCCTGCACATAGTGGCTGGGCGCGTCGTCGTCGAGGCCGAGGTGGATCTGGGCAGCATCGCGCGGCGGCTGCGCAAAGACATCTTCGACCTCTATGGCTACAGCGCGGTGGTGCACGTGCTGTCGGCCAGCGGGATCCGCAAGAACACCCGGTACGTGCTGCGGGTCGCCAACGACGGCGAAGCGCTGGCGCGTCAGACCGGACTGCTCGACATGCGGGGCCGTCCGGTGCGTGGCCTGCCGGCCCAGGTGGTCGGCGGCAGTATCGGCGACGCGGAAGCCGCGTGGCGGGGCGCCTTTCTGGCGCATGGGTCACTGACCGAACCCGGGCGCTCGTCGGCACTCGAGGTCAGCTGCCCGGGCCCGGAAGCTGCCCTGGCGCTGGTGGGGGCCGCCCGCAGGCTCGGGGTGGGTGCCAAGGCCCGTGAGGTCCGCGGAGCCGATCGCGTGGTGGTGCGCGACGGCGAGGCGATCGGTGCCCTGCTGACCCGAATGGGGGCACAGGACACCAGGCTGGTCTGGGAAGAGCGCCGGATGCGTCGCGAGGTGCGCGCGACGGCCAACCGGCTGGCCAATTTCGATGATGCCAATCTGCGCCGCTCGGCGCGCGCGGCGGTGGCGGCGGCCGCCAGGGTGGAACGAGCGCTGGAGATCCTCGGTGACACGGTGCCCGATCATCTGGCCTCGGCCGGCAAACTGCGTGTCGAGCATCGCCAGGCATCGCTGGAGGAGCTGGGCCGCCTTGCCGATCCACCGATGACGAAAGATGCTGTGGCGGGCCGGATTCGGCGGCTGCTGTCGATGGCCGATCGCAAGGCGAAGGTGGAAGGAATTCCCGACACCGAATCGGCGGTGACGCCCGACTTGCTCGAGGATGCGTAGTCCGCGCAAGCACTGCTTGCGGGGCCGTCGCACGACGACGGCGCGTTGTGAGATTTCTGGGAGTGCTGGCCCTAGCAGCTCACGGGAGGTTATGGTCGCCCAATGAGGCGGCTCTCGAGTGTTGATGCGGCGTTCTGGTCTGCGGAGACCGCAGGCTGGCACATGCATGTTGGTGCGCTGGCGATTTGCGATCCGACCGATGCGCCCGACTACAGCTTTCAGCGGTTGCGCGAACTACTCATCGAACGGCTCCCGGAGATCCCACAGCTGCGCTGGAGAGTCACCGGGGCCCCGCTGGGGCTGGACCGGCCCTGGTTCGTCGAAGACCAGGATCTGGACGTCGACTTTCACGTGCGGCGAATCGGAGTCCCCGCGCCGGGCGGCCGGCGCGAGCTCGAGGAGCTCGTCGGTCGGCTCATGTCCTACAAGCTTGATCGCTCTCGACCGCTATGGGAACTCTGGGTCATCGAGGGCGTCGAAGGCGGGCGCATCGCCACCCTGACCAAGATGCACCACGCCATTGTCGACGGTGTCTCGGGTGCCGGGTTAGGTGAGATTCTGCTGGATGTCACGCCCGAACCGCGGCCACCACAAGAGGAAACAGTTGGATTCGTCGGATTCCAGATCCCCAGGCTGGAGCGCCGCGCGGTGGGTGCCCTGATCAACGTGGGAATTATGACCCCGTTCCGCATCGCACGGCTGGTGGAGCAAACCGTGCGCCAGCAGATCGCGGCGCTGGGCGTGAGCGCCAGGCCACCCCGCTACTTCGATGCACCCAAGACCCGGTTCAACGCACATGTGTCGCCGCACCGGCGGGTCAGTGGGTGCCGCATTGAACTGGCAAGGGCCAAGGCGGTCAAGGATGCCTTCGGCGTCAAACTCAACGACGTTGTGCTGGCGACGGTGGCCGGGGCGGCGCGGGAATACCTGAAGAAGCGCGACGAGCTGCCCGCCAAGCCGCTCATCGCGCAGATTCCGGTGTCCACCCGCACCGATCAAACCAAGGAGGACGTCGGCAACCAGATCAGCTCGATGACGGCGTCGCTGGCGACCCACATCAATGATCCGGCCGAGCGTCTCAAGGCCATTCACGAGAGCACCCAGAACGCCAAAGAGATGGCCAAGGCGCTCTCGGCGCATCAGATCATGGGGCTTACCGAGACCACCCCGCCCGGTCTGCTCCATCTGGCCGCCCGTGCGTACACCGCTACCGGGCTTTCCCATAACCTGGCCCCGATCAACCTCGTCGTCTCCAACGTCCCCGGCCCGCAGTTCCCCCTCTATATGGCGGGTGCGCGGCTGGACTCCTTGGTGCCGCTAGGGCCGCCGGTGATGGACGTGGCGTTGAACATCACCTGCTTCTCGTATCAGGAGCATCTGGACTTCGGGTTCGTGACGACACCCGAGGTAGCCAATGACATCGACGAGATGGCCGACCTCATCGAACCGGCGCTGGCCGAGCTCGAACGCGCGGCTGGTCTCTAGCTAGCGTGGGCCCGGGCCGTTGGTGACGTATACCCAGGACAGGAACCGGGCCACGGCTTCGGAAGCCTTATGCGCGCGTGGGGAACCGAAGACGTCGAAGGCATGCTGGGCGTTGGGCAATTCGGCGTAGGCGACCGGGGACTTCGACACCGCCCGTAATTCTTCGACGAACTCTCGAGCTTCGACCACCGGGATGAGGGAGTCGTCTTGGCCGTGTAGCACGAAGAACGGTGGTGCGTCGGCCCGTACATGGTGGATTGGCGAAGCATCGACGAAGACCTCGCGGTGGTCGCGGAATTTCCGTTTCACCACGAAACGCGCTAGCAATTCGACGAATTCAGGTCGCCCCTCGGCCTCGGTCGAATACCAGTCGTAGCGGCCATAGATGGGAACCGCCGCCGCCACAGAGGTGTCGGCTTCCTCGAAGCCGGGTTGAAACCTGGGTTCGTTGGGGGTCAGAGCCGCCAGCGCGGACAGGTGGCCGCCCGCTGACCCGCCGCTGATCGCCACGAAGTCCGGGTCGCCGCCGTAGTCGGCGATGTTTTCTTTCACCCAGGCCAGGGCGCGCTTGACGTCGACGATATGCGCCGGCCAGGTGTGTAGGGGAGAGACCCGATAGTTCAGCGACACACAGACCCAGCCACGCGAAACCAGGTGGCTCATCAGGGGATACGCCTGGGGGCGGCGCCATCCGAGGACCCAGGCGCCACCGGGCACCTGCACCAGCACCGGGGCCTTGCCGTCGCGCGGCAGATCGCGTCGCCGCCAGATGTCGGCCAGGTTGGCACGGCGGTGTGGGCCGTAGGCCACGATGTTGGTCTTCTCCACATAGAGTCGGCGTGCCACGGTCGTGCGCAGGGGGAGGTTGCGTCGTCCCCGCCGCGTCGGCTCGGTCGGCAGGGTGGCCAACTCCTGGGCGTAGTCAGCCCCCAGTCCTTCGGTCAACCCCGCCTCGAGGACCGGCCCGGGGGTGGTGATGCCGCGGTAGCGGATCACGCCCAGCGTTGCCCAGGCCGCGGCGGTAAGGGCCAACGCGGCTTTGCCCTTCGGCCCGGCGAAATCACCGCGTCGTCCGCGGCGCAGCGCGTCCACCACTGACGCGGCCAGGTAAAGACCAGGCACCTCCGAGGTCGGCCAGCCAAGCCAGAACACGAAAAAGGCGGCATAGGGGTTGCGGCTGATGGGCCGTAATCCGTTGGCGGCGTTGACGAGTTCGGCCGTCGCCCGGGTCAGGGGCCGGGGCCGGCGGGCCAGCTTGCGCAGTCGATCGCCCCTCATGAGCCGCAGACCTTTGCCTGCAGTTCGGCGCGCAATATCTTGCCGGTGCTGCCGCGGGGCAACTCGTCGAGAACCGCGATTTCGCGGGGCACCTTGTAGTTGGCCAGGTTGTCGCGCACATGTTGTTTGAGGGTTTCGGGGGCGGCATTCTCATCAAGATCAGCGTCGGGTTCGAGCACCACGAATGCGGCCAGCCGCTGTCCGTACTGTTCATCGTCGACGCCGATCACCGCGGCCTCCGCGACTTCGGGATGGGTAGCAAGGGTCTTTTCCACCTCGATCGGGTAGACGTTCTCTCCTCCGGAGACGATCATTTCGTCGTCGCGCCCGACCACGAACAGCCGTCCGTTGCGGTCCAGGTAGCCCACGTCGCCCGACGACATGAAGCCGGCGTGGAAATCCTTGGTGGTGCCCGATGTGTATCCGTCGAACTGGCTGTCGTTGCAGACAAAGATGCTGCCGACCTCGCCCACCGGCACTTCGTTGAATTCCGGGTCCAGGATCCGGATTTCGGTTCCTTCGGCGGGGCGGCCCGCGGTGTCGGGTGCGGCACGCAGGTCTGCCGGTGTCGCGGTGGCGATCATCCCGGCCTCGGTCGCGTTGTAGTTGTTGTAGATCACGTCGCCGAATCGGTTCATGAACGCGATGACGACGTCGGGGCGCATCCGGGAACCGGACGCCGCGGCAAACCGCAGTGTGCGGCCGCTGTAGCGGTTGAGCACCTTGGTGGGCAGTTCCATGATGCGGTCGAACATCACCGGCACCACCACCAGGCCGGTCGCCCGATGGCGGTCGATGAGATCCAGCGTCGCTTCCGGGTCGAACTTGCGGCGGGTGACGATCGTGCATGCCAGTGATGCGGCCAGCACCAGCTGTGAGAAGCCCCAGGCGTGGAACATCGGCGCCACGATCACGATGGGCTGTTCGGCTCGCCACGGTGTGCGGTCCAGAATCGCTTTCAGGGTGCCGATTCCGCCGCTACCTCCAGAATGCTTGGCGCCCTTAGGCGTTCCGGTGGTGCCCGAGGTCAGCAGGATCAGCCGGCCGGTGCGGTCGGTGCGCTCGGGCTGGTCGCGCAGGTGGGCGTTGACGAGCTGTTCGACGGTCAGGTCGTGCTGTCCATCAGACCACGCGACGATCCGAGTGGCCTGTGGCCGGCCATCAAATGCGCGGTCGACCGTGGCGGTGAATTCTTCGTCGTAGATGACGGTGTCGACGCCTTCGCGGGCCACCACATCGGCCAGCGCCGGACCCGCGAATGCGGTATTGAGCAGCAGAATGTCGGCACCGATCCGGTTGGCCGCCACCAGCGCTTCGACGAACCCGCGATGGTTGCGGCACATGATTCCGACGACCTTGGGCGAGCCGGCCGGCAGTGCCTGCAGCGCGGCGGCCAGGGCGTTGCTGCGCTCGTCGAGCTGCCGCCAGGTCAGCGTGCCCAACTCGTCGACCAGGCCCGGCCGATCTGGGCAGCGCTGGGCGGCTCCCGCGAATCCCGCAGTGAATCCCATCCCCTCGCGACGCATGGCGGCGGCGATCTTCAGGTATCGGTCCGGTCGCATCGGGGCGATCAGACCGGACCGCGCCAACGTGGTGATCAGACCCAGGATCTGGTCGATGCGAGGCGCCATGGCTCAGCCCAGAATCGGGAATCGACGAGTGGCGGCCAGCCTGGTGAGAGCATCCTGCATCACCGAACGAACATGTTGGTCGACCTGGTCCACGTCGGGATCCTCGCCGAATTGGGCGATGACGTCGATCGGATCCAGCACCTCGGTGACGATCTTGGTCGGCAGCGGCAGGTTGGGCGGGATAGCCGCGCTGAATCCGAACGGGAAGCCGAACGAGAGGGGCAGAATATCACTGCGCAGCAACCGCTTTAGCCCAAGCCGTTCGGCGAGCCAGGTGCCCCGGGACAGGTAGAGCTGGGTTTCCTGTCCGCCGATGGACACCGCGGGCACGATGGGGACGCCGGCTTCGATCGCGGTGCTGACGTACCCCTTGCGGCCGTTGAAGTCGATGACGTTTTCCGAAAGCGTGGGCCGGTACGCGTCGTAGTCGCCACCGGGAAACACGATCACCACCCCGCCGGAGCGCAATGCCTTTGCCGCATTGTCTCGGCTGGCCCGGATGTAGCCGGTGCGCCGGAAGAACGAACCGGTCGCGCCCATGAACAGGATGTCGTGGCTGAGCGTGTAGACCGGCCGGTCATAACCGAACTTGTCGTAGAAGTCGACGCTGAAGATCGGGACGTCCATCGGGAACATGCCACCGGAGTGGTTGCCCACCACCAGCGCCCCGCCCGGCGGAAACGAGTCCAAGCCGTGGACCTCGGAGCGGAAGTACGTCTTCACCACCGGCCGCATCACACCGATCATGCGCCGGGTCAGGCCCGGGTCGAACTTTTCGATGTCGTTGTCGTTGTCGGTATCGCTCACGAAGATCCCCTGACCATGGGCGCTGTGGGTCAACCGATGGTACCGATGGCCAATTGGTCCCGCGGCCGGCGGCCCCACCGGGTGGGCGGCAGTGATCTCGGCGAATCACCCACCAGAGTTCGCCGGATCGCGATAGCATCCGCCCTGCTAGATGTGCTGGGCGGCTGACCTTGCCAGAGCTGCCTGGGTCAGGCGGCGGAGGGGGGTGGGATGTCGTTCGTGGTCACCGCGCCGGAGACGGTGGTCGCCGCGGCGTCCCAATTAACGGGCATCGGATCGGCAATCGAGGCGGCCAACGCGGCGGCCGCGGCCCTGACCACGCGGCTTCTTCCTGCGGCGGCTGACGAGGTATCGGCGGGGATCGCGGCGTTGATGAGCACCCACGCCCAGGAATATCAGCTCCTGGGCGGCCAGCTGGCCACCTACCACGACCAATTGGTGCAGGCCCTCGATCGGACCGCGGGTTGGTACGCGGACGCGGAAACCGGCAACGCGGCGCTGTTGCGCAACGTGCAGCAAGACTTACTCACCGGGTTGACGGCGCCGGGCAGGGCATGGTCTGGGGCCGGCGCCGCCTCCGCGGGAGCGTCCGGCGTTGACGCGCTGATGAGTTGGGCCTTGCTGTCCGGGGGGCGCTCGGTCTTGGTCGTGGGCTCCACCGGAACCCCGCGACCGTCGTATCGCTTCATGCGGGAGGTCTACGACCTGTTCGTCACACCGCACTATTTTGGCGATTCGCTTTTCGGCGTACAGACACCCGCGCAGTTCCAGCCGTTTACCGGGATTCCCAACCTGACCTTCGATGAATCGGCCGCTACGGGAGCCGGCTACCTGCACGCCGCGATCACGCAACAACTCGCCGACGGGAATCGCGTTGTCGTTGCCGGCTTTTCGCAGGGCGCTTCGGTGGCGACCCTGGAGATGCGGCATCTGCAGAGCCTGCCCATCGACAGCAGGCCGAGCCCCGAGGACCTCTCGTTCGTATTGCTCGGCAATCCGAACAACCCGAACGGCGGGATCCTGGCGCGTTTTCCAGGTCTGTATATCCAATCAGTGGGTCTGACATTCAATGGCGCGACGCCGGTCACCGAGTACCCGACGACGGTCTACACGACCCAATATGACGGCTTTGCCGATTTCCCGCAGTACCCGCTCAATGTCGTCGCGGACGTCAATGCGCTGTTGGGTATCTCCTATTCGCACAGCCTCTACTACGGGCTCACGCCTGATCAAGTGGCGGCGGGCGTGGTGCTGCCGGTGTCCTCGCCGGACGTCAACACCACCTATATCTTGATCCCGAACGAGCACTTGCCTTTGCTGCAACCGCTGCGCGGCATTGTGCCCGATTCGGTGCTCGATGGCATTGAGCCCGGTCTGCGCGACGTCGTTGAGTTGGGCTACGACCGAACCGGATACGCGGATGTACCCACCCCCGCGTCGTTGTTCCCCGCCAATGTCAATCCCAACGTGGTCGCGGGCGCGTTCGTCGAGAGCGCGGTGCGGGGGATCGATAATGGCCTGGCCGGCATGGGGCTACCGCCGCTACCGGATCTGCCGGCCGCGCCGTTGCTGCCGGAAATATGGAGCAATGCGCCGCCCATCCCCGGCTGGCCGGCGAGTGTTCCTAGCACCATTGCGGTTCCACCGCAGCTCGGCGGTGCGATAGCCGGGCCGCTCGATCATCTGTATCGCACACTCGACAGCGTCATCAACGGGCAGATAAATCCCGCCATCACATCGGGCATCTACCAATATGGTGCCGACCTCTCCGCCGAGGCCGCCAGGCCCGGCGCTTCTTCCGAACTGCTCAACGCGATCTACGTTGGCCGGCAGGTGTTGCCGATCTTGATCGAAGGGCCGGGGGTCATTCTGACCGCCGATACCTACTATTCGATCAACGCGATCAAGGATCTGGCGGCCGGCAACCTCAGCGGCTTCAATCAAAACCTGCAACTCATCCCTGCCACCAACGCCATGCTGCTGACTTTCGGTGCGACAATTCCGATCGCGGCCGGGGTCTCCGCATACATAGGTCGTGACTTTCCCTGATAGTTGCCGCGTCGGTGCAGCAACCTGAAGGCGTGAAGGCCGTGAAGGCATTGTGTGCTAGTGCTTTTGGTCGCGGCCGGACGGGGAAAGCACGGCGGGATTCAAAAGCATCTATTCGTCGGCCGCGTGGTGCCGATAGATTGGAACCGCAAGGGACACACCAGCAGGGTTTCGCACCGAGAATGAGGCCGCTATGGGATTCATGTCACCGGACTTGCCAGACGTCGATCACGAAACCTGGCATACCCTGCCACGTGCAACGCGACTGCAGGTTGTTACTCGGCACTGGGCCGAACATGGCTTCGGGACCCCGTATGCGGTTTACCTGCTCTATTTGCTCAAGATCGGGATCTACGTCGCCGCCCCCGCGGCGATCATCTCGCTGACGCCGGGTTTGGGTGGGCTGGGGCATATCGCCGACTGGTGGACGCAACCAATCGTGTATCAGAAGGTCATCATCTTCACGCTGCTGTTCGAGGTCCTCGGATTTGGCTGCGGCTCCGGACCGTTGACCGGGCGGTTCATGCCGCCGGTTGGCGGGTTCCTTTATTGGCTGCGACCCAAGACAATTCGCCTGCCCCCCTGGCCGGCAAAGGTGCCCTTCACCGATGGGGACACTCGCACCGTGGTGGATGTGACGCTCTACGCCATCGTCCTGATCAGCGGGGGATGGGCACTGCTTTCTCCCGGCCATGCCGGGCCGGTGACAGCCAGCGGTGACGTCGGCCTGATCGACCCGATCCTGGTGGTACCGACGATCATCGCGCTGGCGTTACTGGGTCTGCGTGACAAGACGGTCTTTTTGGCCGCGCGCGGGGAACACTATTGGCTGAAGCTGTTCGTGTTCTTCTTCCCGTTCACCGATCAGATTGCGGCGTTCAAGATCATCATGCTCTGCCTGTGGTGGGGAGCGGCCACATCCAAGCTCAACCACCATTTCCCGTACGTCGTCGCGGTGATGACCAGCAATAACGCGCTACTGCGCGGCAGGCTGTTCAATCCGATCAAGCATCTGCTCTACCGCGACTACGTCAACGACCTGCGCCCGTCCTGGCTGCCGAAACTCATGGCCCACGTGGGTGGGACCACGGCGGAGTTCCTGGTTCCGGCGGTTCTGGTGCTCGTCGCCGGTGACCAGCCGTGGCGCTGGTTCCTGATCGGGTTCATGGTGATCTTCCACCTCAACATCCTTTCCAACCTCCCCATGGGAGTCCCGCTGGAGTGGAATGTGTTCTTCATCTTTTCGCTGTTCTATCTGTTCGGGCACTACGGTTCGATCCGCGCCATAGATCTTCGATCCCCGCTGCTGCTGGTGATCGTGCTCGCCGCTTTCGCCGTGGTGGTAGCGGGAAACCTTTTCCCGGAAAAGATTTCGTTCTTGCCGGCGATGCGCTACTACGCGGGTAACTGGGCCACCAGCGTGTGGTGTTTCCGTGCCGGGGCCGAGGAAAAGATCGAGGCCAGCGTCGTCAAGAGCTCCGCGCTGGTGGTCAACCAGTTGGCCAAGCTCTACGACGCGAACACGGCCGAAATCATGGCCGACAAGACGGCCGCGTTCCGGGCCATGCATACCCACGGCAGGGCGCTCAACGGGTTGTTGCCCCGGGCGATCGGCAACGAAGCCGAGTACAAGGTCCGTGAGGGCGAAATCGTGGCCGGGCCGCTGGTCGGCTGGAACTTCGGCGAGGGCCACCTGCACAATGAGCAGCTGGTACAGGCCGTGCAGCGGCGTTGCAATTTCGCCGACGGCGACCTGCGCGTCATCATCCTTGAAGGTCAACCGATCCACATCCAAAAGCAGTGGTACCGCATCGTCGACGCCAAGACCGGATTGATCGAAGCCGGGTACGTCACAGTCGAGGACATGCTTGCCCGGCAGCCGTGGCCCGAGCCCGGCGACGAATTTCCGGTACACGTGACGACTCAACGCGCCGCCCAATGACCAAGGCAGTCGTTGTCGGGGCCGGGCCCAACGGCCTGGCCGCCGCGATCCAGTTGGCCAGGCACGGGGTCGAGGTGCAGGTGCTTGAAGCGCACGACACCATCGGTGGGGGAGCGCGTTCGGGTGAGCTGACCGTGCCCGGGGTGATCCACGATCACTGCTCAGCGTTTCACCCACTGGGTGTCGGCTCACCGTTCTGGAATGAGATCGACCTTCAAAGCTACGGGTTGACGTGGAATTGGCCCGAAGTCGACTGCGCACATCCGCTCGACGACGGCACGGCCGGGGTGCTGCACCAGTCGATTGAACACACGGCGGCGGGCATGGGGCCCGACGGCAAACGGTGGCGCCGTGCGGTGGGGGACCTGGCGGCCGGTTTCGATGAACTGGCGGGCGACCTGCTCCGCCCGGTGCTCGGCGTTCCCCGTCACCCGCTTCGGCTGGCCGCCTTCGGGCCTCGGGCGGCGCTGCCCGCCACCATGATGGCGCGCTGGTTCCGTACCGAGCAGGCGCGCGCACTGTTCGGAGGCGCTGCCGCGCACGTCTACACCCGGCTGGACCGGCCGCTGACCGCGTCGCTGGGGTTGATGATCTTGGCCAGCGGCCACCGCTACGGCTGGCCCGTCGCACAAGGCGGTTCCGGGTCGATAACCGCGGCACTGGGAGCCGCCCTGAACGCGCTCGGCGGTGTCGTGGCCACGGGGATAACCGTCACCAGCCGCCGTGACATCCCCGATGCCGACATCGTCATGCTCGACCTCAGCCCGGCCAACGTTCTGACGCTGTACGGCGATGCGATGCCCGCGCGGATCAGGCGGTCCTACCGGCGTTATCGGGAAGGATCGTCGGCGTTCAAGGTCGACTTCGCCATCGAAGGCGACATTCCATGGACCAATCCTGACTGCCGGCGGGCCGGGACCGTCCACCTCGGGGGCACGTTCGCCGAGATCGCGGACACCGAACGCCAACGCGCACAAGGTCGAATGGTGCAACGACCGTTCGTCTTGATCGGGCAGCAATACCTGGCCGACCCGTCGCGTTCGGCGGGCAACATCAACCCGATCTGGGCCTACGCACACGTACCGTTCGGCTATACCGGCGACGCCACTGCCGCCGTCATCGACCAGATAGAACGATTCGCGCCCGGATTCCGCGATCGCATCACCGCGACCGTCAGCAAGTCGACCGCCGAACTACAGGCCTACAACCGCAACTTCATCGGCGGTGACATCATCGGCGGGGCCAATGACGGGCTCCAGGTCATTTTCCGGCCGCGGATAGCCCTCGATCCGTATGCGATCGGGGTACCCGGTGTCTATCTGTGTTCCCAATCCGCCCCGCCGGGCGCCGGAATCCACGGACTGTGTGGCTACCACGCCGCGGAATCGGCGTTGCAGGGGTTGCGTAAGCGGCGCTGAGGCTGTCTCAGCCGGCTCCCGCACCCGACGGGCCGGGCTGAACCGGCTGACCCGCCACAGGTCCGCCGGCCGGCGCCGGACCGATTGGCCCGTCCTTGCCGGTTCCCGACATATCGATGATGGGAGCTCCGGCCGCCGGAACGCCCGCGGGCACCGGCCCGAGCGCGATCAGCGGAACGCCGGCCGGGATGGGTACCGGTGCGCCGGCCGCGATGGGGATGGGTGCGCCGGCCGGGATGGGTACCGGTGCGCCGGCCGGGATGGGGATGGGTGCGCCGGCCGGGATGGGGATGGGTGCGCCGGCCGGGATGGGGATGGGTGCGCCGGCCGGGATGGGGATGGGTGCGCCGGCCGGGATGGGCACGGGTGCGCCGGCCGGGATGGGTACCGGTGCGGCCGCCGCGGCCCCACCGAGATCGATCAGTGGCGCACCAGCCGGAAGCACCGGAATGGGACCTGGCACCGCCATCGGAACACCAGCCATGTCATTGATGGGAGCGCTGGCCGCGCATGTCGCGCCGGCCGCTGCCGGACCGCCGGCCGCAGCTGGACCGCCCGCCGCAGCCGGACCGCCCGCCGCCGGTGCTCCGCCTTCGCCCGCCATCCCTTGGATGCACGCGTAGCCGTCGGTTTTCAGCGGGACAGCTGCCGCTTGTGGGCTCAACGCAATAGCGGCTCCGCACAGCCCAGCGCAGGCAACTACCTTGAAGTTGAACCGATCAAAGATCGTCATCAACGCCGACTCCTCTTTATTCGCGCCCGGTACTTCTGCAATCAATTGGTGCAGTAACACCGCATGGTCCTACTGCACTCGTGTCTAGCCGACCGGCACAATTGTTAGCGGCCGCCGCGATACACGCGCCGCGCCGCACCGCGCCGTTTCCAAATGGTGACGTTTCCCCTCGAATCCCCTTCCGGCCCTGTCCGCCGGGGCCGGCGAACCCGCCGCGCCGCGCCTGGGTTTTCGCGGCCGCAGAGTTCTGGCATTTGTTACCGGCAGGGCGGTGACGCGTGTCACTGATCTAGGCTGACGGGCAAGGCGCTTTTAGGCGGACATGGAAGGCAGGGAGAGGCAAGTGACGGTCCGGGTAGGTATCAACGGCTTTGGTCGAATCGGCCGCAACTTTTACCGGGCCTTATTGGCTCAACAACAGCAGGGCAGCGCGGACATCGAGGTGATCGCCGTCAATGACATCACCGACAATCAGACGCTGGCCCACCTGCTCAAATTCGACTCGATTCTGGGCCGGTTGCCCCAGGACGTGAGTCTCGAGGGCGAGGACACCATCGTCGTCGGCGGTGTGAAGATCAAGGCCCTCGAGGTGCGGGAGGGCCCGGCGGCGATGCCCTGGGGCGACCTGGGGGTCGATGTCGTCGTCGAGTCCACCGGTCTTTTCACCAACGCTGCCAAGGCCAAGGGCCACCTGGACGCGGGTGCGAAGAAGGTGATCATCTCGGCGCCTGCGACCGACCCGGACCTCACCATCGTGCTGGGGGTCAACGACGACAAGTACGACGGCAGCCAGAACATCATCTCCAACGCGTCGTGCACGACGAACTGCCTGGCGCCGTTGGCCAAGGTGCTGCACGACGAGTTCGGCATCGTCAAGGGCCTGATGACCACCATCCACGCCTACACCCAGGACCAGAACCTGCAGGATGGGCCGCACAAGGACTTGCGTCGTGCCCGGGCCGCCGCGCTCAACATCGTGCCGACTTCTACCGGCGCCGCCAAAGCCATCGGTCTGGTGATGCCCGAGCTCAAGGGCAAGCTCGACGGTTACGCGCTGCGGGTGCCGATCCCGACCGGTTCGGTGACCGACCTGACCGCGGAATTGGCCAAGGCCGCGACCGCCGAAGAGATCAACGCGGCGTTCAAAGCCGCGGCCGAAGGCAGACTCAAGGGCATTCTGAAGTACTACGACGCCCCGATCGTGTCCAGCGACATCGTCACCGACCCGCACAGCTCGATCTTCGATTCCGGGCTGACCAAGGTGATCGATGACCAGGCCAAGGTGGTGTCTTGGTACGACAACGAATGGGGTTACTCCAACCGGCTCATCGACCTGGTCGCGCTGGTCGGCAAGTCCCTCTAGGTTCCGGCAGCCGTGACCATCCATTCCCTTGAAGACCTTCTCGCTGAAGGTGTTTCGGGTCGCGGGGTGCTGGTGCGCTCCGATCTGAATGTGCCGCTCGACGAGAACGGTGTCATTACCGATGCGGGCCGCATCACCGCGTCGGTACCGACGTTGAAAGCGCTGCTCGACGCCGGCGCCAAGGTCGTCATCGCAGCGCATTTGGGTCGTCCCAAGGATGGGCCCGACCCGAAGCTGTCTCTGGAGCCGGTTGCCGCGGCTCTTGGCGAGCAACTGGGCCGGCACGTGCAGTTGGCCGGAGACATCGTCGGCACCGATGCGCTCGCTCGCGCCGAAGGACTGACCGACGGCGACGTCCTGCTGCTGGAGAACATCCGCTTCGACAAGCGCGAAACCAGCAAGGACGACGGCGAGCGCCTCGCTTTGGCCAAGCAGCTCGCCGAACTGGTCAGCCCGGGAGGTGCTTTCGTCTCGGATGGCTTTGGCGTGGTGCACCGCAAGCAAGCTTCGGTGTATGACGTCGCCACATTGCTGCCGCACTACGCCGGCAGGTTGGTGGCTGATGAAATCCGCGTGCTCGAGCAGTTGACCAGTTCGACCGAGCGGCCGTACGCGGTGGTGCTGGGCGGGTCGAAGGTATCCGACAAGCTCGGTGTCATCGAGTCGCTGGCAACCAAGGCCGACAGCATCGTGATCGGCGGCGGAATGTGTTTCACATTCCTTGCCGCCCAAGGCTACTCGGTCGGCACGTCGCTGCTGGAGAAAGAGATGATCGACACCTGTCGAAGGCTGCTCGACACCTACCACGATGTGCTGCGGCTACCCGTCGACGTGGTGGTGACCGAGAAGTTCGCCGCCGATTCACCACCTCAAACCGTTGCCGCGGATGCGATCCCGGCCGACACGATGGGCTTGGATATCGGGCCGGGATCGGTCAAGAGGTTCGCCGCGCTGCTGTCCAACGCCAAAACCATCTTCTGGAATGGCCCGATGGGCGTATTCGAATTCCCGGCGTACGCGACGGGCACCAGGGGCATCGCCGAGGCGATTGTCGCGGCGACCGGCAAAGGTGCGTTCAGCGTGGTCGGCGGCGGTGACTCCGCTGCCGCGGTTCGCGCGCTTGGCATTTCGGAGGGATCGTTCTCGCACATTTCCACCGGCGGCGGCGCGTCGCTGGAATACCTGGAGGGCAAGACGCTGCCCGGCATCGAGGTGCTCGGTAGACCCCAGCCCGGCCAAACCGAGGGCGGAGGACCCGCGTGAGCCGCAAGCCGTTGATCGCCGGCAACTGGAAGATGAACCTCAATCACTTCGAGGCGATCGCTCTGGTGCAGAAGATCGCATTCTCGTTGCCGGACAAGTACTACGACAAAGTCGATGTGACGGTCATTCCGCCGTTCACCGACTTGCGCAGTGTGCAGACCTTGGTCGACGGTGACAAGCTGCGCCTGACCTATGGCGGTCAAGACCTGTCCCAGCACGACTCCGGTGCCTATACCGGTGACATCAGTGGGGCATTTCTGGCCAAACTGGGCTGCAGCTTCGTCGTCGTGGGGCACTCCGAACGGCGCACCTACCACAACGAGGACGACGCTCTAGTGGCCGCCAAGGCTGCCGCGGCGCTCAAGCACGACCTGACTCCGATCGTCTGCATCGGCGAGCACCTCGATGTGCGTGAGGCGGGAAATCACGTGGCGCACAACGTCGAACAGCTGCGCGGTTCGCTGTCCGGGCTGTCAGCAGAGCAGATCAGCAAGGTGGTCATCGCCTACGAGCCGGTCTGGGCGATCGGCACCGGGCGGGTAGCTGGCGCAGCCGACGCCCAGGAAGTCTGTGCGGCAATCCGCAGCGAGCTTGGTTCGCTGGCCTCGCCGCAGATCGCCGACGCGGTTCGGGTGCTCTACGGCGGCTCGGTCAACGCGAAGAACATCGGCGAACTGATCGCGCAGGCGGACGTCGACGGTGGCCTGGTGGGTGGCGCGTCGTTGGATGGTGAACAGTTTGCGACGCTGGCGGCCATCGCCGCCGGGGGACCGCTGCCGTAACCGGGCAGTCACGGCGAGCGGTCCCGCGAGTGCTCACCGAGTAGCTCACCAACCCTCGGTGAGCACTCGGTCCAGCGTATCGGCGAAGTAGTCCGCCGCGGTCATGTCGATGCACAGCGGTGGCTTGGTCTTCAGAATGTTCATCCGCTCGCCGGTTGGTTGGATGATGACTCCGAGTTCGAGCATCCGGTCGCAGATGGCAGCGGTCTCTTCGGGCGCTGGCTCCAGTGTCTTGCGGTCGCGGACCATCTCGACGCCGATGTAGAGGCCGAAACCGTGGACGGTACCGATCAGCGGGTGTTTGGTGGCCAGCTTGCGTATCCGGGCGATCAGGTGACTGCCGACGGCCAGGGCATAGTGTTGTAGCCGTTCGCTTTTCAGGGCGTCGAGCACCGCGATCCCGATTGCGCTCGACAGCGGGCTGCCACCCGTGGACGAGAAGAAGTAGCCCTGCGAACGGAACCGCTGCGCGACGGCCTTGCTGGTGATGACGGCGCCGACGGGATGACCGTTGCCCGTCGCCTTGGCGATCGCCACGATATCGGGCACAACGCCTTGTTGCTCGAATCCCCAGAACCACTTGCCGAGCCTGCCGTACCCGACCTGGACCTCATCGGCGATGGTCAGGCCGCCCGCGGCACGAATGGCGGTGTATACCGCGTCCAGATATCCATCGGGAAGTGCCATCCCTCCGGCGCTGCCATAGACGGTTTCGGCGATAAATGCCGCGGGCGCACGGCCCGACTGCACCAGGTCCTCGATGGCGGCGACGGCGTCGTGGGCGTACTGGGACGCCCCGGCACCGCGGTACTTTCCGCGGAAACTGTTCGGGGACTCCACGGTGTGCACCCAGTCCGGGCGGGTGTTCAACGCGTTGGGGTTGTCCGCGGTCGACGTGGATACCGCGTCGGTGGCGTAGGTCCAGCCGTGATATGCCTCGCCGACCGCGACGACATCGCGCCGGCCGGTGGCCGCCATCGCCAGCCGCAATGCGAGGTCGCCGGCCTCCGAACCGGAGTTGACCAGGAATACGGTGTCGAGGGGATCCGGCAGCAGCTGGGTAAGTCGTTCGCAGAACTCGACCACCACCGCGTAGTTGAATCGCGAGTTGGTGTTGAGCCGCTCTAGTTGGCGCGCCGCCGCCGCGGCCACACCTGGGTGGGCATGTCCCAGAACGGTGACGTTGTTGACCATGTCCAGATAGCTTCGCCCCGCCGTGGACAGCAAGTAGTGCCGCCAGCCTCGTTCGATCTGAGGCGGGTCGTCGTAATAGTGCTCCTGCACTTCGGCGAATGTGGCGGCGCGCCGTTCCAGCACGTCGAGCCCATCAGAGGGGGCTGGCTCCAAGCCCAGCAGCGCGGCCGGATCTTCGGTGACGGCCAACCAGCCAGGTGCGTACTCGGGACGTACCGTGTGGGGCGCGGTGGGCGCGTCGGTCGGGCGTAGCGCGAGGTGGATGCGTTGGCCAAAGGGGGCTTTGGCCCAGGGCTGGCCCGCTTGGACCCGCTGGCCGCTAGTCGGCACCGGCTGTGCGCCGGTGAGCTGCAGCTCATGGGAGTCGGTGCGTAGGGTGATGGCCCCGGTGCTGGCGACGACGTCCCCGGCCCACGGGGCAACGAGCTCCGTGTCTTCGCGTAGCCAGAAATCGATGCCGGTGGCGATGGTGGGGCTGCTTCGTGGGTGCAACGGTGCGATGTAATCCGCGCGGGTGGCCGCGTAGCGCGTCGCTGCGGCGAGTGCGTTGGACGAAAGTGCGGAGTCTGCCAGCTCGTGGGCGAGGGCGCCATCGAGCCAGGCGCCCCGGTTCGCGTCGTCGGACTCCACGGAAAAGTCCAATCTCACAATGGACTTTGGGTCGATATCGATGATCGGTCGGTGCGGTTTGGGGAGCGGGTGGTGCTGCGGTTGCGCGATGCCGAGCCGGTCGTGGATGAGGCCGGTCAGCACCGGGGCCGGCACCAGCAGAGCCTGGTCGAGGATGACCCGTTCGCGTTGGACGGTGTTGGCGGCGTATTCGTTGCCGGGGTCGATGGCGATCTGTTGCAGGTCGCTGACCAGTAGCACGGCAGCCCGCGCGATCACCATGGGCCACAGCGCTTCGATCTCGTCGCCGCTGAGGGGACGAATGGCGTGGAAGGCGGCGACGACCGGAAGAATGGTGGCCGGCTCGGCGCCCGCGTGGTACAGGCAGGAGGCCACGGTGGTGGCAAGCTCGGCGATCGCCCAGGTCTTGGTCAGGTCGCCGAAGTCGATGACGCCATCGGGGTGGCGGCGACCGTCGCTGCCCGGGGACCCCACCATGTTGGTGTCGGCGATATCGAGATGAACGGCCTGTCGCGGCAGTTGTGGGTCAAGGCGCTGCAGGCTGTTGACCGCCGTGGCGGTGGCGACCGCTAGGCGGTGAGCCTCCGCGGGTTCGGCTACATGCCCGATGAGGGCATCGACGGACTCGCTCGCGAAGCGTGGATCCCACTGCAGCACGCGATCCAACCCAGGATGCTCGAATGAGGCAAGCGCCCGGCTGACACGACCCGTCACATTGCCCATCCCGGCGAGAATCTTCGGTGCGAGGTATCCGGACTGCGACATGGCGCCGCCCGGTAGGAAGGTCAGCAGGCGGGCCACTCCCAGCATTTCCTGCCCGATCGACATGGGAGCGTGGCGCTGGCCCCGGCGGTCCGGGATGGCGCGGGGGAGTCGTAGTGCGCTGTCGCGTTCGGCCACCCATTCAACGGCTTCGACCTGGGCGTCGATCTCTTCGGTGCTGAACACCGCGTTGGCCACCTTGAGCACCCCGACGGTGTTGCCGTGGGGATCTGTCATCAAGAAGTTGGCGTCCTGCTGGCTTCCCAGACTCCTGGCGCGAGCGCTGATTCCGTAGTTCTCGACGACAAACTTCTCGGCATCGCGTTCGCTGACCGGCGGCCCCGGCAGTTCCGGGTGCGCGAAGAAGTCGAAGCCCGTCGGGGCTTTCACGGGTTTCACTGCAGGGTCCCTTCTTTGGTGAGAGCAATTTCGGTCTGGATGGGCGCGGCGTCGGCGTCGAAATCCACCGCCGGTGCTGGCTCGCGAAATCCGCGCGTCAGTACGGCCAGGTAGGTGGTTCCGATCCCGAGCCAGGCAAACCCGATGGCAAAGGCACCGACGGACAGGCTGGTCCAAAGCCAGCCCGTGAGGACCACACCGACGGCAGGCATCGCCGCGTACAGCGCCCAGCTCCGCCAGCCGCGCCGGCGCTGATCGATCAGGAAGTGCTTGGTGACCGCGAGATGCACCAGGGTGAAGGCGGCCAATGCGCCGAAACTAACGATCGACGCCATCGTCTCGAGGTCCGCGATCAGCGCCAGCGTGGAGACTGCCGAGACGACCAGCGCCGCTCCGATCGGGGTGCGGAATCGTCGGCTGATCCGGCCAAACACCGCACGGGGCAACACACCGTCGCGTCCCATGGCGTAGAGGATGCGGGTGACGCTGACTTGCGATGACAGCGCGGCGGCGCTGCAGGCGCACATGTAGGCGATGATAAAAAATGTTTGTAGCGAATGGCCGCCGGCGGAAACGACTATCTGCAATGCGGCCGAGTTTGGCGTGGTGATTGCGCGGTAGTCCGGCTCGACCAGGGTGGCACAGTAGGAGACTGACAAGAAGGTCGCACCGCCGATGAGCACCGTGAGGATGATCGCCAGCGGAACCGTGCGGCGCGGGTTGCGCGCCTCCTCAGCCATCGTCGACACCGCGTCGAACCCGACGAAGCTCAAGGCGACGACGGCCGCCCCGCCGAGGATGTCTCCGCCGCGGAATCCGGCGCTGTAGAGCGGCTGTAGCAGCGACGCGTCCGGGTGGTCGCGCAGGTACAGCAGCGACACCGTGATGAAAACGAGGACGCACGCCAGCTGCAAACCGACGAGCGCGAAGTTGAGGCGGTTCATGATGACGACGCCGACAATGTTGACGGTGGTGACCAAGGCGATTGCGGCCAAGCAGAAGACGGGCGCCGGGACGGCGGGGAACTGCGCGTTGAGGTAGATCCCGATCAATAGGTAGTTGACCAGGGGCAACAGCAGGTAGTCGAGCATCAATGCCCAGCCGGTCAGAAAGCCGACGTTGCCGCCGAAGGAGCGGCGCGCGAAAGTGTAGGCGCTCCCGGCGCTGGGGTAGGCGTGGACGAGCACGGCGTAGCTTGCGGCGGTGAACAGCATCGCAACAAATGTCACGACGTAGGCGGTCGGCACGTGGCCGTGCGTCGTTTGGCTGACGACGCCGAATGTGTCGAACATGGCGAGCGGGTCGATGTAGGCCAAGCCGAATGCAACCAGCCCGGCCACGCCCAACGCCCGGCGCAGCCGTGGTTCGCCTGTGGGCTGACTCACGATGGCACCGGTCTGATCAACTGCGTCGAACCGTCTTGCATGCTTGGCCTCCCACCTAGAGGTGTGTAGATTTGCGAGGAAAGATTGATCACCAATGTCACAATGACACGATTCGTCGGTAGACGATACGCGCCGATCTCGGTAAGCGCGAACCGAAGACTTCGGCCGGCCGCCGGGCGCGTGCTCATTGGCGGTGTAAACCGTCGTGGTAACAATGTTTTGAAACGACGAATGCTCGAGGAAGAAGCGGTGGTGATCCCAAGGGCGGATAGTCCAGATCAGACGTGCGGGCGGTTACCGGCGCGCGGCACCATCGGCGAACAGGTCGCGGATCTGATCCAGGAGTCGATCCTGTCCGGCGAGGCAAAGCGCGGTGCGCCGCTGCGCGAAGAATTGATTGCCGACCGGTATCAGGTGTCTCGTCGCACGGTTCGAGATGCGCTTCGGGTATTGGAGTCCAACGGGCTGGTTCGCCATCAGCGGCACAAGGGCTCGACCGTGGTCGACTTCAGTGCTGAAGACATCACCGATATGTACCGGTCGCGCGAGGTCCTCGAACTCGATGCCGCAAAACGGTGGTGTAGGGCAGGCGCGGTGGATTCCGGGTACCGGTTCCACCGCCTGACCGAGGCGCTCGGCCGGCTGGAGCAGGCCTCGCGGGGGACCGATTCCGGGCTGATCGTCAAGTCTGACCTTGACTTCCACGCGGCAATCATCGGCCTCCTCGACAGCCCGCGCGTGGATCGCTTTTTTGCGGCGATCGAGGCCGAGATGCTCTATGCGCTGGCCATTCTCGAGGCCAGCGAGGGCGAGTACAAGACCGATGCGGCAAAGGCATTCGGCGAGCACAAGGCAATGTATGAGGCGCTTCGCGACCGCGACGAGCAACGATCGACGCAGCTCATCTCCGAACATCTTCGGATCAACCGCGACGTCCTGATCCGGATCGTCGCCAGCTGACTGCAGCGGCTGCAGTGCTGCGGGTCCGCTGAGTCAGGCCAGAAACAACGCCACGATGATCGGCAGTACGAACACCAAGGCCGCGACGATCGTGAGCACGGCGATGGTGATTCCGACGCCGTTGTAGCTTTGCGGCGGGGTGCCCAGCGACCCGGCGCTGTACCCCCAAACCGGCGCCTTGTACTCCAATTCGGCCAGCTGCCCAGGGTAGACATCCACCAGGGTGTCCGCCGGCCCGATCTGCGACGGCAACCAGTAGGGCACATGCACGTGCACCCGGTGCCGTCCCGGTTGCACGGGCACCACCGTGCGACCCCAACCGGCAACCGGTACCTGGAAGCCATTGATGAAAATCTTGGGCTTGAACAGCGCCAACATGAACCCCAGCGGGAAGTACTGAGTCGTTACCGCGATTCCGCCGGAACCCGGGCTCGGCTGGACGTAGCCGTGCGGTGCGGGCGGATAAGCCTGATGTGGGGGGCGATCATGCGGGTACGGCGCCGGTTGGTGGGGATAGCTCACCGAGGTGTGCCGCGTCAGCGGTACTTGATCAGCAATGCCACGCCGACGATCGATACCAGCCAGATCCCGGTGATGAACAGGGTCAACCGGTCGAGATTCTTCTCCACCACGGTGGACCCGGACAGCGAGGACTGCACACCGCCGCCGAACAGCGTTGACAGGCCGCCACCCTTCGCGCGGTGCAGCAGCACCAGCAACACCACCAGCACACTGGTGATCACCAAGGTGATCTGCAGGGCCAACTCCATGACCAGCAGCCTACCGAACAACCGATCGACAACAGGCGCCGGGCGAGTTGGTCCTTGATACTGGGACACATGGTTGAGGTGTCCGATACCGCACTCGAGCCCATTGGCGACGTCCACCGGACCCGGATTGGCCGCGAGGCTACCGAACCAATGCGAGCCGACATCAGACTGCTGGGCGCCATCCTCGGGGATACCGTGCGTGAGCAAAATGGTGACGAGGTCTTCGAGTTGGTGGAGCGGGCGCGGGTGGAGGCCTTTCGGGTGCGGCACTCCGAGATCGACCGCGCCGAGATGGCGCGCATGTTCGAGGGCATCGACATCCACCACGCCATCCCGATCATCCGCGCGTTCAGTCACTTCGCGTTGCTGGCCAATGTGGCCGAAGACATCCACCGGGAGCGCCGTCGCAGCATTCACGTCGCCGCCGGTGAGCCGCCGCAGGACAGCAGTCTGGCCGCCACGTATATGAAACTTGACGCGGCCCAGTTGGATTCGGCAACCATCGCCGAAGCGCTGAAGGGCGCACTAGTGTCTCCGGTCATCACCGCCCATCCGACCGAGACCCGGCGGCGCACCATTTTCGAGACCCAGCACCGGATCACCCAGTTGATGCGGTTGCACGCGGAAGGACACACCGAAACCGACGACGGGCGCGGCATCGAAGTCGAATTGCGTCGGCAGGTCTTGAGGCTGTGGCAGACCGCGCTGATCCGGCTGTTTCGGTTACAGATCTCCGACGAGATCGAGGTCGGGTTGCGGTACTACCCGGCGGCGCTCTTCGAGGTGATTCCGCAGGTGAACGCCGAGGTGCGGGATGCGTTGCGAGCCCGCTGGCCCGATGCCGACCTGCTTTCCGAACCCATTTTGCGGCCGGGCTCGTGGATCGGCGGGGACCGGGACGGAAACCCGAACGTCACCGCCGAGGTGGTTCGGCTGGCCACCGGCAGTGCCGCTTTCACCGCGCTGGCGCACTACCTGGCCGAACTGACGGCACTCGCGCAGGAGCTTTCGATGTCGGCGCGACTGATCACCGTCACCCCCGAATTGGCCACGCTGGCCGATGCCTGTCCGGCGGGTGCCCGCCCCGACGAGCCGTACCGGCGCGCCTTGCAGGTCGTGCGCGGCCGGCTCAGCGCCACCGCGGCCGAAATCCTGGACCAGCAACCGCAGCACACGCTGGAGTTGGGCTTGCCGCCATATGCCACCGCGGCCGAGCTGCGGGCCGATCTGGACACCATCGATGCCTCACTGCATAACCACGGCGCCGGGTTGTTGGCCGACGACCGGCTGGCCCGGCTGCGTGAAGCGGTGCGGGTCTTCGGATTTCATCTCTCCGGCCTGGACATGCGACAGAACTCCGACGTCCACGAGCAGGTGGTCGGAGAGCTGCTCGCGTGGGCGGGCGTGCACCCGGACTACACCTCGCTGGCCGAAGGGGAGCGGGTCGAGCTGTTGGCGGCCGAACTGAGCACCCGCCGGCCGCTGATCCGCGATGGTGCGCAGCTTTCCGATTTGGCTCGCAGCGAACTGGGCGTTCTGGCGGCCGCCGCCCACGCCGTCTGGACCTTTGGTCCCGCCGCGGTGCCCAACTACATCATCTCGATGTGCCGGTCGGTATCGGACATGCTGGAAGCCGCGGTCCTGCTCAAAGAGGTCGGCCTACTGGACGCTTCCGAGTCGGAACCCTATTGCCCGGTGGGTATCTCGCCGCTGTTCGAGACGATCGAGGACCTGCACAACGGGGCGGCCATTCTGCAGGCGATGTTGGATCTTCCGCTCTATCGCGCTTTGGTGACGGCCCGGGGCGGTTGCCAGGAGGTGATGCTCGGCTACTCGGACTCGAACAAGGACGGCGGGTATCTGGCCGCCAACTGGGCGGTGTATAGAGCCGAACTCGCGCTGGTGGAGACGGCGCGCAAGACCGGAATCCGGCTGCGGCTCTTCCATGGGCGTGGCGGCACGGTCGGCCGCGGTGGCGGACCCAGCTACCAGGCCATCCTGGCGCAGCCGCCGGGTGCGGTAAGCGGATCGTTGCGGCTCACCGAACAGGGTGAAGTGATCGCCGCCAAGTACGCCGAACCGCAGATGGCCCGACGCAATCTGGAGAGCCTGCTGGCCGCCACCCTGGAGTCGACGCTGCTGGACGTCGAGGGGTTGGGCGATACGGCGGCGCCGGCCTATGCGGTGCTCGACGAGGTGGCGGCATTGGCGCAACGTGCCTACGCCGAATTGGTGCACGAGACACCGGGTTTCGTCGAGTACTTCAAGGCTTCCACCCCAGTCAGCGAAATCGGGGCGCTGAACATCGGCAGCCGGCCGACCTCGCGCAAACCCACCGCTTCCATCGCCGACCTGCGGGCCATCCCGTGGGTGCTGGCTTGGAGCCAGTCGCGGGTGATGCTGCCCGGCTGGTACGGCACGGGCTCGGCATTCGAGCAATGGCTAGCGGCGGGTCCCGAAAGTGAGGCCGACCGGCTGCAGGTGCTGCACGACCTGTATCAGCGGTGGCCGTTTTTCCGCAGCGTGCTGTCCAACATGGCGCAGGTGATGGCCAAGAGCGACCTGGAACTGGCGGCCCGCTACTCCGAACTGGTGGCCGACGAAACGCTGCGGCGCCGGGTGTTCGACAAAATCGCCGACGAGCACCACCGCACCATCGCCATGTACAAGCGAATCACCGGACAAGACGACTTGCTTGCCGACAACCCGGCCCTGGCGCGCTCGGTGTTCAACCGGTTCCCCTACTTGGAACCGCTCAACCACCTTCAAGTCGAACTGCTCCGCCGTTACCGCAGCGGTGAGGACGACGAATCCGTGCAGCGCGGCATTCTGCTGACGATGAATGGGCTGGCCAGCGCGCTAAGAAACAGCGGCTGATCGCGGCTGGCCGCCCTGGACGGCTACCCGTGCATCCCGGGTGTGCCGAAGAGCAGTCCGCCGGTGCCGCCGTTGCCGCCGGTTCCGTCCGGTAAGCCGGTGCCACCGGCTCCGCCATTGCCCCCGTTCCCGATCAGCAGCGCGCTACCGCCGTCGCCGCCACCGCCACCCGCGCCGCGGCTGCTGTGGGGGCCAACGGACAAGCCGCCATCTCCGCCACCGCCGCCGTCGCCGGCGCTGCCGAGCAGGCGACCGCCGGTGCCGCCGGCTCCGCCGTTGCCGCCGTTGCCGCCGTCGGCATTGCCGCTGGACTGGCCACCGGAGCCCGCGGTGCCGCCGTGGCCACCTTCGCCGGCAATGCCGCCGTTGCCGACCAGCCAGCCGCCATTGCCGCCCGCGCCTGCATCGCCCCCGGCGCCGCCGTCGCCGCCGATGCCGCCGATGCCCAAGCCCTGACCGCCCGTGCCGCCTTTGCCGCCAGCACCGCCCGCCCCGCCGTCGCCGTACATCCACCCGCCGTCACCACCGGCGCCGCCGCTGCCCCCGATCCCGCCGAGGCTAGCGGTCGCGCCTGACGACCCGCCTTTGCCGCCGACACCACCGGAGCCGCCGTCGCCGCCGCTGCCGCATAGCCCGGTTCCGCCGCCGCTGCCGCCGTTGCCGCCCGCGCCGGCGCTTTGGCCGCCAGGGCTGGTGCCGCCAGCGCCGGCACCGCCGTCGCCGCCGTCGCCGCCACTGCCGAAGAGAGAGCCGCCGCGCCCGCCGATGCCGCCGGCTCCGCCGTTGGCGCCGGTGCCTGTGGCCGGGCTGTAGCCGGCGCCGCCGGCTCCGCCGTTGCCGATCAGTCCGGCGTTGCCGCCGTTGCCGCCGGCCGGGTGGGTGGCGTCGCCGGTTCCGCCGTTGCCGCCGTTGCCCCACAGCAGTCCGCCGTCGGCGCCGTTTTGGCCGGGCGCCCCGTTGGCGCCGTTGCCGATCAGGGGGCGGCCCAGCAGGGTTTGGGTGGGTGCGTTGATCGCGGCGAGTAGTTGCTGTTCGAGGGCTTGTAGTGGGTTGGCGTTGGCGGCTTCGGCGGCCGTGTAGGAGTTTGCGCTGCCGGTGAGGGCCTGCAGGAACTGCTGGTGAAAGCTGGCCACCTGGGTGCTGAGGTGTTGGTAGTCGCGGGCGTAGCCGCAGAACAGGGTTGCGATGGCCCCCGAGACCTCGTCGGTGCCGGCGGCCAGCACCGTGGTGGTCGGGGGCGCCGCGGCCGCGTTGGCCGCACCCAGTGACGAACCGATTCCCGCTATGTTCGCTGCCGCCGCGGTCAACGCCTCCGGGGCCACCGCTAGTGCTGCCGACATCGCCGCAGTGTATGCGGTTTTTCCCGGCCAAATGCCGAATTGTCGTGACCGGTCCGCACTAATTTGCCGGAACGGCCCAAACCTGGACGGTCGTTCTAGTACGCTGTTCTATTCCGCAGCTTGTCCAGGAATCCACGAACGGTGTGCTCGGTGATCGACAGCGGGGACATCACCGTTTCACCCAGGCTGACGATGTAGTCGATCCGATCGACGATGGCCTCCACCGGTTCCACCAGCACGATGAGGCGCTTGGCCAGCTCGTCCAGGCTGGACAGCGTGCCCTCCAGGTGATCCAGGCCGCCCTCCAGGCGTTCGACCGTGGCGTTGAGGGCCGATAACGAGCTGTTCAGCTCGTTCATGGTCTTACCCAATCCGTCGAGTACGTCTTCGACCTGTTCCACCGTCTTGTCGGCGTTCAACGCCGCCTGGGTAAGGGTCTTCATCCGCTGTCGAGCTGGCGTCGGGCGGCCGCCTCTGTCTGCCATAACGGTCATTATCACCCCTTGACAAGGGATAACTCACCGTGCGGCGACAGCCCTGATGCTAGCCAGGCAGCCTGGCCGCGGCATCGCGGTCCAGCAGCCAGCGCGTGCTTTCGCGCCCGATGGCACCCGCCGCCGGCAACAACACCGGGTCCGCACCGCCGATGGCAGCGGCCACCGCCTCCGCTTTGGTCCCACCGGAAACCATCAACCAGACTTCGCGTGAACGCTGAATTGCCGGAAGCGTCAGGGTGATTCGTTGTGGCGGTGGTTTGGGGGAGTCGCCGACCGGGACCACCAGACGGGTGGTCTCACGTACGGCCTGAGTGCCCGGGAAAAGCGAATTGATATGGCCCTCTGGCCCCATGCCCAAAAGGTGCACATCGAAGTCCGGCGCCCGGTTTCCGGGGACTGCACTGGCCGCCAGTACCTGTTCGTAGGCCAGGGCCGCGGCGTCCAGGTCGGCGCCGAACTCGCCGTCGCTGGCGGCCATCGGGTGCACCTGGCTCGCCGGTATGTCAACGTGATCGAGCAATGCCTCGCGCGCCTGCTTGTCGTTGCGCTCGTCGTCATCCTCGGGAACGTAGCGGTCGTCGCCCCAGAACAGATGAACCTTGGACCAGTCGATCTGCGAGCCTTGACTGCCCAGATACCGCAGCAGCCCAATACCGTTGCCGCCGCCGGTCAGCACGATCAGGGCTTGTCCACGCTCGGCTACCGCGCTGCCGATGGTCTGGATCAGGCGTTGTCCAGCGGCTCCGATCAGCATGTCGCTGTCAGGGAAGATCTCGACGTCCAGGCTCACACGTATTGCACTTTCTTGATGCCCTCCAGGGCGGCGAAGTAGATCTCGTCGGCGTCGAGCCGGCGCAGATCTTCGGCCAGACATTCCCCGACGACCCTGCGCGCCAACGGAACCAGGGCATCGGGCTTGGCGGTGCGGCTCAGGGTTGCGGTGATCCCTTCTTGCGGCCGGCTGAGCACGATGTTTTCGCTGGGGCGCTCCAACTCCACTCGGAGCTCGCCCACCGCGCGGCGCACCGGACCGTCGATCCGGCTGGCCAGCCAGCCGGCCAGGATGTCGAGCGCCGGCTCGGTCCGCAATCCGGAAACCAGCGCGGACACGATCGGCTCGTGCGGCGGCTGATCGACGGCCGAGGTCAACAGCGCCCGCCAATAGGTGATCCGACTCCAGGCCAGATCGGTGTCGCCCGCGGTGTATCCGGGCAACCGGCTCTTGATCGCCGACAGTGGGTCGATCCCGTTGGTCGCATCGGTGATGCGCCGAATCGCCAACTTGCCCAGTGGATCTTGCGCGGGCACGGCCGGGGCGATGTCAGGCCACCAGGCAACCACCGGGATGTCGGGCAGCAGGAACGGGATGACGACGCTTTCGGCATGGCCGGCCAGCGGCCCGGACAGCCGCAGCACCACGACCTCGCCGGACCCGGCGTCCCCACCCGCGCGCAATTGTGCGTCCAGACGCGGTTCGTCGGCGTATGGGTCGCCTCTCATCGTCACGATGATGCGGCTGGGATGCTCATGGCTGGCATCGTTGGCCGCGTCGATGGACTCTTCGACCATGGTCTCGCTGTCCGGCACGATGATCAGCGTCAAGACCCGCCCCATCGTGACGGCACCGATTTTTTCGCGAAGCTCATCGAGCTTCTTGTTGACCGCGGTGGTGGTGGTGTCGGGCAGGTCGACGATCATCTGCGCCGCTCCTTCTCATCGCTTCGCTCTGCATCGTCGCTGGCGCGGATCACGGCCGTCGCCATTCCCGGCCGGTGCGTCGCAGCATCTCGAATGCCGATTCCGGGCCCCAGGTGCCGGCTTCGTAGGGGTCGGGCTTGCCGCTGGAAGCCCAATTGTCCAGTGCCGGATCCAGGATCTCCCAGGCCAATTCGACCTCCGCGTTGACCGGGAAAAGGGACGGTTCGCCGAGCAGCACATCAAGGATCAGCCGTTCGTAGGCCTCCGGCGAGTCCTCGGCGAACGCTGAACCATAGGAGAAGTCCATATTGACGTCGCGGACTTCCATCGCGCTTCCCGGCACCTTCGAACCGAACCGCAGCGTCATTCCCTCATCCGGCTGCACGCGGATCACCAGCGCGTTGGTGCCCAACTCGTCGGTCATGGTGGCATCGAACGGTAGATGCGGAGCCCGCTTGAATACCAGTGCGATCTCGGTTACCCTGCGGCCCAGCCGTTTTCCGGTGCGAAGATAGAACGGAACGCCGGCCCAGCGGCGACTGTTCACCTCGAGCGTGATGGCGGCGAAGGTCTCGGTGGTCGAGGTCTTGGAAAACCCCTCCTCGTCGAGCAAACCGACCACCTTCTCGCCGCCCTGCCAACCGGCCGTGTATTGGCCGCGGCTGGTGGTCTCGTCGAGCGGCTCGGCAAGTTGAGTGGCGGAGAGCACCTTGATTTTCTCGGTCTGCAGGGCGATCGGATTGAAGCTGACCGGTTCTTCCATTGCGGTCAGCGCCAACAACTGCATCAGGTGGTTCTGAATGACATCGCGGGCGGCGCCGATGCCGTCGTAGTAACCGGCGCGTCCGCCCAGTCCGATGTCCTCGGCCATGGTGATTTGCACGTGGTCGACGTAGTGCGCGTTCCAGATCGGATCAAACAGCTGGTTGGCGAACCGCAGCGCCAAGATGTTCTGAACCGTCTCCTTGCCCAGGTAGTGGTCGATGCGGAAGACCGATTCCTCCGGGAACACCGCATTGACCGCCCTGTTCAGGTCGCGCGCGCTTTGCAGATCGTGGCCGAACGGCTTTTCGATGACGACCCGGCTCCACCTGTCGCCCTGTGGGCGCGCCAGCCCGGATTTGTGCAGTTGGCCGCAGACCACGGGAAAGGACTTGGGCGGAATCGCGAGGTAAAAGGCGTGATTGCCGCCGGTGCCGCGCTCGGTGTCGAGCTTCTCCAAGGTCTCGGCCAACCGGCCGAACGCTTCGTCGTCGTCGAAAGATCCTGAGACGAAACGGAATCCCTCGGCCAGCCGGTCCCAGTTTGCCTGCCGGAACGGGGTTCGGCAGTGCTCCTTGACCGCTTGGTAGACCACCTGGCCGAAATCTTCGGTATCCCAGTCCCGGCGGGCGAAGCCGACCAGTGCAAACGTGGGTGGTAGCAGCCCGCGGTTGGCCAGATCGTAGATGGCCGGCATCACCTTCTTGCGGGCCAGGTCGCCGGTGACACCGAAAATCACCATGCCGCAAGTGCCGGCGATGCGAGGCAGACGCTTATCCAGCTTGTCGCGCAATGGGTTCTGCCATTGCGCGACCCCGGGCTCAGAGTGGGGCGGGCTCATTTGGCGAGCGCGTCGAGCTGCGCCTGCGTTGCATCAAGCAGCTCTTTCCACGACGCCTCGAACTTCTCCACGCCTTCGCTCTCCAACACGTCAAACACGTCGGACAGATCGATGCCGATCGCCTCGAGCTTGTCGAATATCTGTTGGGCATCGCCGGCAGTGCCAGTGATCGAGTCTCCCTTGACCACACCATGATCGGCGACGGCGTCGAGGGTCTTCTCCGGCATCGTGTTGACCGTGTGCGGTGCAACCAACTCGGTGACATAGAGCGTGTCGGAGTAGTCGGGGTTCTTCACGCCGGTGGACGCCCACAGGGGGCGCTGAACCCGGGCACCACGTTCCTCGAGCGCTTGGTAGCGCGCATCGCCTTCGAACACCTCTTGGTAGGCCGCGTAGGCGAGTCGGGCGTTGGCAACACCGGCCTGACCGCGCAACGCGAGAGCCTCCGCGGAGCCGATCTGTTCCAGTCGGTTATCGATTTCGGTATCCACGCGGGAGACGAAAAACGATGCCACCGAATGAATCTTGGATAGATCGTGTCCGGCTTGGGCGGCCTTCTCCATGCCGGTCAAGTAGGCATCCATCACCCCGCGGTGGCGGTCGACGGAGAAGATGAGCGTGACGTTGACCGAGATCCCTTCGGCCAGAACGGCGGCAATAGCAGGCAAGCCGGCCTTGGTCGCCGGGATCTTGATGAGCAAGTTGGGCCGGTCAACGATCTTCCACAGCTCGACAGCCTGCTGGATTGTCTTGTCGGTCTCGTGCGCCAGCCGCGGGTCGACCTCGATCGACACCCGCCCGTCGACCCCCCCGGAAGCCTCCCACCGGGGGGCCAGCACATCGCAGGCGTTGCGTACGTCGTCGGTGGTGACGGTGCGGATGGTGGCGTCGACATCGGCGCCGCGCTCGGCGAGCTCGGCAACCTGGGCGTCGTAGTCGTGTCCTTCGGACAACGCCTTCTGGAAGATGGACGGGTTGGTGGTGACGCCGACGACACTCTTGGTGTCGATCAGCTCTTGCAGGTTGCCGGAGCGCAACCGGTCGCGGGACAAGTCATCGAGCCACACTGATACGCCCGCGGCACTGAGTGCGGCGAGGTTTGGGTTCTGACTGGCCATCTGAACCACCCTTTCTCAATTTTCCAATGCTCGTTCCGCGGCAGCGGCAACAGCTTCGGCGGTAAAGCCGTACTCGCGGAACAATGTCTTGTAGTCGGCCGACTCTCCGTAGTGCTCGATTGAAACGATTTCGCCGGTGTCACCGACCAGCTTGTGCCAGCACTGTGCGATGCCGGCCTCGACGGCCACTCGGGCCGAAACCGAGGGCGGCAGCACACTGTCGCGGTATTCCTCAGGCTGGGACTCAAACCACTCCACGCACGGCATCGATACCACTCGCGCGATGATGTCGTTATCCGCCAACAACTTCCGTGCTTCGACCGCAAGCTGCACCTCGGAACCGGTGGCGATCAAAACGACGTCGGGGCCTTCGGACGAGTCACCATCGGCGCCATCGCTGAGCACGTAGCCGCCGCGGGCAACGCCCTCGGCGTTGGTGCCCGCTAGCACCGGCAGTCCCTGCCGGGTCAGGATCAGCCCGACCGGACCGCTGGTGGCGCCCCGGGCCAGGATCGTGCTCCAGGCGTACGCCGTCTCATTGGCGTCGGCCGGGCGCACCACCGAGAGCCGGGGGATCGCGCGCAGCGCCGAAAGGTGCTCGATCGGCTGGTGGGTCGGGCCGTCTTCACCAAGTCCGATCGAATCGTGGGTCCAGACGTAGATGGGGTCGATGTCCATCAGTGCCGCCAGCCGCACTGCCGGGCGCATGTAATCGGAGAACTGCAGGAACGTGCCGCCGTAGGCGCGGGTGGGTCCGTGTAGCGCGATCCCGGAGAGGATGGCACCCATCGCGTGCTCGCGAACACCGAAGTGCAGCGTGCGGCCGTACCAGTGCGCGGTGTAGTCATCGGTAGAGATCGCTGGCGGGCCGAACGAGTCCGCGCCCTTGATGGTGGTGTTGTTGCTGCCGGCAAGGTCAGCCGAACCGCCCCACAACTCGGGGAGTTTGGGTCCGATCGCGGCCAGCACCTGTCCGGACGCTGCCCGGGTGGCCAGCGCTTTGGAACCGGGCTCCCAGCGCGGCATGTCGGCATCCCAGCCGTCGGGCAGCTGCTGGGCCGTCAGACGGTCTAGCAAGGCCTTGCGCTGCGGTTCTCGCTGTGCCCAAGCCTCAAAGTCGGCCTGCCAGCTTTCGTGCGCCTCCTTGCCGCGCGCCACCAACCCGCGGGTGTGGGTGATGACGTCTTCGCGCACTTCGAACGTCTTGTTGGGATCGAATCCGAGGACTGTCTTGACGGCCGCCACTTCCTCGTCGCCAAGCGCCGCACCATGCACCTTGCCCGTGTTCATCATGTTCGGCGCCGGGTAGCCGATGATGGTGCGCAGCGAGATGAACGATGGCCGATCGGTGACTGCCTTCGCGTTGGCGATCGCCTCCTCGATGCCGGTGACGTTTTCGCCGCCCTCCACCTCTTGCACGTGCCAGCCGTAGGCGCGGTAGCGAGCAGCGGTGTCTTCGCACAGTGCGATGTTGGTGTCGTCCTCGATCGAGATCTTGTTGTGGTCGTAGAAGACGATGAGGTTGCCGAGCTGCTGAACGGCCGCAAGGGACGACGCCTCGGAGGTGACTCCTTCTTCGATGTCACCGTCGGAGGCGATCACGTAAATGTGATGGTCGAAGGGGCTGGTTCCGGGTTCGGCGTCGGGGTCGAACAGGCCACGCTCATAGCGCGCCGCCATCGCCATGCCCACCGCTGAGGCCAGGCCCTGGCCCAGCGGACCGGTGGTGATCTCCACCCCGGCGGTGTGGCGGAACTCGGGATGGCCGGGAGTCTTGGATCCCCAGGTGCGCAGCGACTCGATGTCGGACAATTCAAGTCCGAAGCCGCCCAGGTAGAGCTGTATGTAGAGGGTCAGGCTGCTGTGCCCGCAGGACAGGACGAACCGGTCCCGGCCCAACCAAGTGGTGTCGCTGGGGTCGTGGCGCATCGCGCGCTGAAACAACGTGTAGGCCAGCGGGGCCAGGCTCATCGCCGTTCCCGGGTGCCCATTGCCGACCTTTTGCACGGCGTCGGCTGCCAGCACTCGGGCCGTGTCAACCGCAGCCGAATCGATCTCGGTCCAGTCGTCGGGATGGCGCGGTTGGGTGAGCGCAGAGATCTCTTCGAGAGTGGTCACAAATACAGTCCTCAGTTCTCAGGGTCATCAAACTGATCAACCCCACCCTAGTGTGGGATTGCAGGTGGTTGCAGGCCTCGATCCGGAGTACCCATCGGGCCTGTCGGGAAAAGCTCGGATAAGCACAGTGAAAATATCCTGCCGGCCACACCGGCGTTACAGACAGTGCCGTTCTGGCGGGGAAATTACTGTGAATCGACCCTGAGGCAGTGCTGCTGTGGTGGTGCCGTCTACCATCGTGCGTAGTAGAAGCTGTGCGCGGCTGCGAATCCTCGAGGAGTTATTGCGTGAGCGTTCACGGGCGCGTCGCGCCGGGCCAGGCATCTGGCACCGCCCGGCAGCGTAGCGAGCCGGGTACTGGCACGTGGAGGAGCCGCGTGCTCGGTACGGTGCTGGCCTATCTGGCGTTGACCAAGCCGCGGGTCATCGAACTGTTGTTGGTTACCGCGATCCCGGCGATGCTGCTGGCCGACCGCGGTGCCGTTCATCCGCTGATCATTGCGAACACGCTGATCGGCGGCATGATGGCTGCCGCTGGCGCCAACACGCTCAACTGTGTGGCCGACGCCGATATCGACAAGGTGATGAAGCGAACGGCGCGCCGCCCGCTCGCGCGAGCCGCGGTGCCGACCAGAAGCGCGCTGATCTTCGGTTTGGCGCTGACCGTGGTTTCGTTCTTCTGGCTGTGGTTGAATGCCAATCTGCTGTCCGGGCTGTTGGCCCTGGCCACCGTGGCGTTCTATGTGTTCGTCTACACGCTGTTGCTCAAGCGCCGCACGTCGCAAAACGTGGTGTGGGGCGGGGCCGCCGGGTGCATGCCGGTGATGATCGGTTGGTCCGCGGTCACGGGCACCCTGGCCTGGCCGGCGCTGGCGATGTTCGCGATCATCTTCTTCTGGACGCCGCCGCATACCTGGGCGTTGGCGATGCGGTACAAGGACGACTACAAAGAGGCCGGCGTGCCGATGCTGCCGGCTGTGGCGACCGAACGTCAGGTAACCAAGCAGATCCTGATCTATACCTGGCTGACCGTGTTGGCAACGTTGGCGCTGACGCCGGCGGCTGGGTGGCTTTATGCGGCGGTTGCCGTGGTGGCGGGGGCGTGGTTCTTGACCATGGCGCATCAGCTCTACGCCGGAGTGCGCGCCGGCGAGGCGGTCAAGCCGCTGCGGTTGTTCCTGCAATCCAACAATTACCTGGCGTTGGTGTTCTGCGCGCTGGCTGTCGACTCGGCGATCGGGCTGCCCACGCTGCTCGGCTAACCGTGCAGCGCGCCGGCGGCACCGGCCGGGCGCGGTGAATCTCAACCGGTATTTCCCGCCGCCTTCGGGGATCGATCGCTAGTTGCCCGAGCGGATTGCCGGGAAATGCTGGTCGGCCAGCCCGTAGCTGTAGGTGATCGTGTGCTCGAGACTCTCGAAACCCAGGGCGCCGCCGAGGTAGAAAATGTCGCCCTGGCCTTGCAGCGACTCCAGATCGTCGTAGAAGCCGTTCGCGATCGCGGATTGCGACACATGGGGGAAAAACTTCGGCCAGGCCTTCGTCAGAACGGTGGTCTTCAGTGTCACACCAACTTTTTCGAGTTGGGTATGTAATTCCTCCAGGGCCGCTTCCTGGCATCCCGGCTGCTCAGGTGATCCGTGGTAATAAAACACCCACCATGGGCTCTGTGGCCAGGGGCGCAACCCGATGTGTCCACCCGCAAGGCCAAGGTGTTGAGAGCCGAGCGACACGTAGCCGGACGCGTCGGGAAGGCCATCACCGTCGGCGATTGTCACGTAGTAGTCGGCGTAGCGGATCTCGCGCTTGACCCGTGCGCCGGTCTTCGTGATCGCGTTGTTGAGGGCGCTGCTTGCGCCGCTCGCATCGAGCAGATCGAACGCGTCATCCAACGGGGTTGCCAGCAGGACCGCATCGAAAGTCCCGAGTTCGCGCCCGTCGCCGGCGTAGATCCAGAGTCCTTCCTGCTTGCGTACGACCCGACTGACCGGAACTTCAGTGCGGACATGGCAATCCTTGGCCATCGCGATCGCCAGCGACTGGGCGCCCAGAGTGAAACTCAGCCGCTCGGCGCCGCCCTGCAATTTCTGCATGAGAAGGGAGCGAATGCCGTGGCGGGGAGTACACAACCGAAAGTAAATAAAATAGAGTGCAGCAACTTCGCTATATGGACCGTACCCCATATCCACAACCGGTTCCCACATGGACGCCAAAGGAGCTAACCGCAGTTTCTTTACCCATTGTTCCAAGGGCAGAGACAGTTCATCGCGTAGCCAGCCGAGTTCGGGGCAATGATTGAATGAGAATCCTGGTTTGTCGAAATATTTCCGATATCGCTTGATGTAACGCCGCACCTTGATTGCTGAGCCCAGGTAGGCGCGCGTTGAGTGCGCCGCCGCTATCGCGGCTTCCAGTCCGGTCCACTCGGCCGTGTCGAGGTCGACGGCCAGCATCGGCTCGCGCAGGAAGGTCTGCAGCCCGTATCGGCGGGCAAGAGCCCAAGTATTCGGGTATCGCTGCGGCACGACCACAACCCCGCCCAGGTCGTAGTAGCGCCCATCGACCTCCACCGAACACGCTTTGCCGCCAACCTGTGCGGAGCCCTCGAAGACCGTGACGTCGTCGTAGCCGCGCTCGCGCAGGCGCAGCGCCGCGCTCAACCCGGCAGTGCCGCCACCAACAATTGCGATGCGCTTGGGTTGATTCATGTGGCTGTGTTCCCTTCACGTTGCCATTCGGTGTCGGTCCGCGGTACTGTCTAAATTCATGGGGTGATGAATTATCAATGATTTCCCGGGATGTCCTCGCCGGGGCCAAACTGGCATCTGGCAATGCGGTAAAGATTCGATCATCTGACACGATAGTGGCTTGGCAAATTTTGTCAGGCAAAAAGATGGAATCTAGTTCTCGGCCCGCTGTCGACGGTACTTCGGAATCGCATCCCGGCGAGCCAACTAGCGGGTTAGAGGTAGCGCGCTCACCAGGATGAGGTCAGCGGCCGGGACTTTTGTCACCAATCCGTGGCCGAAGTGCTCCGATGGGTGCGAAGACGTTCATTTCGCTGCGGGAGCGCGCGACCATGGGGCGACAACATACTCGGGCTAGGGGATCGCCAAGATGAAGTCGTTCACGATCGATCCGCGTCGCCACGATGGAGTGATCTTCGTCCTCGACGGCGACGGACCCGAACAGTCGATCTGGGAGCCGACCGTCGCACTGGCCCGAAAGCTCTGGCAGGTCGGAGTGGGAACCGCCGTCTATTCGCCCGCCGATGAGAGCGTGAGAGTGCTCGAGGCGGCAGGGTTGTCCGAACCAGAGCGAGCCAGTGCACCGCCACAAGCCTCGCAGGCGAAGCCCTATTGCATCGGCCTCTCGGCTGCCGCCGCCAAGTTGGGGGCCGCTGTCGAACGGTTGGCAGTCGTGGCCGGCATGGATGGCGGGGTGGAGGCCGCCCGAGAGTGCGGCTTCGCCTTCGTCATCGGATTTGACCGGGACGGACGGGCCGAGGAACTCCTGCGCCGCGGCGCGGACGTCGTCGCTGCCGATCTTGCCGAAGTCACCGTGCGTACCGGCGACGAGCGCCTATCTCAATGCCCCAACGCGCTGGATTCCTACGGTCAGGTGATCGGGATGGTCGCCGGTCGGCAATTGTTCGTCTGTATGGACTACGACGGCACGCTGTCCGAAATCGTGTCGGATCCCGATGCCGCCACCCTGGTCGATGGCGCCGCCGAGGCGCTGGCGCACTTGTCGACGCAATGCCCGGTCGCAATTCTGTCCGGCCGCGATTTAACCGACATCCGTGACCGGGTAGGGGTACCGGGCATCTGGTACGCCGGCAGCCACGGCTTCGAACTGATCGCGCCCGACGGTACTCACCACCAGCATGAGGCGGCCGCCGCCGCGGTTGACGTGCTGGCGAGCGCGGCCGAGGACCTTCGCCACGAGTTGGCCCAGATCCCGGGCGCGAGTGTCGAACACAAGCGTTTTGCCGTCGCGGTGCACTATCGCAATGTCGCCCGTGAGCACGTGGCCCAGGTGATCGCGACCACCCACCGATACCGCCGCGAATATGGCCTTCGGGTGACCAGTGGCCGCAAGGTCGTCGAGCTGCGACCCGACATCGACTGGGACAAGGGTGCCGCGCTGGCCTGGATTCGCTCACTCATCTTCGAAAACTCGCGGGTACTGCCGATGTACGTGGGTGATGACCTCACCGATGAGGACGCGTTCGATGCGCTGCGGTTCAGCGGCGTGGGGATCGTGGTCCGTCACGACGAGGACGGTGACCGACCCACCGCCGCCAACTTCACGCTGCGCAACCCAAACGAAGTCCGTGACTTCGTTCGACGCGGCGCCGGGTGGCTGGCGCATGCGCACGAGACGCAATCGCGCGGTTGGACTTTCACATTCGAAGGCTACGATCCGCCCAACGAAAAGCTGCGCGAAGCGCTGTGCACCGTCGGCAACGGTTACTTCGCCACCCGTGGTGCCGCACCCGAATCGACGGCGGGGCAGGTCCACTATCCGGGAACATATGCCGGCGGCGTGTTCAACCGGCTGGACGACCTGATCGGGGGTACCAGGACAGCTCACGAAAGCCTGGTGAACCTACCCAACTGGCTGCCACTAACCTTCCGGATCGACGGCGGCGACTGGTTTGACGTCGACGCGGTGACGTTGTTGTCCTACCGTCAGACGCTTGACCTGCGTGGTGCGGTGCTGACCCGGGAACTGACCTTCCGTGACGACGCCGGGCGCACCACCTCGGTAACCCAGCACCGCTTCGTTTCGATGAACCAGGCGCATGTGGCGGCGCTGCAAACCACCATCGTCGGCCACGACTGGTCGGGGACGATCGAAATCCGGTCCACCATCGACGGCAACGTCCGCAATTCCGGGGTGGAGCGGTACCGAAATCTGGCCAGCAATCATCTGCAGGGTCTGGAAAAGGCTGTGCTGTCCGAGAATTCGGTGTCGATGGCCGTGGAGACCACGCAGTCGAAGATCCCGGTCGCGGTGGCAGCCAGGACCAGCCTATGGCGCGGGGACGAGCCGGTCGCGGCAACGTACCGGTTGCTCGACGAGGAATTCGAAGTCGGCCACAAGATCTTCACCGAGGCCAAACTGGGCCAGCCGTTGACCGTGGAGAAGATTGTCACCCTGGTGAGCGGGCTTGATGTGGCCACCTCACACCCGGCCATCGGAGCGGAGCGCCGACTCGGTCGCCAGGGACGGTTTGCCGAGATTTGTGACGCCCACCGGATTGCCTGGTCGCATCTGTGGGAACGGTTGTCGATCGAATTCTCCAACCACACCGAAGAGCTGCGCGTATTGCGCCTGCACCTGCTGCACCTGCTGCAGACGGTGTCCTACAACAGTGCGGATCTCGATGTCGGGGTCCCAGCCCGCGGGCTGCACGGTGAGGCCTACCGGGGACATATTTTCTGGGACGAGCTGTTCATCTTCCCGGTGCTGAACCTGCGCCTTCCCGCGGTGACCCGATCGCTGCTGCTGTATCGCTACCGGCGCCTGCTCGAGGCCCAGCGCGCGGCCAAACTGGCCGGCTATCGCGGTGCGATGTATCCGTGGCAGTCCGGCAGCGACGGGCGAGAGGAAAGCCCCGAGCAGCACCTGAACCCGCGGTCGGGCCGATGGATACCCGATGCCAGCCACCGTGCGCACCATATCGGCATCGCCGTCGCATACAACGTCTGGCAGTTTTACCAAGTCACCGGCGATCTCGCGTTCATGATCGATTACGGGACCGAGATGATGGCCGAGATAGCCCGGTTCTGGGTGAGTAGGGCGACTTATGACGCCGAGGGTGATCGGTACCACATCAAGGGCGTCATCGGACCCGATGAATTCCATTCCGGTTACCCCGACCGGCCCTACGACGGCGTGGACGACAACGCGTACACCAACGTGATGGCGGCCTGGGTGATCCTGCGGGCGATCGATGCGTTGCTGCTGATGCCGCTGCCGAACCGGTTGGACTTGTACGAAAAGCTGGCACTGACCGAAGCGGAGCTGGCTCAGTGGGACCACGTCAGCCGGCGCATGTTCGTCCCGTTCCACGACGGCGTGATCAGTCAGTTTGACGGATATGAGCAGTTGGCAGAACTGGATTGGGACGCCTACCGGCATCGATACGGCAACATCCAGCGGCTCGACCGCATCCTTGAAGCCGAGGACGACGATGTCAATCGCTATCGGGCGTCCAAGCAGGCCGACGCGCTGATGTTGCTCTATCTGTTGTCTGCGGACGAACTGGGGGAGCTGCTGGACCGGCTCGGCTACCACATGGAACGGGACCAGATCCCGGAGATGGTGGACTATTACATGGCGCGTACTTCCCATGGGTCGACGCTGAGCGCCGCGGTTCACGGATGGGTGCTGGCCCGCGCCAATCGGGATCGCGCCCTGGAGTTCTTTCAGCAGGTGCTCGAGTCCGACGTTGCCGACATCCAGGGCGGTACCACCGCGGAGGGTGTCCACCTGGCCGCGATGGCCGGCAGCGTGGACTTCGTGCAACGCTGCTTCACCGGACTGGAGATCCGTGCCGATCGAATCGTGTTGTCCCCGCACTGGCCGGAATACCTTGGTGCACTTGGATTTCCGATTCACTACCGCGGTAACCACCTACACCTGAGGGTAAGTGGGAAGGGCGCGGAGATCAGCGTCGAGCCGCGTGATGTGCCGCCCGTCGAAGTGGAATGCCATGGACGGGTGGAGCGGCTGTTGCCGGGAAGCACCGTTCGATTCAGCTAGCGGGCTGGCTAGGCCGGTATCGCCGTTACCGCTTCGGCACTGCCGCCGTTACCGAACAGCAGGGCGGTTACCGTCAACCCCGGCAGCGCCGTAATTCTTGTTCCGTTGCCGCCGTCGCGCCGGTGTCCCGCGAGTTGCTCTGTGCAGCACAAATAGCCGATGAATTTGACCCAAGTGACTTAATATCGTCCTGTGAAGTCACGCGAGTTATCGCCGCGGGTGCGTGACCTGATCCGTGAAGCGGCGCGGGTTGCGCTCAACCCCAGTCAACAATGGCTCGAAGAATTCGACCGTGCGACGCTGGCTGCAGCGCCGCCAATCGCCGAGAACCCGGATTTGGCGACCGTCATCAGCCGGGCAAATCGCGCCAATCTACGCCACTTCGCGGCGTCCAACCTGCGAAATCCGGGCGACCCGGTACCGGCGAACCTGGGTGCCGAGCCGCTGCGAATGGCCAGGGATTTGGTACGTCTCGGCCTTGACACGCTGGCTCTCGATGTCTACCGCGTCGGGCAAAACGTGGCCTGGCAGCGGTGGACCGACATTGTGTTCGGCCTCACCACCGACCCCCAGGAGCTGCGCGAACTGCTCGATGTGCCGTTTCGGTCGGCTGCGGCGTTCATCGACACCACGCTTGCGGGCATCGCCGCGCAAATGGAGCTCGAGCACCACGAGCTGTCGCGCAATATCTGCGCCGAGCGCCGCCGCATTGTCGAGCTTCTTCTCAATGGCGCACCCATCAGCCGCGATTCCGCCGAATCCCGGTTGGGTTACCCCCTGGATCGGTCGCATACCGCCGCCATCATTTGGAGTGACCGCTCCGACGGTGACCACCGCGACCTGGACCGAGCCGTGGACGCGTTCTGCAATGCCGTTGGGTGCGCAAGCTCGCTGGCCATCATGTCTGCCGCCACGACACGCTGGGTCTGGGTGCGTGACGTAGATGTCTTCGACTGCAGTCAGATTCGTCAGGTGATGCGCGAATTGCCGCACGTGCGCATCGCCATCGGAACCACCGAACCGGGAGTTGACGGGTTCCGTCGTAGCCACCGCGATGCGCTTACCGCCGCACGCATGTTGATCCGGCTGCGCTCACCCCAGCAAGTTGCCTTCTTCGGCGACGTCGAGATGATTGCCCTGCTCACCGAGAACCCGGACGGTGCGGATGAATTCATCAAGAACACGCTCGGCGACTTCGAGGAAGCCTCCCCGGCTCTGCAACACACCCTGCTGACCTTTATCAGCCAACAGTGCAATGCATCTCGTGCCGCGCGGCTGCTGTACACCCATCGCAACACGTTGATGCACCGACTCGAAACCGCGCAGCGCCTGCTTCCCAAGCCTCTCGAGGACACCACGGTTCGCGTTGCCGTCGCTCTCGAGGTTTTGCAGTGGCGCAGCAAGCAACCCGGCAATCCCGCCGCGAGTGGGGCAGGCAAACCAGACGACCGCACCCCGCCGGAACAGCGGCCCTGAGCCTGGGGGGCGTCCGGCGCTTCGGCAG
The DNA here is from genome assembly GCF_003391395.1 of Mycobacterium marinum. Classification (NCBI taxonomy): domain Bacteria; kingdom Bacillati; phylum Actinomycetota; class Actinomycetes; order Mycobacteriales; family Mycobacteriaceae; genus Mycobacterium; species Mycobacterium marinum. The sequence continues at coordinate 2,551,390 of NZ_CP024190.1, forward strand.
TTGCTGCCCGAGTTGCCCCGAAATGGCTAGGGCAACAACACGACCGACCCAATAGTCTTGCGGGCTTCCAGATCTTGATGGGCCTTCATCGCATCGGCCAGCCGATACCGCCCGCCAACCTCGATGGTGATTACCGCGCTGCTGATCGCGTCGAAAAGTTCGCTGGCCCGCCAGCTGAATTCCTCGGCGGTGCGGATGAAGTGGAACAGCGACGGACGGGTGAGATACACCGAGCCGGCCGCATTGAGCCGTTGCGGATCGACTGGAGGAACGGGACCACTGGCGGCGCCGAACAATGCGAGCGTCCCGCGTACGGCCAGGCTGGCCAGGCTGGCGTCGAACGTCGTTGCCCCGACTCCGTCGTAGACGGCGGCCACACCGGCACCATCAGTCAGGGCGCGCACCTGTCCGCCAAACTGCCAAGCGTCGGTGGGGTAGTCCAGCACTTCGGCCGCGCCGGCATCCCTGGAGAGCTTGGCCTTTTCCGGAGTTGAGACGGTGCTGATCACCCGTGCCCCCAGGTGAGTAGCCCATTGCGTCAGAATCAGCCCGACGCCGCCGGCGCCGGCATGCACCAAGATGGCGTCGCCGTCGGCAACCGGGTACACCGACTTCAGGAGATAGTGCGCGGTGAGGCCCTTCAGCAGTGCCGATGCGGCCACTTCGGCGCTGACACCGTCGGGCACCTTGGCGGTCAGAGCCGCCGGTGCAGTGCAGAATTCGGCATAGCCGCCGTTCGCGGAGGCGCTGACCACGCGGTCGCCCACAGCAATCCCGCCGGCATCGGCCGCCGTGGCACCCGGGCCGAGGGCTACCACGGTTCCGCATACCTCCGAGCCGATGACGAACGGCAGCTCCCGTGGATAACTTCCCGACCGGAAGTAGGTGTCGATGAAGTTGACACCGATCGCCTCGGCCTTGATCACCAGCTCGCCATGACCGGGCTCGGGTTGCGGCCTCTCGACGTAGCTGAGGACTTCGGGACCGCCTGTTTGGCTGACTTCAATTGCGTGCACGCCGCTATCATGCCCGACCATGAAGTTGGCCCGGCCGGAAGTCTTCCATCCGCGCGTCGCCTTGGCGGGTTGGCCGCACCAACCCGCCGGTGATGGCGACGACGCCGGGCTGGTTGCGGCCCTGCGCCGCCGCGGGCTGCATGCGCATTGGTTGTCGTGGGACGATCCCGACGTCAGTCGGGCGGACCTGGTGATCCTGCGGGCTACCCGCGACTACGCCCGTCGGCTCGACGAGTTTGTGGCCTGGACCGGCGGCGTCCGCAATCTGCTCAACCCGCCCGCGGTGGTGGCCTGGAATGCACACCGGCGCTACTTGGACGACCTGGCGAACAGGGGCGTGCCGACGCTACCCAGCCATACGTGCCGGCCGGGGGAGCGGTTGCGGTCGCTGCCGGCTCCTCGGGTGTTCGTCGGCCCCGGCGTGGGTAGCGGCACTCGGCGTTTCAGTGATCACGCCAAGGCCGCGGAATATGTCGATGAACTCCACGCGGCAGGGCAGTCGGCGCTGGTGCAGATCGGTGATCCGGTTCCCGAGGCGGTGCTGATTTTTGTGGGTGGGCGGCCCTCGCACGCGTTCACCACCCAGGAACACGCGCTACGTCAGGGCGAGCCGGACTTCGAGATCTGGGATATCGGTGCTGCGGCGATGCGGGCCGCGGCCGCTGCGGCCGGCGTGCGGGTGGGGGAGCTGCTCTGCGCTCGGGCCCACCTGGTCGGTACTCGGCTGCTGGAACTGCAATTGATCGACCCGTCGTTGGGCTGGCGGCGCTTGGACACCGCCACCCGAGACCGGGCCCAGCGTGAGTTCGCGCTGAGCGTCCAGTCAGCTCTGGGGGGCCTCGGCCTGGGTCCGTTCTCGCATCGACGCCCATAGCGCCGCGGTCGCTGCGGTACAGGCCGCGGCCCCCGCCACGTGGACGGCAACCAGAGCGGCGGGCACTCCCGTGTAGTACTGCACGGTGCCCACACCGGCTTGGGCGAAAACCAACACCACCAGGACGGTCAGCCGCCGCAGGATCGCGTGGGTGGCGCCGACGGCCAGGAGCCCGAACCCCAGCCCGACCAATAACGCGAGGTAGGAAACCAGCAGCGATGAGTGCAGGTGCACCAGGTCGGTGATCTCGATTTTCAGTCGCGGCACCGTCCGGCTGGGGCTCTTGTCGCCCGCATGCGGGCCGGCGGCCGTCACCAGCGTGCCCGTTACCAGGACCGCGGCCAGATTCACCGCGCTGAGCACGGTGAGGGCGCGCAGCGGACTGGCCACCAGTTCGTGCGTAACGCCTTCGTCGGGCTGGCCGACTTTGACATAGAGCAACACCGACAGCCAGACCATCGTCATCGATGCCAGCAGATGGATGGCTACCGTCCACCACAGCAACCCGGTGCGCACCGTGATGCCACCGATCACGGCCTGCACCACCGTGGAGGCCGGCATCAGCCACGCGTAGACCAGTACCTCGGTGCGCCGCCGTGCCCGGGTGACGGCCAACACGGCCAGCGCCGCGGTGATGACCACCGCGAAGGTGATCATCCGATTACCGAACTCGACGGCCTGATGGATTCGGGGCACCTCGGCGACCGCCACCGGGGTGAAGCTGCCGGGAAAGCACTGTGGCCAGGTCGGACAACCCAGGCCCGAGGCCGTGACGCGGACGATTGCGCCGGTGACGGCGATACCGCCCTGGGTCAGGATGACGGCCGCGGCGATGATCCGCTGAACGCGCAGGCTCGGGTCGGGGAGCAGGTCAACCAACCGCAGCAAGACTCGTCCGAGGGCCACCGCCCGATCGTAGCGACAACTACGTCGCGTAGTAGAACGGGTATCAGGTGAAGCGGAACCAGCGTCGCGCCGCCAGCGCCGCCAGCGTTCCCCACGCGGCCAGCACAACCAGGCCGAACCAGTCCACCGACAGGACCATCGCCCGCGACAGCGCCTCGGTGAGCGCGCCCGACGGAGTGAGCCGCGCCGCCCACTTGACCGCGGTGGGAATCACATCGGTTTCGACCGTCAGCGCGCCGAAGCCGGCGAACACGAACCACATCAGGTTGGCGACCGCCAGCACGATCTCGGCCCGTAACGTGCCGCCGAGCAGCAGGCCGAGAGCCGCGAAACCGGCGGTACCCAGGGCAATCACCGCGCCACCCAGCGCCAGCGCGGCCAGCGCCGGGCGCCAGCCCAGGGCGAAGCCGATGGCGCCCAGCACGATTGCCTGCAGGAACACCACGGCGACGACGGCCAGCGACTTGCCGGCGATGATCCCCCAGACCGGCAGCGGGGTTGCTCCGAGCCGTTTGAGTGCCCCGTATCGGCGGTCGAATGCCACCGCGATGGCCTGCCCGGTGAATGCGGTGGAGATCACGGCCAGCGCCATGATCACCGGCACGAAGGTGGCGGCTCGGTGCTGGCCGAAAGAGCCGAGGGGCAGCAGTGTCAGACCAATCAGCAGGGTGATCGGGATGAACATGGTCAGTAGCAGCTGCTCACCGTTGCGCAGCAGCAGCTTCAGCTCCAGACCGAACTGAGCGGCCAGCATCCGGGGCACGGCACTCGGCCGTGGGTCCGGGGTGAAGGTGCCTACGGGAAAGGTGCCTTCGGTGTTGGTCTGCGTCACGATCGCAACTTTCTACCGGTGAGATCGAGGAACACGTCCTCGAGGCTGCGTTGCTCGACCCGCATGTCGGTGGCCAGCACGTCGATGCGCGCGCACCACGCCGTGACCGCTGCCAGCACCTGCGGATCGACGCTGCCTTCGACCAGGTATTCGCCCGGAGTTACCTCGGTGACCCGGTAATCCTCCGGCAGCGCCGACACCAACAACGACAGGTCTAGCCGCGGTGGCGCGGTGAACCTCAATTGGTCTTTGGCGCCGCTGCGCATCAACTCGCTTGGGGTTCCGGCAGCCACCGTGACGCCATGATCGATGATGACCAGCCGGTCGGCGAGTTCCTCGGCCTCCTTGAGTTGGTGGGTGGTCAGCACCACCGTCACCCCGTCGCGGCGCAGGGCGTCGATCAATTCCCACACCAACAGCCGGGCATGAGCGTCCATACCGGCGGTCGGCTCGTCCAGAAACACCAGCTCGGGCCGCCCCACCAGGGCGCAGGCCAGGGCGAGGCGCTGCTGTTGTCCCCCGGACAGGCGCCGGTAGGTGGTCCGCGCCGCATCGGTCAGTCCGAGGGTGTCCAACAACCAGCGTGGATCTAGCGGGTCGGCGGCGTAGGAAGCGACCAGGTTGAGCATCTCGCCGGCGCGTGCCGCCGGATAGCCGCCCCCGCCCTGCAGCATCACACCGATACGGGGCCGCAGACGTGCGTTATCGGCGATCGGGTCCAGCCCCAGCACCTCGATGCTGCCGGCATCCGGGCGCACGAAGCCCTCACACATCTCGACGGTTGTGGTCTTCCCGGCTCCGTTAGGCCCCAGCAGGGCCATCACCTCTGCGGCGCGCACCTCCAAGTCGAGGTTGGAGACCGCCGTCACAGAGCCGTACTGTTTGCCGACCCCGCGCAGCCTCACCACGATTTCGGTGCCCCGGCCTGCCGCGGGGTATTTGGGGTCCGAGCTCACGTCGAGTCAGCGTAGGCGTCGGTTGCCGACGTCGGTCGCCGGGTCACCGGAGTCTCGGCGGCCGGGTCCGCGGTCTCCTGCTGATCCGATTCGCCCTGTTGGTTTGGTTCGGCCTGCTGAGTCGCTTCCGCCGGTTGGGTCGCCTCTGCTGGTGGGGTCGAGTCGACCGGCAGTGCCCTCCATGGCAACCGGTGGTAGGTGAGGGCCATCAGCACCAGCACGATGATGGCGCTGGCCAGGGTGGCATCAACGATCTGGAATAGCGCGAAGCGATCGCCGTTGGCGGTGGGGCCGAAGATGCCGACGATGAGGGTGATGATGATGGTCGCCACCCGGAATCCGGTGCGGGTGGCCCAGGCGGCCATCGGAATGATCGCCCAGAGTAGGTACCAGGGCTGCACCACCGGAAACAACAGCACCGTGAGGCCCAGCGCGACGCCAAGCCCTCCGATCGGGTGCAGGCGGCCGCGGAACACGGCGAGCAGCAGCCAGCTGACCATCACCATGATGATCAAGACGCCCATGGCGCGCGTCAGCGACAGCACCGCGGTGGTGTGATCACCCAGCCGCAGCAGGATCCCGACCTGCCCGGTGCCCAGTGCCAGTAGCGTTGGCGGCGACATCCAGCTGCGCACCACGTTGGCGGTTCCCAGGGTGAACATCCAGCCGAACCCCAGCCCACTGGCCCAGCCGACCACGGCCATTACCGACACCGTCAACGCCGACATCGCGCTGCCACACACCAGCAGCGCCTTGATCGTGCCGCCATAGCGGTATGCCAATGCCATCGTGATAAAGCCCAGCGCCAGCAGCGACGGCAACTTCACCTGCGACGACAGCGCGATCAGGATCGCTCCGCCCGCCAGCATGCCCAGCGGTTCCCATGCGGTGGCACGAGCCTTGATTGCCCGGCTTCGCTCCGCGCTGCCGGCGCGCCTGAGCGCCGGACGGGGCCGACCGGAAAGTGGTATCAGCCGCGGCGCATCAAGACCTCGCAGCGCGAACTCGGCGCCGGTCAGCATCAGTCCGAGCATCAGCGCCTCGTTGTGGATACCGGCAACCAGATGCATGAACAGCAGCGGATTGGCTGCGCCCAGCCATAGCGCGCTGACCTCGGCCACCCCGCAGCGTTGGGCCAATCGTGGGGTAGCCCACACGATCAACGCCACGCCGATCAACACCACCAGTCGGTGGAAGAGCACCGCGGCGACGATGTTCTCGCCGGTCAAATCCGAGATTCCGCGGCCGATCCACAAGAACAGAGGGCCGTAGGGTGCCGGCGTTTCCCGCCACAAGCTGGGGACCGACAGCGTAAAGACGTGGCCCAGTCCCAGACCCGATGCCGGTCCCACCCGGTAGGGGTCCAGCCCGTCCCTCGAGATCTGGCTTTGGGCCAGGTAGGAGTAGACGTCCTTGCTGTACATCGGTGGTGCGATCAGCAGCGGCAGCATCCACAACACCAGCGTGCGGTCCAGTTCCCCGCGCGACATCCGCCGCTTGCCCAGCGCGAACCGGCCGAGCATCAGCCAAGCCAGCGTCATCATGACCGCACCGGTGGTCGTCATGGTCAATGACACCGTCTGTATTCGCGACGGAAGATTGAGTAACCGCACTCCGAACGTGGGGTCCTGGACTACTGGCCTGGCGCCGGCACCCAGCGCGCCGATGCTCATCAGGACGGTTCCGGTAGCTCCGAACAGGCGAGTTCGCGCCAGTGCGGTGAGTTCGGCGGCGTTTAGCGGCGAGCCCACCGCCTGCTCGTCGCCGTGCAAGCTGGCGATCGATGAGCTCAGCGTGTGGTGGCGGGCTGCCATCAGAGCAGCGTAGCGGCACACCAGGCGGTGCCGTCGCGTCACTCGGGTGTGACCAGCGCAACCCCTAGCCAGGGCATCCTTGCTAGACCGATGCCCGGAATTGCGTCACACTGGTGTTGTGAAAATCCAACCGGAGTTCAGTGCTGCGCACAGCGCAGCTCTCGTGGCCGGGTCGGATGGTCACACCCGCAGGGCCATCGTCCGGTTGCTCCTGGAATCCGGATCCATCACGGCCAGCGAGATCGGTGACCGGCTCGGGCTCTCGGCTGCCGGCGTACGTCGCCATCTCGATGCCTTGATCGACGCGGGTGACGCCGAATCCGCGCCTGCCGCCCCGTGGCAGCAGGCGGGACGTGGACGGCCCGCCAAGCGCTACCGCCTGACACCGGGAGGCCGGGCCAAGCTCGAGCACTCCTACGATGATCTGGCGGCGGCGGCGATACGCCAACTCCGTGAAATCGGTGGTGATGACGCGGTGCGCACGTTCGCCCGGCGCCGGATCGACGCCATTCTGGCCGGTGTGCCGGCCGCTGCCAGCCCAGACGACGCCGCGGTCGAAGCGGCGGCCGAGCGCGTCGCCAGCGCGCTGACCAAGGCGGGCTACGTCGCCACAACCACCCGGGTGGGCGGGCCCATCCACGGTGTGCAAATCTGCCAGCACCACTGCCCGGTGTCCCATGTAGCCGAGGAATTCCCGGAGTTGTGTGAAGCCGAGCAGCAGGCCATCGCGGAGGTGCTCGGCACTCACGTGCAGCGGTTGGCGACCATCGTCAACGGAGACTGTGCCTGCACCACCCACGTGCCCCTAACCCCGGCGCCCAGCCCGCGCCAACACCTGACGAGCACCGGAGGAGCGTCCGCATGACACTCACACCAGAAGCGAAGACCGCGGTCGAACCGCTGACCCAGGATGAGGCCATCGCCTCACTGGGCAACTATGGCTACGGCTGGTCGGACTCCGACGCGGCCGGCGCGGCCGCGCAGCGCGGGTTGTCCGAGGCCGTGGTCCGCGATATCTCCGCCAAGAAAAACGAGCCCGAATGGATGCTGCAAACTCGGCTCAAGGCGCTGCGCATCTTCGAGCGCAAGCCCATGCCGAATTGGGGTTCCAACCTCGGGGGCATCGACTTCGACAACATCAAGTACTTCGTGCGCTCTACCGAGAAGCAGGCTGCCAGCTGGGACGATCTGCCCGAAGACATTCGCAACACCTACGATCGCCTGGGCATTCCGGAAGCCGAGAAGCAGCGCCTGGTCGCCGGTGTGGCGGCCCAGTATGAGTCAGAGGTGGTCTACCACCAGATCCGCGAGGATCTGGAGGCCCAAGGCGTCATCTTCTTGGACACCGACACCGGTCTGCGCGAACACCCGGAGATCTTCAAGCAGTACTTCGGCACCGTGATCCCGGCCGGGGACAACAAGTTCTCCGCGCTGAACACCGCGGTGTGGTCGGGCGGAAGTTTCATCTACGTCCCGCCGGGCGTGCACGTCGATATCCCGCTGCAGGCCTACTTCCGGATCAACACCGAGAACATGGGTCAGTTCGAGCGGACGCTGATCATTGCCGACGAGGGTTCCTACGTGCACTACGTCGAGGGCTGCACCGCGCCGATCTACAAGTCGGACTCGCTGCACTCGGCCGTCGTCGAGATCATCGTGAAACCGCATGCGCGGGTGCGCTACACCACCATTCAGAACTGGTCGAACAACGTCTACAACCTGGTCACCAAGCGGGCCCGCGCCGAGGCCGGCGCCACCATGGAGTGGATCGACGGCAACATCGGATCCAAGGTCACCATGAAGTACCCGGCGGTGTGGATGACCGGCGAACACGCCAAGGGCGAAGTGCTGTCGGTGGCGTTCGCGGGCGAGGATCAGCACCAGGACACCGGCGCCAAGATGCTGCACCTGGCGCCGAACACGTCGAGCAACATCGTGTCCAAATCGGTCGCGCGCGGTGGCGGTCGCACCTCCTACCGGGGCCTGGTCCAGGTCAACAAGGGTGCGCACGGGTCACGGTCCAGTGTGAAATGTGATGCGCTGCTGGTCGATACGATCAGCCGCAGCGACACCTACCCCTACGTTGACATCCGCGAGGACGACGTCACGATGGGCCACGAGGCCACCGTGTCCAAGGTCAGCGAAAACCAGCTGTTCTATCTGATGAGCCGTGGGTTGACCGAGGACGAGGCGATGGCGATGGTGGTGCGCGGCTTTGTCGAGCCGATCGCCAAGGAACTGCCGATGGAGTACGCGCTCGAGCTCAACCGGCTAATCGAGCTGCAGATGGAGGGTGCGGTCGGATGACCGTTGAAAATCTGACGACGGCCGCTGCACTGAACAAGGGTGAGCTATTCGCATCTTTCGACGTCGACGCCTTCGAGGTTCCGCACGGCCGCGACGAGATTTGGCGGTTCACTCCGCTGAAGCGGTTGCGCGGTCTGCACGACGGCTCCGCACCTGCCTCGGGCAGCGCCCAGCTCACCGTCGGTGAACAGGCCGGTCTGCGGGTAGAGACGGTACGCCGCGGCGACGAGCGGTTGGGCCAGGGCGGTGTTCCCGCTGATCGTGTTGCCGCCCAGGCCTTCTCATCGTTCAACTCGGCAACGTTGGTCACCGTCGGGCGAGACACCCAGCTGGGCGAGCCGGTGAACATCACCGTCACCGGGCCGGGTGAAGGCGCGGTTGCCTACGGGCACCTGCAGATCAGGGTCGAGGAGCTGGGTGAAGCCGTCGTGGTGGTCGACCACCGGGGTGGTGGAACCTACGCCGACAATGTCGAGTTCGTCGTCGGCGACTGTGCCCGGCTCACCGTGGTGTGGATCGCGGACTGGGCTGACGACACCGTTCACCTGAGCGCGCATCACGCCAAGCTGGGTAAGGACGCGGTATTGCGGCACGTGACCGTGACATTGGGCGGCGAAGTGGTGCGGATGTCGGCCAACGTGCGCTTCACCGCACCCGGGGGCGATGCCGACCTGCTGGGCCTGTACTTCGCTGACGACGGCCAGCACCTGGAGTCGCGGCTGCTGGTGGATCACGCTCAGCCGGACTGCAAGTCCAACGTGCTGTACAAGGGTGCACTGCAAGGCGATCCGGAGTCGGCCCTGCCGGACGCGCACACCGTGTGGGTGGGCGACGTGCTGATCCGTGCCGCGGCCACCGGCACCGACACCTTCGAGGTGAACCGCAACCTGGTGCTCACCGACGGTGCGCGTGCGGACTCGGTGCCCAATCTGGAGATCGAGACCGGCGAGATTGCCGGCGCCGGCCACGCCAGTGCGACCGGGCGTTTCGACGACGAGCAACTGTTCTACCTGCGCTCTCGGGGCATCCCCGAAGAGCAGGCCCGCCGGTTGGTGATCCGTGGTTTCTTCGGCGAGATCATCTCCAAGATCGCGCTTCCCGAGGTGCGGGAACGCTTGACCGGCGCCATTGAACACGAACTGGAAATCACCGAATCACAGGCAACAGAGAAGACGGAAAATACAGCAGCCTCATGACCACATTGATTATCAAGGACCTGCACGTCAGCGTCGAGAATCCCAACGCAGCCGAGGGTGAGCGCGAGATTCCCATCCTCAAGGGCGTCGATCTCACCGTGAAATCCGGTGAGACACACGCTTTGATGGGCCCCAACGGCTCCGGCAAGTCCACGTTGTCCTATGCCATCGCCGGTCACCCCAAGTACCAGGTGACATCGGGGTCCATCACGCTAGACGGCGCCGACGTGCTGGAGATGAGTGTCGACGAGCGTGCCCGAGCCGGACTGTTTTTGGCCATGCAGTACCCCGTCGAGGTGCCCGGTGTCTCGGTGTCGAACTTCCTGCGTTCGGCTGCGACGGCCATCCGCGGCGAGGCGCCGAAGCTGCGGCACTGGGTCAAAGAGGTCAAGGCCGCGATGGCCGCCCTCGAGATCGACCCCGTGTTCGCCGAGCGCAGCGTCAACGAAGGCTTTTCCGGCGGCGAGAAGAAGCGCCATGAGATTCTGCAGCTGGAACTGCTCAAGCCCAAGATCGCCATTCTCGACGAGACCGACTCTGGCCTCGACGTTGACGCGTTGCGCGTGGTCAGCGAGGGGGTCAACCGCTACGCGGAGGCAGAACACGGCGGCATCTTGTTGATCACCCACTACACCCGCATTCTGCGCTACATCCGTCCAGAGTTTGTGCACGTGTTCGTCGGCGGACGTATCGCCGAATCCGGTGGGCCCGAGCTGGCCGACGAACTCGAGCAGAACGGGTACGTCCGCTTTACCCAAGCGGCGGCCGCAGGGGCCTGAAAATGACTGTCTCGGTGGCGCGTCTGGACCTCGCGGCGATCCGGGCCGACTTCCCGATCCTGCAGCGCGTCATGCGTAGCGGAAATCAGTTGGCCTACCTGGATTCCGGTGCCACATCGCAGCGTCCGCTGCAGGTGCTCGATGCGGAGCGGGAATTTCTCACCACGTGCAACGGCGCGGTGCATCGCGGGGCCCATCAGCTGATGGAAGAAGCCACCGACGCCTACGAGCAGGGCCGAGCCGACATTGCGGCTTTCGTTGGAGCCGAGCCCGACGAACTGGTGTTCACCAAGAATGCCACCGAGTCACTCAATCTGGTGTCATACGTGCTGGGGGACAGCCGGTTCGACCGAGCCATCGGCCCGGGTGACGTCATCGTCACCACCGAACTCGAACACCACGCCAACCTGATTCCGTGGCAGGAACTCGCCCGGCGTACCGGGGCAACGTTGCGTTGGTACTCGGTGACCGACGAGGGGCGTATCGACCTCGATTCACTGCAGCTCGATGAGCGCGTCAAAGTTGTTACCTTCACTCATCATTCGAATGTGACCGGTGCGTTGGCGCCGGTGGCCGAATTGGTGTCTCGCGCCAAGGCGGTGGGGGCGCTGACGGTTTTGGATGCCTGCCAGTCGGTGCCGCATCAGCCGGTCGACTTTCACAAACTTGATGTGGATTTCGCCGCCTTCTCTGGACACAAAATGCTGGGTCCCAACGGAATCGGTGTGCTCTATGGCCGTCGTGAGCTGTTGGCGGCGATGCCGCCGTTCCTGACCGGCGGTTCGATGATCGAAACGGTGACCATGGAGGCCAGCACGTACGCGCCCGCGCCCCAGCGCTTCGAGGCGGGCACCCCGATGACCTCCCAGGTGGTCGGATTGGCGGCAGCGGCGCGCTATCTGGATGCAATCGGTATGGATGTCATCGAAGCCCACGAGCGTGACCTGGTTGCCGCGGCCGTCGAGGGGCTGTCGGCCATCGGCGGCGTCCGCATCATCGGACCCACGTCGATGGAGAACCGCGGGTCGCCGGTGTCGTTCGTCGTTGATGGGGTGCACGCCCACGATGTCGGTCAGGTGCTCGATGACGAAGGCGTCGCGGTCCGGGTCGGGCATCACTGCGCATTGCCGCTGCACCGCAAGTTCGGCGTAGCCGCAACCGCGCGCGCGTCGTTCGCGGTGTACAACACCCGCGACGAGGTGAGCCGGCTGTTGGCCGGTGTGCAGCGGTCGCTGAATTTCTTTGGGAGAGGCTGAAGTTGCGACTGGAGCAGATGTATCAGGACGTGATCCTCGATCACTACAAGCACCCGCAGCACCGCGGATTGCGGGAGCCGTTCGCCACCCAGGTCAGCCACGTCAACCCGGTCTGCGGCGACGAAGTCACCCTGCGGGTCACACTGTCCAATGACGGGGCGACGATTGCAGACGTTTCCTATGACGGGCAAGGTTGTTCCATCAGCCAAGCCGCTACCTCGGTGCTCACCCAGCAGGTGATCGGGCAAACGGTGCCAGAGGCGCTCGAGACCGTCGACGCCTTCAGTCAAATGGTGTCCTCGCGCGGAACCGTGCAGGGCGACGAGGATGTCCTGGGCGACGGAGTTGCGTTTGCCGGCGTCGCGAAGTATCCGGCTCGGGTGAAGTGTGCCTTGCTCGGCTGGATGGCATTCAAAGACGCACTGGCCCAGGCTATTACCGCAAATGCGCTAGCCGAAGGCGGCGAACACGTGGAGGAGGTCAGCGATGAGTGAAACCACCGCTCCCAATGAAGAGATGCTCGCCGACATCGAGGAGGCGATGCGCGACGTCGTCGACCCCGAACTGGGCATCAATGTTGTCGATCTGGGGCTGGTCTACGGACTGAACCTGGCCGAAGGAGAGGACGGTACCGTCGCGCTGATCGACATGACGTTGACCTCGCCGGCCTGTCCGCTGACCGATGTCATCGAGGATCAGTCGCGCAGCGCGTTGGTCGGCAGCGGGCTGGTCAACGAGATGCAGATCAACTGGGTGTGGAACCCGCCGTGGGGGCCGGACAAGATCACCGAGGACGGGCGGGAGCAGCTGCGCGCCCTTGGTTTTACCGTCTGACTCGACGCTGCGTCGGCCCGCGCCGGCCGACGATCTGTCGCCATACAGTTGATCATTGACCTGTATGGTTTCTAGCCTATGCTCGGCCGCGGCCAACATCTAGACTGTGACTTCGACCACACTGTTCCAAGTCGAGTTACCGGCTAGGTGCGGCATCCGTCGCTGGCGAGTGAGGGGGCTTACGTGTCTCTTCTGGTGGTGGCGCCCGAGCTGGTGACTTCGGCGGCGGCCGACTTGCAGGGCATCGGTTCTTCGGTCAACGCGGCAAACGCGGCGGCGGCGATTTCGACCACCGAACTTACCGCCGCGGCCGCCGATGAGGTCTCTGCGGCCGCGGCAACACTGCTAGGGGGCTTCGGTCAGCAGTACCAAGCGCTGGCAGGTCAGTTGGCAACCGCCTATGACCAGTTGGCCAGCAAGCTCGCGACCGACGCGGCCGCATATCTCGGCGCCGAATCCGCCAACGCAAATCAGCTGCTCTCGAACGCAGTCAATGCATCGACCGCCCTGGTCAACGGGCCATTTCTGGAGTTGACTGGGCGTCCGCTGATCGGCAACGGTGCCAACGGCTATACCACCGCCCAAGGCATAGGGACACCCGGCGGAGCCGGTGGGTGGTTGTATGGCAACGGCGGAAGCGGTGGCAACAGCACGCATGCCGGCGTGGCTGGGGGCGCGGGCGGAAACGCGGGTCTGATCGGCAACGGCGGAATGGGCGGGGCCGGCCTGCGCGGCGGCGATGGCGGCACCGGTGGCCTGGGGGGCTGGCTGTGGGGCCAGGCCGGGGCCGCGGGCACCGGCACCCCGCTGCCCGCGAACGAAATCCTGATGCGGGTGGACCAATACGGCAACCCAGTGGTGACCATCTCGGTCGGCGGGGGCCCCGGCATCGCTGTGACGGTCGATACCGGAGCCAGTGGCCTGTTGGTCCGGCCGCAAGACGTCAATCTGCAATCTCTGGGCACCCCCACCGGTTCGGGCGCCGTCACCTACGGCAATAGCAGCTACGCGTTCAACACCGTGCAATATCAGACATATCAGACAACGGTGAATTTCGGGAATGGCATCGTCACCGATCCGACCAATGTTGCGGTCGCCACGTCGGCGACTCAGACAATCAATGGCGTCACCACTTCTATTCCGCTCTCGTCGCTACCCCTTTATTTGGGAATTGGGCCCAACAACGATTTCCCGCTGCCTGACCAGGTGACCGCCGCGCTGCCGGGTGACCTCAATCAAGGCGTGCTGATAAACACGAATCTGGGTTACCTGCAGTTTGGTGCCAACCCGCTGACCCCGGTCGCATCGGTCACCGGCTCGCCGGTCACTGACCTGCAGATACAGATCAACAACGGTCCGCTGCAGCCCGCTACCGGCTCGTTCATCGATTCGGGCGGATTATACGGCACCATTCCTTCCAGCCTCATTCCCGGCGTTCCGGTTGGCTATTCGGTGCCGGTGGGAACCACTATTACGGTCTATACCACCGACGGTGTGCAGTTGTACTCCCAGACGGTTACTGGTAGCACCAACGCGCCATTGGTCGTGCCGTCGAACAACCCATTCAATACCGGCAATTATCCCTTCCTGCTGGGGCCGATATACATCTCGAACAGCCCAACCGGGGGTGGGCAGACAATTTTTGACTTCTGACGTCAGGGGCCTCAGAAGGCTTCTTCGGAAATGCGCATGATCTCGTCGTCGATGGATTCGATGACGGCCCGCACTCCGGTCAGCTTCGGCAGCATGTTCTTGGCGAAAAAGGTCGCCACGGCGATCTTGCCTGTGTAGAAGGCCTCGTCGTCCTTGCTGGGGGAGTCGGCCAGCGCAGCGTGTGCGACGCCGGCCTGCACCAGCAGCCGCCAACCGATGATCAAGTCTCCGACCGCGAGCAGGTAGCGCACCGACCCGAGCCCCACCTTGTAGATGTCGGTCGGATGCTGGGCGGCCGACATCAGGTAGGTGGTCAGTGTGCCCGTCATCGCGGTGACGTCGTCGAGCGCGGTCTGTAGCAGCTCGGCTTGCGGTTTCAGCGACGGATCGACGTTGTCGATGGTCTGCGTGATCTGAGCCGTCACGAACTGCAGCGCCTGACCGTGGTCACGGACGATCTTGCGGAAGAAGAAGTCCAGTGACTGGATGGCGGTGGTGCCTTCGTAGAGGGAATCGATCTTGGCGTCGCGGATGTACTGCTCGATCGGATAGTCGGACAGGAAGCCGGAACCGCCCAGGGTCTGCAGCGACTCGGTGAGGATTTCGTAGGCCCGTTCCGACCCGACACCCTTGACCACCGGCAGCAGCAGATCGTCGACGCGGTGCGCCATGTCGTGGTCCGCGCCCGAAACCCGTTGCGCAACAGCGTCGTCCTGGTGCGCTGCGGCATACAGATACAGCGCCCGCAGCCCCTCGGCGTAGGCCTTCTGGGTCATCAGGCTACGGCGCACATCGGGGTGATGCATGATCGTGACCCGTGGCGCGGTCTTATCGGTCATCTGGGTCAGATCCGCGCCCTGCACCCGCTCCTTGGCATAGGCGAGTGCGTTGAGGTAGCCGGTGGACAGCGTCCCGGAGGACTTCACCCCGATCGTCATTCGCGCGTGCTCGATCACGGTGAACATCTGCGCGATCCCGTTGTGCACCCCGCCGACCAGGTAACCCACCGCGGGTACGTCGGTGGCGCCGAACGTCACCTCGCAGGTGGGGGAGGACTTCAGGCCCATCTTGTGCTCCAGGCCGGTCACGTAGACGCCGTTGCGCGGCCCGAGTTCCCCGGTGTCGGGATCGAACAAGTAGTTCGGGACGTAGAACAGACTCAGCCCTTTGGTGCCTGGACCGGCGCCCTCGGGACGGGCCAACACCAGATGGAAGATGTTCTCGCTCGTGTCGCCTACGTCACCACCGGAAATGAACCGCTTGACGCCTTCGATGTGCCAGGTGCCATCGGGTTGTTCGATGGCCTTGGCGCGGCCGGCGCCGACGTCAGAGCCCGCGTCGGGTTCGGTGAGCACCATGGTGGCCTGCCACCCACGCTCGATTCCCATTGCCGCCCATCGCCGTTGCTCCTCGTTGCCCTCGGCGTAGAGCGATTGCGCCATCGTCGGGCCCAGGATGAAGAAGCCCGCAGACGGGTTGGCACAGAAGATCATTTCGTTGACGGCCCAGGTCAGTGGCGGAGGGGCGGGCATCCCGCCGATCTCCTCGGCCAAGCCCAGGCGCCACCACTCGGCGTCTTTGATGGCCTGGACGGTCTTGACTAGCTCATCGGGCACGCTGATGGAGTGGGTGGCCGGGTCAAATACCGGTGGGTTGCGGTCCGCGGCGGCAAAGGTTTCGGCGACCGGGCCCTCGGCCAAGCGCGCCGCTTCGGACAGGATCGTACGAACGGTGTCGGCATCGAGTTCGCTGTACTTTCCGGTGCCGAGGACGGCGCCGACATCGAGAACCTCGAATAGGTTGAACTCGAGATCACGGACGTTGGCGATGTAGTGCCCCAATGCAGTTCCCTTCGACTCGGCTGATCGGCGCTTTCCGGGGCTTAGTCTCTCCGAGCGGGCAAAACGTACGCAACCGTAACCAGCCGCGGGCGGACTGACCTGCCACTAGCCGTTGGTGCCGTCCTGGCCGAACAGCAGCCCACGGGTTCCGCCGAGACCGTCGGTGCCGGTGCCACCGCCGGTGCCACCGTCGCCGCCATTGCCGATCAGCAGCGCGTTGCCACCGTTGCCGCCGTTGCCGCTGACTCCGCCGCCATCGCCACCGGCCCCGCCGTTGCCGATGAGCCCGGCCTGGCCGCCCACCCCGCCGTTGGCGTTCGAGCCGCCGGTGCCGCCAATACCGCCGTTGCCGACGAAGAAGCCGGCGTTGCCGCCATTGCCGGAGTTGCCCATGGAACTCGAGTCCCCGCCCGCGCCCCCGTTGCCCAGCAGCCAGGCCCTGCCACCGTTACCACCGCCGAAGACGCCGTTGCCGCCATCACCGGCGTTGCCGAACAGCAGCCCGCCATTGCCGCCGAGGCCACCGATCCCCGCCAGACCGCTGGTACCGCCGGCGCCGCCCATACCGATTAGCAAGGCAGAGCCGCCGGATCCGGCGGTACTACCGGTGCCGCCCATGCCGCCGGCCCCGCCGTTGCCGAGCAGCAGCCCTCCCGTGCCGCCGTTGCCGCCGAGCGCGCCCCCTCCGCCGGTTCCTCCGGCGCCACCACTGCCGAACAGGCCCGCGGCTCCACCGGATCCACCGGCCACCCCGGCGGTAGCTGACGAGAAGCCCTTGCCGCCATCGCCGATGAGCAGTCCGCCGGCCCCGCCGTTCGGGTTGGCGGCTGTCCCATCGGTGCCGTTACCGATCAGGGGACGGTTCAACAGCAACTGGGTGGGTGCGTTGATCACATCGAGCAGCGGCTGCAGAGGGTTGACGCTGGCAGCCTCCGCGGCGGTGTACGCCGCCGCGCCGCCGAACAGCGTTTGCACGAATCGCTCGTGAAACGCCGCAGCTTGCAGGCTCACGGCCTGGAAGCTCTGGCCGTGCGCACCGAACAAAGACGCGACCGCGGATGACACCTCATCGGCCGCCGCGGCCGTCACGGCGGTGGTTTGAGTCGCCGCCGCCGAGTTCGCCGTCTCGATCAGTGATCCGATGCGAGCCAGGCTCCCGGCTGCCTCCGACACCCACTGAGTATCTGCAATCACGAATGACATCGCGCACCTCCAGTATGAAGCGTCAGCGGCCGAAGAATTCTACCGCAGTTCTGCCGGGTTTGTTTGCCCATTGCGCATCCTTTCCTGACTGAAATTGCATGAACAAGGGCGCAATTCAGGCGGCATCTGAGGCCAGGAAGATGGGCGCGCGAGGTTGCCCTGAGTCCCCGGTTTCGGGCGCACGAAGGACGCCGGACATAAGCCGGCTTCGTTTACATTGCGGCTTGCCTTGTCGCAGTGACCAATTCAATCGCATACCGCAATGCAATCGAGATTTTCCCGGGTTCTCGGCGTCCCTAGACTCGGTTCATCCTGACGAACTCCCACCCCCTCTGTGAGGCCGCCGGAATGACTTTGACCGCGTTTGAAGTGAGTGCTGCCGAGGCTTCGTCAGATCGGTTGGATCGCATTCCAAGTACCAGCGTTCGACCGTTGACTTGGCGTGCCGCGCTGTGGTCGGTCATGTCGGTGCGTTGGGCGGGATTCGCGCTGGCGCTGTTCTTGACCGGGCTGGTGGCCCAGCTCAACGGCGCTGCGCAGCCGGTCTGGTGGACGCTGTATCTGGCCTGTTATCTGGCCGGTGGGTGGGGTTCGGCCTGGGCTGGCGCTCAGGCGCTGCGGAATCGGGCCCTGGACGTGGATCTGCTGATGATCGTGGCCGCGATCGGAGCCGTGGCAATCGGGCAGATCTTCGATGGGGCGCTGTTGATCGTGATCTTCGCGACCTCCGGCGCACTCGATGATGTCGCGACCAAGCACACCGCTGACTCGGTCAAAGGGTTGTTAGACCTGGCGCCGGAGCAGGCAACGGTCTTCGATGTCGATGGCAACGAGCAGGTGGTGGCGGCCAGTGAGTTGGTGGTCGGCGATCGGGTCGTGGTGCGTCCGGGCGAGCGCATACCGGCCGACGGTGCGGTGCTGTCGGGATGCTCCGAAGTCGACCAACGCTCTATCACCGGCGAGTCTATGCCGGCTGCCAAGGGCCGTGGTGATGAGGTGTTCGCCGGCACCGTCAACGGCTCGGGGGTCTTGCAGTTGCTGGTCACCCGCGATCCGTCGCAAACGGTAGTAGCCCGCATCGTCGAGCTGGTGTCCGAAGCTTCGGCGACCAAGGCCAAAACTCAACTGTTCATTGAAAAGATCGAACAGCGCTACTCCATAGGTGTAGTCATCGCCACCCTTGCGCTAATCGCCATTCCGCTGATGTTGGGTGTCCCGGTGCAGGTGGTTTTGTTGCGCGCGATGACATTTATGATCGTTGCCTCCCCGTGCGCAGTTGTGCTGGCGACCATGCCGCCGTTGCTTTCGGCGATCGCCAATGCCGGCCGGCACGGAGTGCTGGTCAAATCCGCGATTGTCGTGGAGCACCTTGCCGACACCGGAGTGGTCGCTTTGGACAAGACCGGAACATTGACATTTGGGCTGCCGCAATTGGCCATCGTCGAGCCGCTTAGTGCCGATGTCGGTATCAAGAAACTGCTTCAATTGGCAGCTGCCGCAGAACAATCCAGCGAGCATCCGTTGGGACGGGCGATCGTGGAGGAGGTGCGTCGGCGCGGTGTCACCATCCCGGGGGCCGAGGACTTCCGCGCCCTGCCCGGTCGCGGAGTCCGGGCCAGCGTCGGCCGTGATTTTGTCGAGGTGTGCAGCCCGCACAGCTATCGGGGCGCCCCGCTGCCCGAACTCGCCCCGATCCTGGAGGCTGGTGCCACCGCGGCCATCGTCTTGCGTAACGGCGTCGCCATCGGGGTGCTCGGACTCACCGACCAGGTTCGTGCGGATGCGGCACCGTCGGTTGCGGCCCTGACTGCCTTGACCTCGGCTCCGCCGGTGCTACTCACCGGCGACAACCCATGCGCGGCCCAACGAGTCGCACAGCACGCCGGGATCACCGATGTCCGCGCCGCACTGCTGCCCGAGCAGAAGGTCGAAGCCGTTCAGGCGCTGCAGGCCGGCGGTCATCGGGTGCTCGTTGTCGGCGACGGTGTCAACGACGCGCCCGCCATGGCTGCGGCGCACACATCGGTCGCCATGGGTGCCGGCGCGGATCTGACGTTGCAGACGGCCGACGGCGTCACGGTGCGCGACGAACTGCACACCATTCCGACCCTCATCGGACTGGCTCGTCAAGCCCGCCGTGTTGTCATCGCCAATCTGTTCATTGCGGGAACCTTCATCAGTGTGCTGGTGTTGTGGGATCTGTTCGGGCAGTTGCCGCTACCGCTGGGGGTAGCGGGTCACGAAGGGTCCACCGTGCTGGTGGCGCTGAACGGCATGCGGCTGCTGACCAACCGGTCCTGGCGAGCTGCGGCATCGCCGGTGCGTTAGGCGCTGGTGAGCCAAGCGGTCAAAGCGGACAAATCCGCGGTTGCCCGCGACGTAGGCTCGATGCCGGACCGACGCGCGATGGGTTAGGAAGCCAGTGGCCACCGAAGATCTGACGGCAGCGAACTTCAAGCGGACCGTCCACGGAAACGACAGTGTGTTGGTCTATGTGTGGGCGCCGCTGTGCGCACCGTGCGACGTTTTCGCTCCGACCTACGAGGGGTCCTCGGACAAGCACCCCGACATCGTGCACGGCAAGGTCAACTTTGAGACCGAGCAGGAGCTGGTCTCCGCCGCGGCGGTCAAACACCTGCCCACGCTGATGGCGTTCAAGAAGGGCAAGCTGGTGTTCAAACAAGCCGGCATAGCCAACCCCGCGGTCATGGACGATCTGGTGCGGCACCTACGGGAGTACCGGATCGAGCCGGCGGTAGCCCAGAAGGGCCTGCTCTAGCCCCGCTTGCGTTCGCCGCAGGCTCGACCGGAACAAACCCGCCTCACCGCGGCGTTGTGGCTGATATGGCTACCCAAGACTTGACAGCTGCAAAGTTCAGCGAAACCGTCAACGACAACGACATGGTGCTCGTCGACTTCTGGGCTTCCTGGTGCGGCCCGTGTCGCGCGTTCGCACCCACGTTCCAGGCGTCCTCGGAGGCTCACCCCGACGTCGTGTATGCCAAGGTTGACACCGAGGCCGAGCAGGAGCTGGCCGCGGCCGCTCAGATCCGGTCCATTCCTACGCTGATGGCCTTCAAGAAGGGCAAGCTGCTGTTCAACCAACCCGGCGCGCTGCCCGCGGCGGCTCTCGAGGACCTGGTGCAACAGCTCAAGTCCTACGAAGTCGTCTAACGGTGGTTTAACAGCCGGCCAGCCCCGGTGCGCTGATGGCGGCATTACGCGCGGTGCTATGGCCCTACGCGATACCGTTCACGGGTGTCTTTGGTCCTGTTAGAGCACCCGCGTCCAGACATTGCGCTGGTTACCCTCAACCGGCCCGAGCGGATGAACTCCATGGCCTTCGACGTCATGGTGCCGCTCAAGGAGGTGCTCGAGGAGGTCAGCTACGACAACTCGGTGCGGGTGGTGGTGCTGACCGGGGCTGGCCGGGGTTTCTCGTCTGGCGCTGATCACAAGTCAGCGGGCGCCGTTCCGAACGTTGGGGGATTGACCCGGCCGACATACGCGCTGCGGTCGATGGAGCTGCTCGACGAAGTCATCCTGATGCTCCGGCGTTTGCATCAGCCGGTGATCGCCGCGGTCAACGGGCCGGCCATCGGTGGGGGACTGTGCCTGGCGTTGGCCGCCGATGTCCGGGTGGCCGCGGCCAGCGCGTACTTCCGGGCCGCCGGCATCAACAATGGGCTGACCGCCAGCGAGCTGGGCCTGAGTTACTTGTTGCCCAGGGCCATCGGGTCCTCGCGCGCCTTCGAGATCATGTTGACCGGCCGCGATGTCACCGCGGAGGAAGCCGAGCGAATTGGTCTGGTGTCCTGCCGGGTGCCCGATGGCCAGCTACTGGACACCTGTTACGCGATCGCGGCACGAATGGCGGCCTTCTCCAGGCCGGGAATTGAGTTGACCAAACGCACACTGTGGAGTGGACTAGACGCCGCTAGCCTGGAGGGGCACATGCAGGCCGAGGGGCTGGGCCAGCTCTTCGTCCGCCTGCTGACCGCAAACTTTGAAGAAGCGGTGGCCGCACGCGCCGAGAAGCGGCCGGCGGTTTTCACCGATGACAAGTAACACCACAACGCAGGGAGAGAGATCGTGATCACGGCCACGGACCTGGAGGTCCGCGCTGGCGCGCGTATCCTGCTCTCGCCTGACGGCCCGGACTTGCGGGTGCAACCTGGCGATCGGATCGGTCTGGTCGGCCGCAACGGAGCGGGCAAGACGACAACCTTGCGCATCCTGGCGGGCGAGAGCGAACCGTACGCCGGTTCGGTCACCCGATCCGGTGAAATCGGATACCTGCCACAGGATCCGAAAGAGGGCGACCTCGAAGTGCTGGCTCGCGATCGAGTGCTGTCGGCCCGCGGCCTGGACGTGTTGCTCACCGACCTGGAGAAACAGCAGGCACTGATGGCCGAGGTGGCCGATGACGCTGCCCGCGACCGCGCCATCCGCCGCTACGGCCAGCTCGAGGAGCGGTTCGTGGCGCTGGGCGGTTACGGCGCCGAAAGCGAAGCCAGCCGCATCTGCGCCAGTCTCGGCCTGCCCGAACGGGTGCTCACCCAGCAGCTACGTACCTTGTCCGGGGGCCAGCGCCGCCGGGTGGAGCTGGCCCGCATCTTGTTCGCGGCATCGGACACCGGCGCGGGTTCGTCCACCGTTTTGCTGCTCGATGAGCCGACCAACCATCTCGACGCGGATTCGGTTGGCTGGCTCCGCGATTTCCTGCGAGCGCATACCGGTGGGCTGATCATCATCAGCCACAATGTGGAGCTGCTCGCCGATGTCGTCAACCGGGTGTGGTTCCTGGACGCCGTTCGGGGCGAGGTCGACGTCTACAACATGGGCTGGCACAAGTACCTCGATGCCCGCGCTACCGACGAGCAACGTCGCCGCCGGGAACGCGCCAACGCCGAACGTAAGGCCACCGCGCTGCGGACCCAGGCTGCCAAGATGGGCGCCAAGGCGACCAAAGCTGTTGCCGCCCAGAACATGTTGCGCCGGGCGGACCGGATGATGGCCGCGCTCGATGAGGAACGTGTGGCCGACAAGGTGGCCCGAATCAAGTTCCCCACTCCGGCCGCCTGCGGCCGGGTGCCGCTGGTGGTCAAGGGGCTGAGCAAGACCTACGGGTCGCTGGAAGTGTTCACCGGCGTCGACTTGGCGATCGACCGGGGGTCGCGGGTGGTCGTGCTCGGTCTCAACGGTGCCGGTAAGACCACGCTGCTGCGCTTGTTGGCCGGTGTGGAGCACCCCGATACCGGCGGGCTGGAACCTGGACATGGTTTGCGGATCGGCTATTTCGCGCAGGAGCATGACACGCTCGACAACGACGCGACTGTTTGGGAGAACATTCGCCACGCCGCACCCGAATCCGGCGAGCAGGAGTTGCGCGGGCTATTGGGTGCGTTCATGTTCACCGGTCCGCAGCTCGACCAACCGGCCGGCACGCTCTCCGGTGGGGAAAAGACCCGGTTGGCGCTGGCCGGCCTGGTGGCCTCCACCGCGAACGTCCTGCTGCTCGACGAACCGACCAACAATCTCGATCCCGCCTCGCGCGAGCAGGTCCTCGATGCGCTGCGCAGCTATCAGGGCGCGGTGGTGCTGGTGACACACGACCCCGGTGCGGCCGAGGCGCTCGACCCCCAGCGCGTGGTGCTGCTGCCCGACGCGACCGAGGACTACTGGTCCGACGAGTACCGGGACCTCATCGAGCTGGCCTGAATAGCCCCAGGCGATTTCGTCCAAAGTCGCCCTTTGGCGGCAGCGGGTTTCTACGCTAGGTGCCGGGGAGCGATGGAGGTGCCCATGCGAAAGTCAAAGAAGACGCGCGATCAGCTGCTGGATGAGTTGCGCCACGCCTACGAAGCCGGTGCCAGCATTCGCAATCTGGCTGCCAACACCGGCCGCTCGTACGGATCCGTTCACAGCATGCTGCGGGAATCCGGTACCACGATGCGCAGCCGCGGCGGGCCCAATCACCGTTCCCGGCCGCGCTAAATCAGCTGCGGCGCAACGAGTTCTCCACCAAGTCGAGAACGTCGGTGAGCCGTTGCGGATCCTCCCCGGATGCCAGTCGTGCAACCAGCCCGTCGAGAACCAGGTCCAGGTAGCACTGCAACACTTCGTTGGGAACGTCGTCGCGCACCCTGTTGGCCTGCTTCTGGCGACGTAGCCGATCGGTGGTCGCGGCCGCCAGCTCGGCGGAGCGCTCCGCCCACCCGCGGCTGAACTCCGGGTCGTTGCGCAGCTTGCGGGCGATCTCTAGCCGGGTGGCCAGCCAGTCGAACTGCTCTGGCGCGGCCAGCATGTCACGCATCACCTGGATGAGGCCTTCGCGGGATGCGACATCGGCCATCCGCTCGGCATCCTCATGTGCCAGCGCGAAAAACAGTGCGTCCTTGTCCCGGAAGTGGTGGAAGATCGCACCGCGCGACATGCCGATCGCCTGTTCCAGACGCCGGACCGTGGCCTTGTCGTAGCCGTACTCGGCAAAGCAACGGCGAGCGCCGTCGAGGATCTGGCGGCGGCGGGCCGCCAGATGGTCCTCGCTGACCTTGGGCACGGTTCGGGGCTAGCCCGACTTCAGCATGTTGCGCAGCACGTACTGCAGGATGCCGCCGTTGCGGTAGTAGTCGGCCTCACCCGGAGTGTCAATGCGCACCACCGCGTCGAACTCGATCGGGTCGGCACCGTCCTTGGTGGCCTTCACATGCACCGTCTTGGGCGTCTTGCCGGAGTTGAGCTCTTCAATACCGGTGACGTCGAAGGTCTCGGTGCCATCCAGGCCGAGCGACGATGCCGACTGCCCCGTGGGGAACTGCAGCGGAATGACGCCCATGCCGATCAAGTTGGAGCGGTGGATGCGCTCGAACGACTCGGCGATCACCACCCGCACGCCCAGCAGCAGCGTTCCCTTGGCCGCCCAGTCGCGAGACGAACCGGAACCATATTCCTTGCCGCCCAGCACCACCAGCGGAATGTTCTGTGCCGCATAGTTTTGCGCCGCGTCGTAGATGAAGGCCTGCGGCGCGCCATCCTGGGTGAAGTCGCGGGTGTAGCCGCCGGAGACATCGTCGAGCAACTGGTTGCGCAACCGGATGTTGGCGAACGTGCCGCGAATCATCACCTCGTGGTTTCCGCGTCGTGACCCGAAGGAGTTGTAGTCCTTGCGCGCCACGCCGTGCTCGTCGAGGTACTGGGCGGCCGGGGTGCCCGGCTTGATCGCGCCGGCGGGGGAGATGTGGTCGGTGGTCACCGAGTCGCCAAGCAACGCGAGCACCCGCGCGCCGGTGATGTCACTGACCGGAGCGGGGGCAGCGGCCATCCCCTCGAAGTACGGTGGCTTGCGCACGTAGGTCGAGCTCTGGTCCCAGTCAAAGGTGTTGCCGCTGGGGGTGGGCAGGTTGCGCCAGCGCTCGTCACCTTTGAACACGTCGGCGTAGTTCTTGGTGAACATCTCCTGGTTGATCGCCGAGGCGATGGTGTCGGCGACGTCTTGCTGTGACGGCCAGATGTCACGCAAGAAGACGTCTTTGTCTTCCTTGTCGGTGCCCAGCGGCTGGTTCTCGAAGTCGAAGTCCATGGTGCCGGCCAGCGCATAGGCGACGACCAACGGCGGCGAGGCCAGGTAGTTCATCTTGACGTCGGGGTTGATCCGGCCCTCGAAGTTCCGGTTGCCCGACAGCACCGCGGCCACCGAGAGGTCGTTGTCGTTGACGGCCTTCGAGATCTCTTCGGGCAGCGGCCCGGAGTTGCCGATGCACGTGGTGCAGCCGTAGCCGACCAGGTAGAAGCCCAACTTCTCCAGGTACGGCCACAACCCGGCCTTGTCGTAGTAGTCGTTGACCACCTGAGATCCGGGCGCCATGGTGGTCTTCACCCATGGCTTGGAGGTCAGCCCCTTGTCGACGGCGTTGCGGGCCAGCAGCGCGGCGCCCAGCATCACCTCGGGATTGGAGGTGTTGGTGCAGGAGGTGATTGCGGCGATCACCACCGCGCCGTGGTCGAGCACGAACTCGCCGAGTTCGTCGGAGCGCACCCGCACGGGCTTGCTCACCCGGCCATCGGCGTGCGCGGCCGCGGAGTGGACGGCGGCGACATCGTCGTTGGCGAAGGTCAGTTGCCCGGGGTCGCTGGCCGGGAAGGTTTCCTCTACTACCTCGTCTAGTTTCGAGTGTTGGTCGTGTGCGGAGGAGTCGTCGCTGACGTAGTGAGTGATCTGTTCGCGGAAGGTGCCTTTGGCCTCGGACAAGACGATTCGGTCTTGCGGGCGCTTGGGCCCGGCGATGGACGGCACCACGTCGGACAGGTTGAGTTCGAGGTACTCGGAGAACACCGGCTCGTGCTTGGGGTCGTGCCACATGCCCTGTTCCTTGGCGTAGGCCGCAACCAGCGCCACCTGCTCAGCGGAGCGACCGGTCAACTCGAGGTATTTGATGGTCTCCTCGTCGATCGGGAAAATTGCTGCGGTGGAACCGAATTCGGGGCTCATGTTGCCCAGCGTGGCGCGGTTGGCCAATGGCACCGCGGCCACGCCCTCGCCGTAGAACTCGACGAACTTGCCGACGACGCCGTGCTTGCGCAGCATCTCGGTGACGGTGAGCACCACGTCGGTGGCCGTGACGCCGGGCTGGATCTCGCCGGTCAGCTTGAACCCGACCACCCGCGGGATCAGCATCGACACCGGCTGGCCGAGCATCGCCGCCTCGGCTTCGATGCCGCCCACGCCCCAGCCCAGCACGCCGAGGCCGTTGACCATGGTGGTGTGCGAGTCGGTGCCCACGCAGGTGTCGGGATATGCCACGCCGTCACGGTCCATCACCACGCTGGCCAAGTATTCGATGTTGACCTGGTGCACGATGCCGGTGCCGGGAGGTACCACTTTGAAGTCGTCGAAAGAGCCTTGCCCCCAGCGCAAGAACTGGTAGCGCTCGCCGTTGCGCTGGTATTCGATCTCGACGTTGCGCTCGAAGGCGTCGGCCCGACCGAACAGGTCGGCGATCACTGAGTGGTCGATCACCAGGTCGGCGGGGGCCAGCGGGTTGACCTTGTCGGGCTGGCCGCCGAGATCTCCGATGGCTTCACGCATGGTTGCCAGGTCGACGATGCACGGCACCCCGGTGAAGTCCTGCATCACAACGCGGGCGGGGGTGTACTGGATTTCGATGCTGGGTTCCGCTTGCGGGTCCCAGTTCGCAATGGCCTCGATGTGATCCTTGGTGATGTTGCTGCCGTCCTCGTTGCGCAGCAGGTTCTCGGCGAGCACTTTGAGGCTGTAGGGAAGCTTTTTGGTGTTTGGGACGGCGTCGAGACGATAGATCTGGTAACTCTTGTCGCCGACCTCGAGGGTGTTGCGGGCTCCGAACGAGTTCACAGAATCTTTGCTGGTCACATCAACTCCCAAGGATTAAATTCTCCCGCCAACGGGCCGTGTCGACGGGGCTTCAAATGCGCAAAGCAACATTAACAGTACGCTTGTCCTGCATTGCGTTGGCACTCGCACTGTCAGTCTTGTCGCGCGGGGCGCGTGGCGGAACCCCATTTTTCGACTCGACCGCGGGAGGTGGCCCCACGACCTGCCTACTGTCAGGCTAGGGTGGCCGCGGTAGCCGGAATTCACCCGGGTGTGACGGCATCATCCGGCCGTCCGGCGCGCGAGCCGAACCCGTGGGCCAACGCGGCAGAAAGGACGTCATGAGCGGACCAGAAACTATCCCGTTTCTGCCGGCCTACATCCCGCAGGACGTCGACATGGCGGCGGTCAAGGCCGAGGTCGCCGCGATCGGCGTCAGCGCTCCACCCGAGGCACTGCCCGGACTGGTCGAGGTGGTCAGCCAAGCGCAGCACGACGGAATAAATCTCAAGATCGTGCTGATCGACCACAACCCTCCCAACGACACCCCGCTGCGGGACATCGCGACCGTCGTCGGCGCCGACTACCCGGATGTGACGGTGCTGGCGCTGAGCCCGAGCTATGTCGGCAGCTACAGCAAGGAGTTCCCTCGCGTCACCCTGGAGGCGGGGGAGGACCATTCCAAGACGGGCAACGCCGTCCAGTCCGCACAGAACTTTTTGAACGAGCTCGATACACCCGAGTTTCCCTGGACCGGGTTGACAATCTTTTTGCTGATTGGGGTGCTCGCGGCAGCGGTCGGAACCCGGTTCATGCAGCTGCGCGCCAGGCGATCAGCAACCTCCCCCGAGGTTGCCCAAGCGGTGGCCGAGCCGGCTGACCCAGGGGTTTAGCCAGCTAGAAGGGCATTTCTGGCATTTGCGCGGATCTACTCCGTCTGCCGGTGGCAAACGCGCTAGATAACCGTTCGGTCACATTAAATGCACGTAGCGGGCGCACTTTGTGACATACGTTTCCTTTGCGTCAAGTGTGACGTACGGTGCGAATGGTGATTGTGATGTTTTTGGCGCTTTCCGTACCAACAGGCGCCGTCCGTCCGGTTTAAGCCATAGGAGACCTGACCAATGAGACGGACCCGCCGTAGCTCAGCTTCGAGATCGGCAGCAAGACTTGTCCGACCGGCCATTCCCTCGGTGGTCAGTGTTGCCCTGCTGGTAACGGTTCCAGCGGTGGCCAATGCTGATTCCCGAACCGACTCCATCGCCGCGCTGATCGCCGACGTCGCACGGGCGAACCAGCGGCTGGACGACCTGAGCGCCACCGTTGAGCTCGAGCAGGAGGGCGTCAACAAGGCGATGGTCGCCGTGGAGACGGCCCGGGATGAGGCCGCCGCCGCCGAGCACGAACTCGAGGCCAGTCAGCAAGCGGTCAAAGATGCCAATGCGGCCATCGCCGCGGCCCAGCACCGGTTCGATAGGTTCGCGGCCGCCACCTATATGAATGGCCCGTCGGACAGCTACCTGACCGCGACCAGTCCCGACGAAATCATCGCGGCGGCGACCGCCGCCAAGACCCTGGCCGCGAGTGCGCAGACCGTCATGGCGAATCTGGAGCGGGCACGGACCCGGCAGGTCAACAAGGAATCGGCCTCGCGGCTGGCCAAGCAGAAGGCCGACAAGGCCGCCGAGGACGCCAAGACCAGCCAGGACGCGGCCGTGACGGCGCTCACCGATACCCAACGCAAGTTCGACCAACAGCGCGAGGAAGTCAATCGCCTGGCCGCCGAACGCGATGAAGCGGAAGCCAAGCTGCAGGCCGCCAGGCTGGTTGCCTGGTCCTCGGCTGGTGCAGAAGGTCCGCAGCCGGGGGCGATGTGGGATCCCGGGGCAAGACCGGGCAACGGGCGCCGGTGGGACGGCTGGGACCCCACGCTACCTCAGATACCCAGTGCCAACATCCCCGGCGACCCGATCGCCGTGGTTAACCAGGTGCTGGGCATCTCGGCAACATCTGCGCAGGTCACGGCCAACATGGGGCGAAACTTCCTGCAGCAGTTGGGCATCCTCAAGCCCACCGACACCGGAATCACCAACGCCGCAACGGGCGCTACCCGGATTCCGCGGGTCTATGGGCGACAGGCCTCCGAATACGTGATCCGTCGCGGAATGGCGCAGATCGGAGTGCCCTACTCCTGGGGCGGCGGTAATGCTGCGGGACCCAGTAAAGGAATCGACTCCGGGGCGGGTATCACCGGCTTCGACTGTTCGGGCCTGGTGCTCTACTCGTTCGCCGGGGTGGGAATCAAGCTGCCGCACTACTCGGGTTCGCAGTACAACCTGGGCCGCAAGATCCCAACCTCGCAGATGCGCCGCGGCGACGTCATCTTCTACGGACCCGGCGGCAGCCAGCACGTCACCCTTTATCTGGGCAACGGTCAGATGCTCGAAGCCCCCGACATCGGGTTGAAAGTACGGGTTGCGCCGGTGCGCACCAGCGGCATGACGCCCTTCGTGGTCCGCTACATCGAGTACTAGCACGATGAGTAGTTATCGAGGTCCCATGCGATACAAGCGATTTCGCCTACTCGGTTTGGCCTGGATAACCCTGGCGGTGGCAGCCCTGATGGTCGTGGTGTCAGCACCGGCTGACGCCGATCCGGGCGGATGGGATCCCACCTTGCCGGCGACCGCCAGCGCGGGTGCACCCGGGGACGCGCTTGCCATGGCAAATGCTTCGCTGCAGGCCACCGCCCAGGCCACCCAGACCACTTTGGACTTGGGCCGGCAGTTTCTCGGCGGGCTCGGGATCAATCTGGGCGGTAGTCCCGCGCCCAGTGCGGCCAATACCGGAGCAAACCGGATTCCGCGGGTTTACGGCCGGCAGGCGCTCGAGTACGTGATCCGTCGGGGCGGATCGCAGATGGGGGTCCCGTATTCCTGGGGCGGCGGCAGCCTGCAGGGCCCCAGCAAGGGCGTCGACTCCGGTGCCAACACCGTCGGTTTCGACTGCTCGGGTTTGATGCGTTACGCCTTTGCCGGGGTGGGCGTGCTGATCCCGCGCTATTCCGGTGACCAGTACAACGCCGGCCGGCATATTTCTCCTGATCAGGCGCGGCGCGGCGACCTGATCTTCTACGGCCCGGGGGGCAGCCAGCACGTGACCATGTATCTGGGCAACGGCCAAATGCTGGAGGCATCCGGAAGCGCGGGCAAAGTCACGGTGAGCCCGGTGCGCAAGGCCGGCATGACCCCCTTCGTGACTAGGATCATCGAGTACTGAGTCAGGTGTGCCGCCCGGTTAGCGGGCCCGGGCGCCTGAGGCGGAGCGGGGCGTGGTGCGCCGGTTACGGTTGCCGGTCGGCAACCGCGGCGTCGACGGAATCCAGGAGGCCTGGAATAGTTGAACGCGGGCACGTCGCTGCCCCGCGAATTTAGTCGTGTCAGCAGTCGTGTCTGATCGAGCGGTGGAGGGTTGTTGATGACATCAGCAGGTGGCGGTTACTCGGGTCCGGGTGGGCATTCGGCCCCACCGGCCCATGAGGCGCCTTCGGGTGGCCCGGACGGGCTGGCCGCCGAGGTACACACCCTCGAGCGGGCAATTTTCGAGGTCAAGCGGATCATCGTCGGCCAGGACCAGCTGGTGGAGCGGATGCTGGTCGGCCTGCTGGCCAAAGGGCATGTGCTGCTCGAGGGTGTTCCCGGGGTAGCCAAGACGCTGGCGGTGGAGACCTTCGCCCGAGTGGTCGGCGGGTCGTTCGCGCGTATCCAGTTCACGCCCGACCTGGTGCCGACCGACATCGTCGGTACCCGTATCTACCGGCAGGGCAAGGAGGAGTTCGACACCGAACTGGGCCCCGTGGTGGCCAACTTCCTGCTTGCCGACGAGATCAACCGGGCGCCGGCGAAGGTCCAGTCGGCTCTGCTGGAGGTCATGGCCGAGCGGCACGTGTCGATCGGCGGGAAGACTTTCCCGATGCCCAACCCCTTCCTGGTGATGGCGACCCAGAACCCGATCGAGCAGGAGGGTGTCTACCCGCTGCCCGAGGCGCAGCGCGACCGCTTCCTGTTCAAGATCAACGTCGGTTACCCGACGCCCGAGGAAGAGCGGGAGATCATCTACCGGATGGGCGTCACCCCGCCGCAGCCCAAGCAAATCCTGGGCACCGGTGACCTACTGCGGCTCCAGGACATCGCCGCCAACAACTTCGTACACCACGCTTTGGTCGACTACGTCGTCCGCGTGGTGATGGCAACGCGACAGCCCGAGCAGCTGGGCATGAACGATGTCAAGACCTGGATCGCGTTCGGGGCTTCACCGCGCGCGTCGCTGGGCATCATCGCCGCGTCCCGGGCGCTGGCGCTGGTCCGGGGCCGCGATTACGTGATCCCGCAAGACATTATCGAGGTGGTTCCCGACGTGCTGCGGCACCGCCTGGTGCTGACCTACGACGCACTCGCCGACGAGATTTCGCCTGAGATCGTGATCAACCGCGTCCTGCAGACGGTTGCCCTGCCGCAGGTGAATGCGGTACCGCAGCAAGGTCATTCGGTGCCACCGGTGATGCAGGCCGCCGCGGCGGCTGGCGGTCGGTGAGCGATTCGGTCCCGGTGGCTCAAGAGGCGGTTGGGCCACGTGTCGTCAACCCGCCGTCGATGCAGCGCGGGGACATCAATGACCCCAAGCTGGCGGCGGCGCTGAAAACGCTCGAGCTGGCCGTCCGCCACAAGCTGGACGGCGTGCTGCATGGCGACTACCTGGGCCTGCTCCCGGGGCCGGGGAGCGAGCCGGGCGAATCCCGCATCTACCAGCCCGGCGACGACGTACGGCGGATGGACTGGTCGGTTACCGCCCGCACCACCACACCGCACGTACGGCAGATGATTGCCGACCGGGAGTTGGAGACCTGGTTGGTGGTCGACATGTCGGCCAGCCTGGACTTCGGTACCGCCGTGTGCGAGAAGCGTGACCTTGCGGTAGCGGCGGCCGCGGCCATCTCGTTCCTCAACAGCGGTGGCGGCAACCGGCTTGGCGCCCTGATTTCCAACGGCGCCACGCTCACTCGAGTGCCGGCGCGGTCCGGGCGCCAGCATCTGCAGACGATGTTGCGCACCATCGCGACCACACCCAAGGCGCCGGTCGGGGTGCGCGGCGACTTGGCCGTCGCCATCGATGCGCTGCGCCGTCCGGAGCGCCGTCGCGGGATGGCGGTGATCATCAGCGACTTCCTGGGGCCGATCAATTGGATGCGCCCGCTGCGGGCGATTTCTGCTCGGCACGAGGTACTGGCCATCGAAGTGCTCGATCCCCGCGATGTCGAACTGCCCGACATCGGCGACGTGGTGCTGCAAGACGCCGAAACCGGGGTGACCCGTGAGTTCACCATCGATGCCCAGCTGCAGAACGATTTCGCCCGGGCGGCCGCGGCGCACCGGGCCGACGTGGTCCGCACCATCCGCGGTTGCGGGGCACCGGTCATGTCGCTTCGCACCGACCGCGATTGGATCGCCGACATCGTCCGTTTCGTCACCTCCCGCCGGCGTGGGGCAATCGCGGGGCGCCGGTGACACCAACGCTCATGCACGTTGAGACAGGTCTGTTATGACATTGCCGTTGCTGGGGCCGATGACGCTGTCCGGCTTTGCACACTCTTGGTTCTTCCTATTCCTCTTGGTCGTCGCCGGGTTGATCGCGGTCTACGTCGTGCTGCAACTGGCGCGCCAGAAGCGGATGCTGCGGTTCGCCAACATGGAGCTGTTGGAGAGCGTGGCCCCCCAGCGGCCCTCGCGCTACCGTCACATTCCGGCGATGCTGCTGGCCCTATCGTTGGTGCTGTTCACCGTCGCCATGGCCGGGCCGACGCACGACGTCCGGATTCCACGCAACCGCGCGGTGGTCATGCTGGTGATCGACGTATCGCAGTCGATGCGGGCCACCGACGTCGAGCCCAACCGCATGGTCGCGGCGCAAGAGGCCGCCAAACAGTTCGCCGACGAGCTGACCCCCGGGATCAACCTTGGGCTGATCGCCTACGCCGGCACCGCGACGGTCCTGGTCTCGCCGACGACCAATCGGGCGGCGACCAAGGCCGCGCTCGACAAGCTGCAGTTCGCCGACCGCACCGCCACCGGGGAAGCGATCTTCACGGCCCTGCAGGCCATCGCCACCGTCGGAGCGGTGATCGGTGGTGGCGACACACCACCGCCGGCTCGCATCGTGCTGTTCTCCGACGGCAAGGAGACGATGCCGACCAATCCGGACAACCCCAAGGGCGCCTATACCGCCGCACGCACGGCCAAGGACCAGGGTGTTCCGATCTCGACGATCTCCTTCGGCACCCCGTACGGCTTTGTCGAGATCAACGATCAGCGCCAGCCGGTGCCCGTCGACGACGAGACGATGAAGAAAGTCGCCCAGCTCTCCGGCGGAAACTCCTACAACGCCGCGACCCTGGCCGAGTTGAACTCGGTCTACGCCTCGCTGCAGCAGCAGATCGGGTACGAGACGATCAGAGGCGACGCCAGCATGGGTTGGCTGCGTCTGGGCGCGCTCGTCTTGGTGGCAGCGGCACTGGCCGCGCTGCTCATCAACCGCCGGTTGCCGACCTAGCTCTGGCGCGCGAACGTAGCGCAGGGCACAATCCGGGGCAGAAAATGCGCCGGGGCGTCTCGTTGGCGACCAGCCGGTTACAGGCTTGCGGTGGTGAGGCGCTAGGTTGGCGGGGTGACTGATACGGCCACCGAGCAAAACACCGAAAGTGCCGCCGACGGCGGCAAACCCGCATTCGTATCCCGCTCAGTCCTGGTGACGGGCGGAAACCGGGGGATAGGTCTGGCGATCGCGCAGCGACTGGCCGCCGATGGTCACAGGGTGGCCGTCACGCACCGCGGATCCGGGGCACCCGAGGGGCTGTTCGGCGTCGAGTGTGACGTCACCGACAACGACGCCGTCGACCGCGCGTTCAAAGAGGTCGAGGAGCACCAGGGCCCGGTCGAGGTGCTGGTGTCCAACGCCGGCCTGTCCGCGGACGCCTTTCTCATTCGGATGACCGAGGAGAGGTTCGAAAAGGTCATCGATGCCAACCTCACCGGGGCATTCCGGGTGGCTCAGCGCGCATCTCGCAGCATGCAGCGCAAGAAGTTCGGCCGGCTGATCTTCATCGGTTCGGTCTCCGGTAGCTGGGGGATTGGCAACCAGGCCAATTACGCCGCCTCCAAGGCAGGTGTGATCGGGATGGCGCGCTCGATCGCCCGCGAGCTGTCGAAGGTCAATGTGACCGCCAATGTGGTGGCGCCGGGCTACATCGACACCGATATGACCCGCGCGCTGGATGAGCGGATTCAGGAGGGGGCGCTGCAGTTCATCCCGGCCAAGCGGGTCGGCACCGCCGCCGAGGTCGCCGGGGTGGTCAGCTTCCTGGCCTCCGAGGATGCGAGCTACATCTCCGGTGCGGTCATCCCCGTCGATGGCGGCATGGGTATGGGCCACTGAGTCCACCCATGAGGCGAAGGCTTCGGCCACGACCTGAAGGAATCACGACCTAACCGAACCACAACACGAAGGACGGACATGGCAGGACTGCTGGAAGGCAAACGGATCCTGGTCTCCGGGATCATCACCGACTCCTCGATCGCGTTTCACATCGCCCGGGTGGCCCAGGAACAGGGTGCCCAACTGGTGTTGACCGGTTTCGACCGGATGCGGCTGATCCAGCGCATCGTGGACCGGTTGCCGCAGAAGGCTCCGCTGATCGAACTCGACGTGCAAAACGAAGAGCATCTGGCCAGCCTGGCGGGTCGGGTCACCGAGGTGATCGGGGAGGGCAACAAGCTCGACGGAGTGGTGCACTCGATCGGCTTCATGCCGCAAAGCGGAATGGGCATCAACCCGTTCTTTGATGCGCCCTACGAGGACGTCTCCAAGGGCATCCACATTTCCGCGTATTCCTATGCTTCGCTGGCCAAGGCGCTGCTGCCGATCATGAATCCCGGCGGTTCCATCGTCGGTATGGACTTCGATCCCACTCGGGCGATGCCGGCCTATAACTGGATGACGGTTGCCAAGAGTGCGCTGGAGTCGGTCAACCGCTTTGTCGCGCGTGAGGCTGGCAAGTACGGCGTTCGTTCGAATCTGGTTGCAGCAGGACCGATCCGGACCCTGGCAATGAGCGCGATCGTCGGCGGTGCGCTCGGCGAGGAAGCCGGCGCACAGATTCAGCTGCTCGAAGATGGCTGGGATCAACGAGCTCCGGTCGGATGGAACATGAAGGATCCCACGCCGGTCGCCAAGACGGTGTGTGCGGTGCTGTCCGAATGGCTCCCGGCGACCACGGGCGACATCATCTTCGCCGATGGTGGCGCACACACTCAATTGCTGTAGCGGGCAATGGAATTTGATGCCGTCCTGCTGCTGTCCTTCGGTGGGCCGGAAGGTCCGGAGCAGGTGCGGCCGTTCCTGGAGAACGTGACCCGCGGCCGCGGAGTGCCGCCCGAGCGGCTCGACGCGGTGGCGGAGCACTATATGCATTTCGGTGGGGTGTCGCCGATCAACGGCATCAACCGGGCGCTAGTCACCGAGCTGCGCGCCGAAGTCGGCCTGCCAGTGTATTTCGGCAACCGCAACTGGGAGCCCTACGTCGAGGACACCGTTATGGCGATGCGCGACAACGGTGTTAAACGAGCGGCGGTTTTCGCCACCTCGGCCTGGAGCGGGTATTCCGGCTGCACTCAGTACGTCGAGGACATTGCCCGAGCGCGTCGGGCCGCCGGGCCGGATGCACCCGAACTGGTGAAGCTCAGAAGCTATTTCGATCATCCGTTGTTTGTCGAGATGTTCGCCGAGGCCATTGCGGCTGCTGCGGCAACGGTGCCGAAAGGCGCCCGCTTGGTGTTCACCGCGCACTCGATTCCGGTGGCCGCGGATCGGCGCTGTGGGCCCGGGCTCTACAGCCGCCAAGTTGCCTATGCCGCAAGCCTGGTCGCCGCGGCGGCGGGATATGACGACTATGATCTGGCCTGGCAGTCGAGATCAGGACCGCCCCAGGTTCCGTGGCTCGAGCCCGATGTCGCTGACCATCTCGAGATGCTGCGCGCCGGCGGCGTCAAAGCCGTGATCGTCTGTCCCATTGGATTTGTCGCCGATCACATCGAAGTGGTGTGGGATCTCGACGCTGAGTTGCGGGCTCAGGCGCAGGATGCCGGGATCGCACTTGCCCGGGCCGCCACGCCGAATGCCGATCGCCGATTCGCGCGGCTGGCCCGGGGCTTGATCGAGGAACTTCGCAGCGGTGGTGAGCTGGCCCGAGTCGGCGGCCCGGATCCCGTGTCCGGATGTCTGGCCGGCGTCAACGGTGAGCCGTGCCGCCCACCACATTGCGCCGCGCGGGAAACAGCACCTCAGGGGGCCTGATTGCGGTCAGTCAGACCAGGCTGAGTGCAGGATCGCGCTGATCGCGGCCATCCGTGCCGAACGCACCACGGCGTTGAGCGGCCGCAGCGCGTCGGTGGCGATCTGAACCTCCGACGAGGATTGCGTTCCCACCGGCTCCAGCCCGGCCACCATCCGGTGTGCCATGTGTTCCGGGGCGGAGTCGGGCAGTCGGCTGAGCCCGGAACTGACTGCGATGATCGCGTCGACATGGGCGGCGTTCTCCAGCACCCGCAGCGCTCTCGACGGTGCGTGGTCGGGGATGCGGTGTTGCCGTGATGATTCCAGCATCTGCTCAACCAAACCGCGTGGATTGGCCACGTCGCTGGCTGCCGATCCCAATCCGATGGCACTCAATGCGTCGGCAGCTGAACGCACAGCCGAACGCAGTGCATATTCGGCGTCGGCGAGTTCGTAGTGATCGAAGGCCGGGGCTCCCGGTAGCGAATACACCGTCCAGGCCAGTGCAGACAATTCGGGTGTCCCCGTCTCGTCATCTCCGGCTTCATCCGCATCGCTGTAGGAGAACTCAGGGACCAGTCCGATAGCGGTGCCGGGATCGTCGGGATTGCTGACGATCAGCGCTTCGCCGGAGGCCAGCGCGTCACGCGCGAATTGCGTTCCAGCCGAAAGTCCCCGTACATCACCCGGTACCGGCAGCACCACGTTGATGGTCCCGAACAACCCGCCGGGCGTCGACGGCGCCGCCGCCGTTGACCTGCCCACCGCGGCACGCAGTGTCTGCAGCAGCGACACCGTACCCACATTGTGCACGTCCGGCCACGGCAATCCGGTATGGCCCGCCGCGACGGCATCATACGCGGTAACCGATTGTGTTGGCGCCCAGAGTGATAACGCGTCCAAAAGATCGTCGGGCGCGGCCTTGCCCGCGAGCCAGGCATTGGCCCACATCGACAGCGAAACACTCGGACACCACATGGTCTCGCAGTGTAGTTGTTCGCCGCGGCTAGGGCGGATCACGCGTATCCTGTGGCCATGCCTGTCGCGCTGATCTGGCTGATTGCAGCGTTGGTGCTCGCCGGAGCCGAGGCGTTGACCGGCGACATGTTTTTGCTGATGCTCAGTGGTGGCGCTTTGGCTGCTTCGGGAATCAGCTGGCTGACGGACTGGCCGCTGTGGGCCGATGGGGCGGTTTTCCTCATCGTTTCGGTTTTGCTGCTTGCCCTGGTTCGGCCCGCGCTGCGGCGTAAGCTGGCTCCCGCCAAAGCCCTGCAGCTGGGGATCAAGGCGCTCGAGGGCAAGAACGCGCTGGTGCTGGATCGGGTTGCTCGCGACAACGGGCAGGTGAAAATTGAGGGCGAGGTGTGGACGGCGCGCCCGCTGAACGACGGCGATGTGTTTGAGCCGGGTGATTCGGTGACGGTAGTGCACATCGAGGGTGCTACCGCCGTGGTCTTCAGGGACGTATAGCGACTCGAGAGAGGTATGCCAATGGACGATGCGGTTGTTGGCCTGGTGTTTTTAGCTGTTCTGGTGATATTCGCCATCATCGTGGTCGCCAAGTCGGTTGCGCTGATCCCTCAGGCTGAGGCCGCCGTGATCGAACGGCTGGGTCGATACAGCCGCACGGTCAGTGGTCAGCTGACGTTGCTGGTGCCATTCATTGATCGCGTCCGCGCCCGCGTGGATCTGCGCGAGCGGGTGGTGTCCTTTCCGCCGCAGCCGGTGATCACCGAGGACAACCTGACGCTCAACATCGACACCGTGGTGTATTTCCAGGTCACGGTTCCGCAGGCCGCGGTGTATGAGATCAGCAACTACATCGTGGGCGTCGAACAGCTCGCCACGACGACGCTGCGTAACGTCGTCGGCGGGATGACGCTCGAGCAGACGCTGACCTCTCGTGACCAGATCAATGGCCAGTTGCGCGGGGTGCTCGACGAGGCGACCGGCCGTTGGGGCCTGCGGGTGGCGCGCGTCGAACTGCGCAGCATCGACCCACCGCCGTCCATTCAGGCGTCGATGGAAAAGCAGATGAAGGCCGACCGGGAGAAGCGCGCGATGATCCTGACCGCCGAAGGCACCCGGGAGGCGGCCATCAAACAAGCCGAAGGGCAGAAGCAGTCCCAGATCCTGGCGGCCGAGGGCGCCAAGCAGGCCGCGATCCTGGCAGCTGAGGCCGACCGGCAATCACGGATGCTGCGTGCTCAGGGTGAACGTGCCGCGGCTTACTTGCGGGCGCAGGGTGAGGCCAAGGCCATCCAGAAGACATTCGCCGCGATCAAGGCCGGGCGGCCCACCCCGGAGATGCTGGCCTACCAGTATCTGCAGACGCTGCCGGAGATGGCGCGCGGCGACGCCAACAAGGTCTGGGTGGTGCCCAGTGACTTCAACGCGGCGCTGCAAGGTT
Source organism: Mycobacterium marinum (assembly GCF_003391395.1). Lineage (NCBI taxonomy): Bacteria > Bacillati > Actinomycetota > Actinomycetes > Mycobacteriales > Mycobacteriaceae > Mycobacterium > Mycobacterium marinum. The sequence continues at coordinate 2,590,003 of NZ_CP024190.1, forward strand.
TCACCAGAATGTTGGGTAAGCCGGGGGAGGACGGGGTGTTCCGCTTCGAGGCCTCCCCGGTCGAGGACCTGCCCAAGCATGCGACAGACGGCGACGACGACGAAGTCTCGGATTGGTTCTCCACCGAAACCGACCCGGCGATCGCGCAAGCGGTCGCCAAGGCCGAGGCCATAGCGCGCAAGCCCGTGGAGGGCCCAGTGGGCTCGCCGCCCGAACTGGGGCCATACAACCGATGAGCGTCGTGACGTCACCGAAGGCCTATGCGGTGCTGGGCGTGTTCCAGGCCGGAGATGCCGTGGCGTGCGCGATTCCGTTGCCCCCGATCGCCAAGATCCTCGATGACCTGGGCGTTCCCGAAGCGGTGCGCCCGGTTTTTCCGGTAGTCAAGGCCGCCGCGGCGGTCGGTCTGTTCTCGGTCACCCGATTTCCCGCCTTGGCCAGGCTGACCACAGCGATGTTGACCCTATATTTCGTGCTGGCTGTGGCGGCCCACGTTCGGGTGCGGGACAAGATCGTCAACATCATCCCCGCGGCCTCGTTTCTGGCCACCTTCGCGGTAATGACGGTCAAAGGGCCCGACCAGGCTTAGTCGAGGCGCAGTTCCACCATCGGCAGTGCCGTGTCGGTGTCGGTGATCGGGCTGCCGAGCGTTTCCTCGATCACCTGCTTGAGGTTCTCCCACGCCGCCGGGTGGTGGCTGCGGTAGGAGGCTAGCGCCTGGTCGGCTTCGGCTTGTTCGAGAACGCGTGCGGTGGCGGGTGCGGCGCGGTGGCTGCCGACGTAAACCCGAACCCGGGGGTTGGCCACGATATTGCGGTACCACTGGGAGTTCTTCCCGAACCCGGAAGCGATGACGTAGGTGTCCGGCGCCGGGTGATCGACGACCTCCAGCACGGCGTTGCGCGGCGTGCCGGATTTGCGGCCGATGTGTTCGAGCATCAGCATCCGCGACCCGAAAACGGCGCCTGCCCGCGCCCGATAAATCCAGATGGGCGCGCGCATGAGCGTGCGGGAGCGCATCAGCCGTGCACCGGTCTTGGCTACTAGTGACATCCTTGCCTCCATTTCCTCTTCTTTTTGCTGCGTCAATCGCTGACCAGGCCGTCGCGATAGACGGCGAACACCTCGCCGGCCCAGCGCCGCATTCCGGCGTCGGTGAGCGGATCGACACCGAGGACTTCGATGAGCCGTGGCCGCAGTGTCAGCACCGCTAGATCGTTGACCAGCAAGAACGCCGCCCGCACCGCGGGATCGGCACCAGGACTGGCGGTTCCCGCGGCAACCATCGCGTTCAGCGTGTCTTGGCTGAGCCGGAACAGCCGCGCGAACAACCCTGGTCCGGCCGTACCGCCGCTAATCAACATTCGGCTCAGGTATGCCGGGACCGCTGAGTCGGGCGGTAGGTGCGTGGCGAGGCCGTCGAGCAGGCCTCCCACGGCGGCCTGGCCGAGCCCGACGGCCTCGGTTTCTCGGGTGGCTTCGGTCAGCAGCACTTCAAATATGGCGATGACGTGGTTGTCGACGGCCTCGATCAGCCCGTCTTTGGAGCCGTAGTGGCGGATGAGCAAAGCGGGCGAGACCCCCGCGGCGGTCGCGATGTCTCGCACGGTGACCGCGTCGGGGCCGCGCTCGGCGAATAGTCGCAGTGCTTCGTCGCGGATCCTTGCCCGCGCGGTTCGATCATCGGTCGCTAAATGCACGTTTACAATTGTAAACAATTGTTTAGCAGTTGGTGCGCCGGGGGTACTACGACGAACCCCGCCCCGGTCGCAGATGTCGTGCATCGCGACCGGGGCGGGGACACCGGTTTGCGGCCAATGATCACCCGCTAGGACGTCGTTGTCCCGCCACCCTCAGGCATGCGCACCTGGTGTTGCGGGTGCTGGTGTCGGCGCAGGCGATTGCGGGCCGCCCGGCAACTGCCCGGGCGCGGGTGGTTTTGGTGCCCCGGGGAGTTGCCCGGGCCCCGGTGCCCCCGGCGGCGGACCGCCCCGGAAGGCGTGGCCCGCCGGCGGCACCGGCATCGGGGGCGGTCCCCCGGGCATCGGACCCCGCAGCGCGCCCGGTCCGGGCGGAGGCGCTTGGTGCCATCCCATGGACGGGCCCCCGCCGCCTGGCCCCGGGGGCGGGGGAGGTCCGAAGGCAAACGCCCAAAGAAACAGCGCCGCGCCCGCGGTTCCCACCGCACCAACGAGTAGGCCCAGCAGGCCCGAGCCCACCAGCATCCCCGTCGAGAAGCGGCGCTGCTGATGTCCGGGCGGGGCGGGCGGCACCGGCGCGGCCGGGGCGGGCGGTGTGGGTGGCGGGGCGGCGCCCTGGCCTGGCGCCTGGGCGCCGATGTTTGGGGTCGTGTTGCTGTCTTGTGCACTCATGGCGATCTCCACTTCGTCGTTGTCGGTGATCGCGACGCTAATTTCCGAACTTGAAGTGGAACTGAAGAATGCCGAACGCGCCGCACCGCCGAGACCGGACCGGGTGGTTGCGGCAGTCGGATCGGCACCCAGATTGTCGGTTATCGCAAGAAACGTGCGGCGCTTCAGATTGATCTCAGGACCACGCGTTAACAATGGGGCCATGACCGATCGTTCGCGAACCGACCACACCGGCAATCGCCAGGTTGCGAGCCGCACGGACCAATTCAGTGTCGGCGCGCCGAGAGTGCTGGTGGTCGAGGATTCCGAGACCATCCGCGAAATGGTCAACGAGGCCCTGGCCGACGTCGGCTACCACACCGACACCCGCTCCGATGGAGAAGGACTGGAAGAAGTTCTGCAGGGCCTACGGCCCGACCTGGTGGTACTCGACGTGATGCTGCCGGGTCGGGACGGATTTGCCCTCATCGACGTCATCCGCGAGTGGGGCGATATAGGCATCGTCTTGATCACCGCCCGCGACGGTCTGCCCGACCGGCTGCGCGGTCTCGACGGAGGTGCCGACGACTATGTGGTCAAACCGTTCGAGCTCGCCGAACTCGTGTCGCGGGTGGGCGCGGTTCTGCGCCGCCGGGGTCGGCTGCCCCGGGTGGTTCAGGTCGGCGATCTGATGCTGGACAGCGAGGCTGGGGTCGCTGCACGCGACGGCCACCAGCTGGACCTGACCGCCACCGAACTCCGACTGCTCGACTTCCTGGTACAACAACGCGGCCGCATCGTGAGCGCCACGCAGATCCTCAATGCCGTGTGGGGCTACGACGCCTACGACGCCAACCTGGTGCAGGTGCATGTCAGCAGCTTGCGCCGCAAGCTCGAAGCGCATGGCCCACGAATTGTGCAGACCGTCCGAGGCATCGGCTACCGGTTGCAGCCGCCGAGGTCATGATGGCCGAGGAGCTCGAATCCCCGGGCGATCCCGAAACCCCCACACCGTCGCTGCAGCGACGGGTGATTCTGCTGGTGGTGGCCTTGCTGGCGGTGCTATTGGTGGTGCTGGGTGTGACCATCGACGTCAGCCTGGGCTTGCAGGCTCGGCGGAATCTGCACGATCTGCTGCTGGCGGCCACCTCGCGCGCCGACGCGCTGGCGTCGGTGGGCACCTCTCCGGAACTGATCGCCGCCGAGATCAACGGCGGCAGCGTGCGCGCGCTGCTGGTGACAGCCGACGGTGCTACCTACGGGGACCCTAACATCAGCCCGGACACCACCGCGGGCCCCGCCGTCCCGGCGCTGCCCGGCCCTCCGCCCCTGATTCCGCCCGGGGGGCACCAGGGTCCTCATGGCCCCCCGCCGCCGCCTCCCCCTCCACCTGGGGGACCGCCGCCCGGACCGCCGCCGGATGCGACCGCCACGGCGGCGGTACACACCTTGCCGGATGGTTCGCGACTGATCCTGGTCGCCGACACCACGCAGACCACTCAAGTGACTCGCCAGCTGCGCCAGCTGATGATCGGTGCCGGGCTGGTGACCCTGGTAGTGGCGGCACTGCTACTGGTACTGGTCAGCCGGGCGGCATTGGCGCCGCTGGATCGGCTCGCGGCGTTGGCCAAGGACATCACCACCGGAGATCGCGGTCGCCGGCTGCGCCCCAGCCGCGCCGATACCGAACTCGGCCGGGCCGCGAGCGCTTTCGACGGAATGCTGGATGCGCTGGAAGACTCAGAGCTGCGTGCCCAGCAGGCCGCTACGGCCGCGCAGCGCGCCGAGAACGCGACGCGGCAGTTTCTCGTCGACGCCGCCCACGAACTGCGCACTCCGATCGCGGGGATGCAGGTCGCCGCCGAACAACTCGCCAGCAGCGCCGGGCAGCAGCAGGAAGATCCCGCAGCGCGCGGCCAGTACCGCCGCGCCAGTCTGCTGCTCTCTGATGCGCGTCGCGCGGGACGGCTCGTCGCCGACATGCTGGATCTGAGCCGTATCGACGCGGGGCTGCCGCTGGACCGCCACGACACCGACCTGGCCGAGATCGTCGACGCCGAAAGCCAGCGAACCACGATGCTGGCGCCGCAGATCACCGTGACCCGGTCCGGGCTTGGCACGCTTACCGTTGCGGCCGACCCGACTCGGGTGGCGCAGATCCTGTCCAACTTGCTCGACAACGCGCGCAGGTACACCCCGGCCGGGGGAGCCATCGCCATCGATCTGCGGGCCGGCCAAGGAGTGGCCACGGTGACCGTCACCGACACCGGCCCGGGCATCCCCGACAACGAGCGCAACCGAATCTTCGAGCGCTTGGTGCGCCTCGATGCCGCACGCACCCGCGACCATGGTGGTGCGGGCCTGGGTTTGCCGATCGCGCGGGCGCTGGCCCGGGCCCACGGGGGCGAGCTGGTTTGTCTACCGCACCAGGGCGGTGCACGATTCCGGCTCACCTTGCCGCTGGCGGTGGCCGGTGGCGTTGAGTGAACGCTCAGGGGGAACCCGATTCGGTGATGGCGGTCAGGCTCCACCGGTCCAGCCAGGGGCGCACCAGCTCGGCGATTGAGAATGTGGCCGGTGTCGAGCATCCGGGATGTGGGTCGTTGGCATGGCCGGCCCGAATGAGAATGCCGACCGCCACCGCGGTGCCATCGTCGTCCAGGCGGTAGACGGGGCCCCCGGAATCGCCGCATTCGCTGGCCGCCAGAAAAGCCACCTTGCTCGCACTGATGTCGGTGACTTGCCCACATTCCGCTCGGCCCGTCTTCATCCCGAACTTGCAGAGCAGTTGCCCCACCTTCAGATCGGTGGCTATGCCGGTGACCGGAACAGCCGCCTTGATCGCCGGGGACTGCGGGATCTTTCCGGAATCCAGCGTGATCAGTCCGATGTCGTGGGCTTCCCCGCTGAGGCCCTCGCTGACCGACTGGCTGAAGGTACCGATGTTCACGTATCCGCCGCCCGTGGAGTAGTTGATGCTGACCTTGCTCGCTTCGCCTTCCTTATTGCAGTGGCCGGCGGTGAGTATCCCGGTCCGGCCGGCGTTGGTGCGTACCAAGAACCCAGCGGTGCAGCCCATTCCCCCTGACCCGTCGGCGTAGGTGACGGCGATGCCGGTGCCCGGGGCAATGGCACTGGCGCCTGGCAGGGCAACCAGTGGTCGCGCCATCGTGCTCTTGCTTGGCAGCCAGATAGCCGCGACGAATCCGGCCGCGCAGATCAGCGCGGCAATCGTCAGTCGCCCACCGTCGGACCGCCGCCGCTGCGGTGGCGCGGAGTAGGGCACATTCGTGCCGGCGAACATCTGCTCTTGTGTCTCGGGGTGCTGCCTGCGGCGCTGGCTCAGCACCGGCCAAGCTGCCACCGACAGACACAGCAGCGCTCCGGCCAACAACAACGCGGTGCGAGCCAGGGACGACGGCGAGCCCAGATTCGCGAGCGCGTGGGCACTGACGCCGACCATTGGGTAGATCTTTCAGGCAAAACGGTTTGAGATTCAATACCGGTCTACGACCGGCAGCTGACGGTCAGACGCCCAGCGGCTCGCAAGCCGGCTCGAGAACGGGTCCGTGGTCCGATGGCGCCTGGTGGCGATGGTGCCGTCGATATTGGCGGACCTCGAAGACCAGCCCGCTCATGCCCAGGGCCGCCGTGCATACCGACACCAGAACCAGCAATGGGCTGCCGTCACCGGCGAGCGCACTGCCCAGAATCACCACCGCGACGGTGCCGGGGAGCAAGCCCGCCAGCGTGGACAGCGTGTAGGGGACCACCCGCACCGCCGATGCGCCGGCGCCATAGTTGAGCGCCGCAAACGGCACGGCGGGGATCAGCCGCAGCGACAAGATCGCCAGCCAGCCCCGTTCCCGCAGACGCTCATCGAGCCGGTCGACCGCACCGTGCGGCACCAGCCGGTTCAGCCGCCACCCGGCCGCGCGCACCAGCAGCAGCGCAATCACCGCGCTCGCCGTACTGGCCGTCACCGCAATCACGATGCCCAAGACCGGTCCGAACAGCAGGCCGCCGGCAACGGTGAATGCGGTACGGGGAAAGGGTGGCACCGTGACGACGATGTGGACCAGCAGAAACACCAGGGGTAACCATGGCCCCACCGATGATGCCCAGTCCCGCATCTGCACCGCGGTAGGCAGCGGAACCAGCAATGCCACCGCCACCAGTAGTGTGATTCCTGCCACGGTGCTGACCTTGCGCAGTCGTGACATCTGCCGTGCGGCCGTCCGGAGCGCGAGAGCGATGCCGCGCACCGTATCGGTGGTTTTGCACAGGACAGAGGCTGTCACAATCACCCAGAGTACGGGGCGAAGGTGAATATATCGTTTCTCCCGGCTGGCGTTTCTGGTCACACTGTGAGCGGTAAGGCTGCACCTGGTCACCTAGCCCCCGGCTCCAATCAACTAGCCTTATTAGTTTAGTGGCAGGCCAAGAGCAACCGGAAACAAAGTTGTCAATTGCTGCGTAAATAGGAGCAGTCGGTGTCCATTGATGTACCCGAGCTCGCCGAGCTAGAACAGGTTCGCGAGCGTTGGCGCAGTGCGGTCGCCGGTGTTCTTTCCAAGACCGCGCGGCCGGATTCTGCCGGGTTCGGCGATCAACCCGAACGGCTGCTGAACACTCCCACCTACGACGGAATCGCCATCCGGGCGCTCTACAGTGCCTTCGACGAGTTGCCGGAACCACCGCTGCCGGGCGAGTGGCCCTACGTCCGGGGCGGCGACGCGTTGCGCGACGTCAACTCGGGCTGGAAGGTCGTCGAGGCGGTACCGCAGCCGGATGCGTCCGTGGTGGACACCAACCAGGCGCTGCTGGGCATGTTGGGTGACGGTGTCAGCGCGCTGCTGGTCCGGGTGGGGGACCACGGCGTGGCGCCTGACCAGCTCGAAGGGCTGCTCGCGGGTGTGTATCTGAACCTGGCGCCGGTGATTGTGGATGCCGGTGCCCAGTACCGGGCGGCCAGCGAGGCGATGCTGCGGTTGGCGGCTGGGCTGGATACCGACCAGCGCGCGACGATGTCGATCGATCTGGGCGCCGATCCGTTGACCGCGACGCTGAGCGGGCGTCCCGCCCCCTCGATTGACGATGTACTCGCGATCGCGGGACGGGTGGCCGGTGATCGAGGCGTGCGCACGATCACGGTCGACGGGCCGGCGTTTCACAATCTGGGCGCGACTGCGGCCTGGGAACTCGCGGCCACCATTGGCGCGGCGGTGGCCTATCTCCGGCTGCTCACCGAATCCGGTCTCTCGATCGGCGACGCGCTGGCACAGATCGGCCTCCGGCTGGCCGCCGATGACGACCAGTTCATGACACTGGCCAAGATGCGAGCCGCGCGCCGGTTGTGGGCCCGGGTCGCCGAGGTCGCCGGTGACCCGGATGGCGGGGCGGCGACGTTGCACGCGGAGACTTCGCTGCCGATGATGACCCAACGCGACCCGTGGGTGAACATGCTGCGTTGCACGCTGGCCGCCTTCGGCGCGGGTGTCGGCGGTGCGGACACCGTGCTGGTTCATCCCTTCGATGTCGCGATTGCGGGTGGCTTTCCGGGTACGGCCACCAGCTTTGCGCGCCGGATCGCCCGCAATACCCAACTGTTGCTGTTGGAGGAGTCCCACGTGGGGCGCGTGTTGGACCCGGCCGGTGGGTCGTGGTTCGTCGAGGACCTCACCGAAGAACTGGCCCAACACGCCTGGCAGCATTTCCAGGCCATCGAGGCGCGTGGCGGATTTGCCAACGCCCATGACTACGTCGCCGGGCAGATCGCCGAGCTCGCCGCACGCCGCGCCGACGACATCGCGCATCGGCGGATTGCGATCACCGGGGTCAACGAATTTCCCAACCTCGACGAACCTGCTCTGCCGCAACCGGATCGCGGTTTCTCGCCCGACGGCTGCGGAAAGCTGTTGCGCTACGGCGCCGAATTCGAGACATTGCGCGATCGATCGGATGCCTACTTGTCCGACACCGGGGCGCGACCGCGGGCGCTGTTGCTGCCACTGGGTCCGCTGGCTGAACACAACATTCGGGCGACTTTCGCATCGAATCTCTTGGCCTCGGGTGGCGTCGAGGCGCTCAATCCGGGAACCGTCGACGCGCAAGGCGTCGCAACGGCGGTAGCTGAGGCGGGTTCGCCGACGGTCGCGGTCATCTGCGGCACCGACCGCCGTTATCGGGACGAGGCGCCCGCCGTGGTCGAGGCGGCAAGATCGGCCGGCATCTCCCGGGTCTACCTGGCCGGACCGCCGGGCGCACTGGACGAGGCGGTTGACGTCGCGAGTCGGCCTGACGAATTCTTGACCGCGAAAATCAATGCGGTGCAAGCCCTGTCCGATCTGCTCACGCGGTTGGGAGCGTAGCCACGATGACTACCACTGCATCGGCCATCGGCAGTTTCGCTGACGTACCACTTCATGGCGAGCGCGCTGTGGCGTCGGCCACCGAAGCGTCGGTGGAGAAACAAGTCGCAGCGACCGCTGCTGCGCACGGGTACGCAACCGATCAACTTCGATGGCAGACGCCGGAAGGTATTGAGGTCAAACCCGTTTACATCGGTGCCGACCGCAGGGCAGCGCAGGCCGACGGCTATCCGGTGAACAGCTTTCCTGGGGAGCCGCCCTATGTGCGGGGCCCGTATCCGACGATGTACGTCAACCAGCCATGGACCATTCGCCAGTACGCCGGCTTCTCCACCGCTGCCGACTCCAATGCGTTCTACCGTCGCAATCTGGCCGCTGGCCAGAAGGGGCTGTCCGTCGCCTTTGATCTGGCGACCCACCGCGGCTACGACTCCGATCACCCCCGTGTTCAGGGCGACGTTGGAATGGCGGGCGTAGCAATCGATTCCATTCTCGACATGAGGCAGTTATTCGACGGTATCGACCTATCGTCGGTCTCGGTGTCGATGACCATGAACGGCGCCGTGCTGCCGATCTTGGCGTTGTACGTGGTCGCGGCCGAGGAACAGGGCGTGCCGCCGGAGAAACTGGCCGGCACCATCCAAAACGACATCCTCAAAGAGTTCATGGTGCGCAACACCTACATCTATCCGCCCAAGCCGTCCATGCGGATCATCTCCGACATCTTCGCCTACACCAGCGTGAAAATGCCCAAGTTCAACTCCATCTCGATCTCCGGATATCACATCCAAGAAGCCGGAGCCACAGCGGATTTGGAGCTGGCATATACCCTTGCCGACGGTGTCGACTACATCAAAGCGGGCCTGGATGCGGGCCTGGACATCGATAAGTTCGCGCCCCGGCTGTCCTTCTTCTGGGGCATCGGGATGAACTTCTTCATGGAGGTCGCCAAACTGCGTGCCGGCCGGTTGTTGTGGAGTGAGCTGGTGGCGAAGTTCGAGCCGAAGAACTCCAAATCGCTGTCGCTGCGTACCCATTCGCAGACTTCAGGCTGGTCGCTGACGGCGCAGGACGTCTTCAACAACGTCGCCCGCACCTGTATCGAGGCGATGGCCGCCACCCAGGGGCACACCCAGTCGTTGCACACCAATGCACTTGACGAGGCGCTGGCGCTGCCCACCGACTTCTCCGCACGCATCGCGCGCAACACTCAGCTGCTGCTGCAGCAGGAGTCGGGTACCACGCGCCCGATTGACCCCTGGGCGGGCTCGTATTACGTGGAGTGGCTGACGCACCAGCTTGCGCAGCGGGCACGTGCTCACATCAACGAGGTTGCCGAACTCGGCGGCATGGCGGCGGCCATCAGCGAGGGGATTCCCAAGCTGCGCATCGAAGAGGCGGCCGCGCGCACCCAAGCGCGCATCGACTCCGGCCAGCAGCCGGTCATCGGGGTGAACAAGTACCAAGTCGACGAGGACCAGCAGATCGAGGTACTCAAGGTCGAAAACAGCCGGGTACGTGCCGAGCAGCTGGCCAAACTGCAAGAACTGCGGGCCGGCCGCGACCAGGCGGCGGTCGATGCCGCCCTGGCCGAGCTCACCCGCGCCGCCGCCGCCCACGGTCGGGCCGGCGATGACGGGTTGGGTAATAATCTGCTGGCGCTGGCCATCGACGCGGCCCGCGCCAAGGCCACCGTCGGAGAGATCTCCGATGCGCTGGAACAGGTGTATGGCCGCCATCAGGCGGAGATCCGCACCATCGCCGGCGTCTACCGGGACGAAGTTCAAGGAGGCGGCAACATCACCCCGCTTTCCAAAGCGACCGAGCTTGTCGAGAAGTTCGCCGAGGCGGACGGCCGTCGCCCCCGCATCCTGGTCGCCAAAATGGGCCAGGACGGCCACGACCGTGGCCAGAAGGTGATCGCGACGGCGTTTGCCGACATCGGGTTCGACGTGGACGTCGGCTCACTGTTCTCCACGCCCGAGGAGGTGGCCCGCGAGGCCGCCGACAACGACGTGCACGTCGTGGGCGTGTCGTCGCTGGCCGCTGGCCACCTGACGTTGGTGCCGGCGTTGCGGGACGCGCTGGCCAAGGTGGGACGGCCGGACATCATGGTCGTGGTCGGTGGTGTCATCCCGCCGGGCGACTTCGACGAGTTGTACGCCGCCGGGGCCACGGCCATCTATCCGCCCGGCACCGTGATCGCCGACGCCGCCATCGGCCTGTTGCACAAGCTGGCCGAGCGGCTGGGATACCCGCTGGACTAGTGGCCGGTAAAACTACTCGCGTGAGTGTGACGCCATCGCGCATTCCGCCGCGCATCTGCACCAGGGCGTGTCCGATGAGGTGGGGCCGGTGACCTCCCCGGACGACGCCAAGGTCGAGCAACTGGCCGCCGCCGTGCGCAATGGCGACCGTGCCGCGCTGCCACGGGCGATCACGCTGCTGGAGTCCACCCGCGCCGACCATCGGCGGCAGGCCCAAGAGCTGTTGCTGGCACTGCTCCCCGAATCCGGGAAGGCCCATCGGGTGGGTATTACCGGCGTCCCGGGAGTGGGGAAGTCCACCACGATCGAGGCCCTGGGCATGTACCTCATCGAGCAGGGCCACAAGGTGGCCGTGCTGGCGGTGGACCCCTCGTCGACGCGTACCGGCGGATCGATTCTGGGCGACAAGACGCGGATGGCGCGGTTGGCAATGCACCCGGATGCCTACGTCCGGCCCTCTCCGACGTCGGGAACTCTGGGCGGCGTAGCAAAGGCGACGCGGGAATCGGTGGTGCTCTTGGAAGCCGCCGGCTTCGACGTGGTTCTGATCGAAACGGTCGGCGTCGGCCAGTCCGAAGTGGCCGTCGCAAACATGGTCGACACCTTCGTCTTGCTGACTTTGGCGCGCACCGGCGACCAACTACAGGGCATCAAGAAAGGTGTGCTGGAGCTGGCCGACATCGTGGTCGTGAACAAGGCCGATGGGGAACATCTGCGCGATGCGCGGTTGGCCGCCAGGGAGCTGTCCGGCGCTATCAGGCTGATCTACCCACGCGAAACAATCTGGCGGCCACCGGTTCTCACGATGAGCGCGGTGGAAGGAACCGGTCTGACACAGCTGTGGGAAGCTGTCGAGCGCCATCACCAAGTGCTCACCGAGGCCGGTGAGTTCGAAGCGCGCCGACGCGAACAGCAAGTGGACTGGACATGGCAGATGGTGCGAGATGCGGTGCTGGACCGAGTGCTGTCCAACCCGGACGTGCGCAAGATCCGAGCCGACGTCGAGCGCCGGGTTCGGGCGGGGGAGCTGACTCCCGCTCTGGCCGCCCAGCAAATTTTGGATACCGCGCAGGCCTAACGGAATGGTAAATTAATTCCGGGTTTGACACTGGGCTCTATGAAATCCAAGTAAATTCAAGATGTGACGATAGACATCGGAGTCAATCGCCGCGCGGTTTCTTCCGACGGTGACCCTGACGCAGGCCATCGTGTATCCGGCGCTGCGGACTCTCAATTTGCGTGCGTCGTTCGAATGTTCTCCAGCATGTTTCCCGCTCGCCGGTTTGGTGGGGGAGCGTTGGCGGTCTACCTGGACGGCCAGCCCGTCGTGGACGTGTGGAAAGGGTGGGCGGACCGCAAGGGCGAGGTCCCATGGTCAGCGGACTCGGCCCCGATGGTGTTCTCGGCCACCAAGGGCATGGCCGCCACCGTGATCCACCGGCTTGCCGATCGGGGGCTGATCGATTACGAGGCGCCGGTCGCGCAGTACTGGCCGGAGTTCGCGGCCAACGGCAAGGAGAAGCTCACCGTCCGCGAGGTGATGCGGCACGCGGCGGGCTTGTCGGGACTGCGCGGTGCCAGCCAGGAAGACCTGCTGGATCACGTCGTGATGGAGGAGCGGCTGGCGGCGGCGGCTCCGGGAAGGCTGCTCGGCAAACCGGCCTATCACGCGCTTACCTTCGGTTGGTTGATGTCCGGCCTGGCCAGGGCCGTGACCGGCAAGGACATGCGCGTCCTGTTCCGCGAGGAGCTCGCCGAGCCACTGGACACCGACGGTTTTCATCTGGGCCGGCCGCCGGCGGGCTCGCCCACGCAGGTCGCCCAGATCATCATGCCGCAGGACATCGCCGCCAACCCGCTGGTCACCTTTGCGGCGCACAAGATCGCCAACCAGTTCTCCAGCGGATTCCGTTCGATGTACTTTCCGGGCGTCATCGCGACGGTTCAGGGCGAAACCCCCATGCTGGACGCCGAGATTCCGGCCGCCAACGGAGTCGTCACCGCCCGCGCGCTGGCGCGGATGTACGGCGCGATCGCCAACGGCGGCGAGATTGACGGCACCCAGTTCCTGTCGCGGGAGCTGGTGGCGGGGCTGACCGGCGAGCGGCGGCTGCAGCCGGATCGCAATCTCTTCATGCCGATGGCTTTTCACCTGGGCTACCACAGTCTGCCCATCGGCAACGTGATGCCGGGGTTCGGTCACGTCGGGATGGGCGGGTCCGTCGGATGGACAGATCCGGAGACCGGCGTGGCGTTCGCGCTGGTGCACAATCGGCTGTTGACTCCGCTGGTGGCCACCGACCACGCCGGTTTCGTCGCCATCTATGCCCTGATCCGGCAGGCGGCCGCCAAGGCCCGCGAGCGTGGCTACCAGCCGGTCACGGGCATCGGGGCGCCGTACTCGGAGCCGGGAGCCGTCGCGGGCTGAGCCCAGGGGCGTTCTAGCGCTAAGAATCTTCGAGCCGGAAGCCCACCTTCATGGTCACCTGAAAGTGGCCGACGGCGCCGTCAACCAGATGGCCGCGCACTGATTCGACTTCGAACCAGTCCAGGGCGCGCATGGTCTGGGCGGCCCGGGTCAAACCGTTGCGGATTGCCGCGTCGACTCCGTCGGCCGAGCTTCCGACGATCTCGATTACCCGGTAGGTGTGATCGCTCATTTCGTCCCCTTATCTTTGAGTGTTGACGTCCCAAGAGGGTCCGAAGAATCATCTTGCGCCGGTGGTCGGCGCCGGATGAGGCCCGACACGCAGCTGGCTCGGTGCAAATGACCAAGCGCGTCCAGCGTCAGGGGCTGACGTGCATCTCGTAAAAGCGCAGCCGCGCCGTGGGCTTGCCCTGGCCCAGCGACCGGCTCCGGTCAACACCGATTGTGCGGGAGTCGATCTCGAGATTGGTGGCGCTGACGGAATCGGGCGTCTTGATCAGAAACGGCTCCGCGGCGTTGCCGGCGATGAGGCGATAGCCGACGCCGTCCAGGTTCACCGTGAAAGAGGTCAGGGGAACGAGCGATCCCATGAAAAGCCGGTCGATGAAGGTTGGCTCCAGATCAACGCCGACCAGGACGGCCACGTCGGGTCCGCTTGGTTTGGGCACCGTGACGGGCTTGCCGTCGTGGACAACGACTTCTGAGATCGGGGTGAGCGGTCCGCACCGGGGCTGGGTATGGGTGAACAGCGCCCAATGGTCTTCCACCGCGCTGCGGCGGAAATCGCACAGCAGTGCGCGCGAATACAGCGGGTTCTCCTGCACGCCGAGCCGTCCGTTGATACCGGTGGCGGGCGAGGTCGCCGATCGCAGCGACAGGACGAACTGCGGCCCGGCCGCGAGCGTGTCGCGGTTTAGCTTGTCCAGCGCCGGTGTGTAGACCGAGTAGGTCTGGAATATCGGCGCCGGGTGCCAGGCGAAGTCGTAGGCCCACACGGCTGAGGTTTCATCCGGGTCGATGTGAACCGGATCCGGCCCGATCGTCTTGACGAAGCGGCTGGGAATGTCATAGAGCCGACGCTGGCGTGCCTTGGCCTCCTCGATATGGCTGCGGGCGTGACCTGGTACGGCGACGGTTGCCAATCGGTCGAGTGCGCGCACTGGTGCCTGTATCACCCCGAGGGGGCGCAGTTCGATCGCCACCACGCCGGCAACAAAGATCACGACGACGGCGACGACGACGAACTTGGCTGCCCGAGGAAGTATTTCGAACACACCCCCCACCGCCATCGCAACGACCATCAGTCCGAGCAGAGCGGCGAAGTGAATCGTGTCGTAGCGTCCGAACGCACTCTTGGCGACAAGCACGGTTGTCACCCCGACCAGCACCACATACTTGCGTGGGATCTGCGGGCTGCCGCGAAAGAACATGACGAAAAGCGCAACGAACCAGACCAGGGTCAAGGTGACGGCGCCGCCGGCATCCAAGGGGATCGGCACTGATTGCGCATCGATGTACCCGGACACGATCTCCGAGCTGAGCCGCAGCCACGTTGGCAGGTTGCCCAGTGGTTGCCCCATGAGCAGCCAGCAGACCGGAACGGTGGCGGCGAACGCGGCGACGGTAGCGCAGTGCCGCCACAGTGCTTTCCAATCCAGCAGCAGCGACATGCCCAGGGCGATGGCCAAGACCACCGGGCCGGTGTTGAACTTGACCAGCAGCTCAAATCCCGCCACCACGCCGAGCGCGGTGGCGGTGATGAAGACCGTCGACCGTTGCGGGTCGGACCGCAACAGGGGAACACTGGCCCACGCCAAGGCCGCCAGCACGACCATTTCGGGGTACATGGTCCCCATCGCGATGGCGGTGACGCCGGTGGTCACGAACGCCAATGCGAGCGATGTCATCGGTGGGTGTCGTTGGCGCAGCGCCGCGGCGATACCCAGGAACAGCGCTGCCACGACGATTACCTGATAGATCGTCGACAGCACGGCCTGAAGCGGTGAGTAGTAGGAACTGTCCTGCAGAAAGGCCAGCGGTCCGTAGGTGAAGACGATTTGGGGTCCCCACGCGAGGTGGCGGATTTGGCCCAGCGCCACCGCGGCCTGCCAGGACGGGTCTACCCCGGTTGGTGCTTCGACGGGTACCTGAGGCCAGAAAAAGACCACGGCAACAAGTGCGGCCAGGCAACGCTGCCAGCGTGCGGAGCCCCATGTCGTCTCCGAAAACCAGGAGCTGGCGCGCTCCGACTGCGTTGAAAGCATGCGTGCAAGTTATCCCGGATCAGGCCCGCATCTCGCTGAAGACCAGGTGGGTGTGTCCGGCCGTGTGTTGGTCGAGCCTGAAGAGCCACCTGTCCAGGAGTAAGAAGCGGCCGACCCATACGACACCGAAGCCAAGCACCTGGGCGAAGAATACGGCGAGGCCGTGCACCGGCGTTGGCTCAGCGGCCATCGCGCGGTCGACGAGGTAGGTGAAGCTGGTGGCCAGAACGACGGCAAGCATCACCATCGTCCAGAACAACAGCACCTGCTTGTGCAGATCGCCCCCCGACGTTGCCCGCCAAACGAAGTGCTTGTTGGCGAAGAAGTTGGGAATGGTGGCCACGCCCGCGGCCAGCAGCGAGGCGATGGTGTAGTTGTGCAGCCACGGGCCCAGCACCTGGATGAGGCCCTGTCCGATGGGCAGAAACACCAGCGCTACCGCGCCATAACGCAGCTTTCTGCGCGCTGCTTCGCTGCTGGTGTGCATGATCCAGCCCCCCGCCGGCCCCATGGTCAGCCAAGTTACCTGCAACCAAGTAGGCACGGGCCAGAACTCGAGAATCCGGGCGGGCCGGCGCGGCCGGAATCCGGATCTTCACCATTCAAAAGACAAGCTCGCGGCGCACGTGAAATGCTGTAGCGAAAGGCTGCCGCCGTCAACGGAGCCGCGGGGAGGACCGGCCTTGTTGGTTCGCGAGAAATGCCGCAGGCTCTGGCGGTGATCTCGTAGGCTCCAACACCATCCATATAGACCTAGATAGACAAACGACCGGCCCTTGTTATGGTCCAACCCCTTAACGAGGCCGAGAGCATGAAGGGGAGGCGGCGGTTCGCGTGACAACTCAACCGTCCGAACGGATCTGTATTGTCGGGGGCGCCGGCCACGTCGGGCTTCCGCTGGCGCTGGTGCTTGCCGACGAGGGGTACAACGTTGACATCCTCGACACCAACGCCGAAGCCTTGGAAACCATCATGGCCGGGCGGATGCCCTTCATCGAGACCGGAGCCGAGGATCTCCTCAAGCGGCTGCTGCCAACCGGGCGGATCAGCGGTAGCACCGACTCGCAGGTGGTCCGCAACTCCGACATCGTGATCTGTGTGGTGGGGACTCCGGTCGACGAATACCTAACGCCCCAGGCGCACACGTTCTTTCGGGTGATCGATGAGATCAGCCCGTACTTCCACGATGGGCAGACCCTGATCCTGCGAAGCACCGTCTACCCGGGACTGAGCCAGCGGGTCCACGACATGTTCTCCGAACGTGGGATTGGCGTTCACGTCACCTTCTGTCCGGAGCGCATCGCCCAAGGACATTCGATCCGGGAATTGCGGATCATCCCGCAGATCATCAGCGGATTCGACGCCGAGGGACTTCGGGTGGTCCGCGAGCTCTTCTCCGGGATAGCCAGTGAGATCATCGAGGTCGAGCCGCAAGAAGCTGAGCTGGCCAAGCTCTTCTGCAACAGCTACCGCTACATCCAGTTCGCGGTCGCCAACCAGTTTTACCTGCTCAGTCGCGAGGCGGGGCTCGATTTCGACCGAGTTCACCATGCCGCGACCTACAAGAACAGCCGCGTCGACAGCCTGCCGAGGGCCGGACTTGCGGCCGGCCCGTGCTTGCTCAAGGACACCATGCAGCTCGCCGCGTTCAGCAACAACAACTTCATGCTCGGGCATTCGGCCATGCTGATCAACGAAGGCCAGCCGCAGTTCATCGTCAACATGCTCAAGCGCCGGGTTAATCTGCGTGACAAGACGGTTGGCATACTCGGTATGACGTTCAAGGCCGACTGCGACGACACGCGCGACTCGCTCAGCTTTAAACTCAGGCACCTGCTGATGCTGGAAGCAAAGGAAGTGATCTTGCACGACCCATTCCTCGAGGGCAAGGATTACCACCCGCTGCAGACCGTGGTGGACCGGTCCGACGTCATTGTTGTAGGCGTGCCCCACTCCGCCTATCGGGGCCTTCGGGTCCCGCGCGGCAAAGTGGTTGAGGACGTCTGGGGGTGTCTGGACGTCACCGAGCTCGACGTTGACCCGTGCAACGGGGCGAACCTGGCGGAGCTGGGGACGGCGGCGGCCCGGTGAAGGTACTGGTAACCGGCAGCGCAGGATTCATCAACGGGTACGTCGTACAAGAGCTGTTGCAGGCTGGGCACGAAGTGGTCGGCATCGACAACTATTCCAAGTACGGCAAGGTAACGAAGAGCTACGACGACCACCCCAACTACCACTTCGTCGAGGGCGACGTCAAAGACGTTGACCTGATGTTTGAGCTGGTCGAGGGTTGCGAGCAGATGGTGGCCAGCGCTGCCCGCATCGGTGGCATCACCTATTTTCACGAGTACGCCTACGACTTGCTGGCCGAGAACGAGCGAATTGCGGCTGCCCACTTTGACACAGCCATCTATGCATACCGCAAGGGTTGGCTGAAGAAGATCAACGTGATCAGTTCTTCCATGGTGTTCGAGAACGCCAGCATCTTCCCGACGCCGGAAAAGCACATCACCGAATGCCCGCCTCCAACAAGCACTTACGGCTTCCAGAAGCTTGCCTGCGAGTACTTCGCCCATGGTGCCTACGAGCAGTACGGGCTGCCGTACACCATCATTCGGCCCTTCAACTGTGTCGGAACCGGTGAACAACGCGCGCTTGGTGGCCGTGAAATCCCAAGCGGAAATGTCAAACTCGCGATGAGCCACGTCGTGCCAGACCTGGTCCAGAAGGTCGTCAAGGGCCAAGACCCGCTGCACATCCTGGGGGACGGTAGCCAGGTACGGCACTACACCTACGGTGGGGACCTGGCCCGGGGGATTCGCACCTGCATGGAGCACCCCGCGGCGCTCAACGGCGACTTCAACCTGTCGACCCCGGAAGCCACCACCGTGCTGGAACTGGCAGAAGTGATCTGGCGCAAGATGCGCCCTGACACTCCCTTCCGTTACGAAAGTGATCCGCCATTCGAGCACGACGTGCAGCTGCGCTCTCCCGACGTTCACAAAGCGACCCAGGTACTCGGCTTCGAGGCGACGACTACGCTTGACGCCATGCTCGACGAAGTCATCCCGTGGATCGTGAACGCGGTTGAGGCCGGGACGATCTGACGTGTATTGGTGCTACCCACGAGGACGCCATGCGCATCGCAGGTGAACCCGACCTGCAGCAGCTCTATCGCAATCGCTTTGGCCACGCCCGCGAATCGCGTGCCGCCATTTGGGCCGTACTAGTTCGCGATTTCTTTCAAGCGTGGGTCAGGCGCAGCGACACGGTGCTCGATCTCGGCTGTGGTTACGGCGAGTTCCTCAATCATGTCTGCGCCGCACGTCGGATCGGTGTCGATCTGAATCCCGACAGCGCCGACATGCTCGAGCCCGGCATCGAGTTCCACGGCGGGCGGGCCGATGATCTCAGCTTCTTGGCCGACGAGTCGGTGGATGTGGTTTTCACCAGCAACCTGCTCGAGCACCTGCAGAGCAAGGCCGAGGTGGAGCGCACCATCGCTGAGGCACACCGCGTGCTCAAGCCCGGGGGGCACCTCATAGCGATGGGGCCCAATATTCGCTTTCTCGGTGGCGACTATTGGGATTTCTGGGACCACACGGTGCCGATCAGCGACCGTTCGCTCATTGAGGTGCTCGAATCCCAGCATCTGAGGATCGTCGACGACTACGACCGGTTCTTGCCCTATACGACGAGGTCGCCCTGGCCGCAGGCGCCAATCTTGGTGCGGCAGTACCTGCGTTCCCGGGCGGCGTGGCCGATTTTCGGCAAGCAGTTCGTGATTCGCGCCCGCAAAGAACGAACCGACCTCGACGACGAGCGCCTGATCAGCGTGGTGATCCCGGTCTACAACGAGGGCGAGAACATTCAAGTCTGCGTCCGCAGATTGACCGAGGCGTTGTCGGACGTGCCCCACGAATTACTCGTCTGCTACGACTTCGACGAGGACACGACGTTACCGGCGCTCGCGGCGATGCCCGACAAGCCGGGGACGCTGCGGTTGGTCCGCAACTCCATCGGCAAGGGCGTGGCCAATGCCCTGATCGCCGGCTTTGCGGCGGCCCGTGGGGACGTCGTCGTGACCAGCATGGCCGACCTGTCTGATCCGCCGTCGGTGATTCCATTGATGGCAGCCAAGATTCGCGACGAGGGAGCCGACATCGTCAGCGGTTCGCGGTACATGCCCGGCGGCTCGCAGACCGGCGGGCCCCGGTTGAAGACGCTGATGTCGAGGACGGCCGGGCTCAGCCTGCATTACGTGGGCAGGGTGCCCACCCATGATGCGACGACCAACTTCCGCGGATACAGCCGGCGTTTCCTCGATGAAGTTCCAGTGGAGAGCATCAAGGGGTTTGAGGTGGGTTTGGAACTCACCACGAAGGCGCACTTGATGGGCTTTCGCGTCGATGAGGTGCCCAGCAGCTGGGAAGACCGGACCGCCGGCACCAGCAAGTTCGACCTGGTCGGCTGGTTGCCCTCGTATCTGCACTGGTACGGGTTGGCGATGCGGGGTCCGGTGTTGCGCGGGACCACCGGCTCGCTGGCCGCGCTCGGGGCCCTGTGGCTCGCGCGCCGGCGCCGCTGTGTTGATGCTCAGCAGAGCCGAAAGACATTGCCGTCGAAGTGAATCGGAGTACGCAGGAATGCGGGCCCGTGCGGCCGCAGGCTCCTGGCCGTGCGCACCTGTACTGCTCCACGGGTGGACCTGCTCCGTGACGACATTGGTGAATGCGAGCGCGCGCGAACTGGCGGCGCGGGCGCTTGGCGAGGACCGAGTGCTTGTCACCGGCGCATCGGGCTGGTTCGGGCGCACCGCACTGGATCTGCTGGCCCCGCTGGGCCTGCCCACGCTGGCCCTGGCCAGCCGGGCCCGGACCATTCGGGTCGGGGATCGCGACATCGATTGCCGGGTATGGGACGAGCGGGAAGTGGCCGCCTTTGCGCCCACGGTCGTGCTGGACTGTGCGTTTCTTACGCGCGACCGAGTCGCAGGCATGCCGCTGGGCGAATATGTTGGCGCCAACCGTGCCCTCACCGAGCGCCTGGTCTACGCGACACAGCTACCCGACGTCCGGCTCGCGCTCACGGTCTCCAGCGGTGCGGCCGTTTATCCGCGGGACGCGCTGATGGACCCGATCGAGGACAACCCGTATGGCTACCTCAAGCGTGAGGCCGAGCAGCGCCTGGCACAGGCCGCCGCCGAGGCCGGGACGGTGCCCGTGGTCGTGCGGGCCTGGAGTATCTCGGGTGCTCACGTGCAGAAGCCGGAGGCCTACGCGCTGGGGTCGATGATCCGGGCAGCCAGTTCGGGGGCGATCCGGATCACCGCCCGCCGCCCGGTGTTCCGTCGGTATTCCCTAGCTGAAGAGCTGCTGGCGGTGGCGATCGCCGAGGGCGGGATCGGCCCGGTCACCATCGACAGCGGCGGCGAGCTGGTGGAGATGGCCGAGCTTGCCGCGCGGGTCGCCGCGGTGGTGCGCCCCGATGCGGTGATCAGCCGCGACGAGATCGATCCCCGCAATCCGGATCAATACCATTCTGACGGCCGGGATTGGCAGCGGCTGTGCCAGAAGTGGGATTTGGCTAGCGCACCCCTTGATCGTCAGATCGAGATCACCGCCCGCGGAGTGCTTGGTATGGCCTAAGCAGTTCCGGCGCAGAGTTGGCGAGATTGCCGGGTGTGGTCACTTTTTCGATTATGCAATGTGTGGCGTGTTCGATTGCCTGCGCCGGCGGCGAGGAGCTGAAATATCTTCAGCGGGGGCATTTTTCGGGTAATCCGCCAATGCTCGATATCGAGACCGGCAAATGCGGCCGGTCAAAGTGATCATCGGGCTCTCGATCGGCGAATCCAACGAGTCCAAAACCGCCGCCATGCCCGTGTGCCCTCGGTATGATCCCCGGGAAAGATGCTCTGCAGCGGTGGATTGG
Organism: Mycobacterium marinum; assembly: GCF_003391395.1. Lineage (NCBI taxonomy): Bacteria > Bacillati > Actinomycetota > Actinomycetes > Mycobacteriales > Mycobacteriaceae > Mycobacterium > Mycobacterium marinum. The sequence continues at coordinate 2,611,618 of NZ_CP024190.1, forward strand.
ATTGGCAATGCGTCTCTCGATCGTAACGACCCTGTACATGTCCGAGCCGTATGTGCTCGAGTTCTACCGGCGAGTTCGCGCGGCGGCGGACAAGATTACGAGCGACGTCGAGATGATCTTCGTCGATGACGGCTCGCCGGACGGATCGCTTGATCAGGCGGTTTCGTTGCTCGGTAAAGATCCCAGCGTGCGGGTGATTCAGCTGTCACGAAACTTCGGTCATCACAAGGCGATGATGACCGGCTTGGCGCATGCCACCGGTGATCTCGTTTTTCTGATCGACTCAGATCTGGAGGAGGATCCCGCCCTCCTCGAACAGTTCTACGAGAAGCTGATAGCGACCGACGCTGACGTGGTATTTGGTTGCCAGGCGCAGCGCCCTGGCAGCTGGTGGAAGAACTTTGGCCCCAAGATGCACTATCGCGCGTCCGCGATGCTGTGCAACCCACCGCTGCACGAAAACGTCCTCACCGTCCGGTTGATGAGAGCCGATTATGTGCGCTGTCTGGTCCAGCACCAGGAGCGAGAACTCTCGATCGCCGGCCTGTGGCAGATTACGGGTTTCAATCAGATTCCGATGTCTGTGCACAAGGCGTCGAAGGGAACAACCACATATACCTTCGCGCACAAGGTCAAGGCGTTGGTCGACAATGTCACATCATTTAGCAACAAACCCCTGGTCTTCATTTTCTATCTCGGTGCTGTAATTTTCATGATTTCCAGCTTGGCCGCGGGATACTTGATCGTCGATCGGCTTTTCTTCCGGGTCTTGCTCGGTGGTTGGCCGTCATTGATTGTCTCCATCTGGATGCTGGGTGGGCTGACGATTTTCTGCCTGGGGCTGATTGGAATCTATATTTCGAAGATTTTCACCGAAACCAAGCAGCGGCCGTACACGATAATCCGAAGAATCTACGGGCCGAACTTCACGTCCCAGGGGCCGGCGTCGCTTGAGGCCGCTTTCCGCGCCATGCCCCCGGCGAGCTGGGAACGCTTCGGCGCGGATCCGGTTCGTTCGCCGCGGGGCGATCGAGGGCTATGACAGCCGTCGAGTGTGATGCCAGTCCATGGCTGGTCCAGCTGCAGGACGCGCTGCACTGCGTAGGCTTCGCAGTTGTCGAAGATGTGCTTGATGCGGGGTTTCTCGCCACAACCCGCGATCGTATGTACCTGGTGCAGGAGCGAATTCTCAGCGAGATCGGCCAGGAGCGGCTCTCGATAGCCGGTGAACTCGGCGTTCTCCGGCTCATGATGAAATACGATCCGCATTTTTTTGCATTTCTCGAAATCCCCGAAGTTCTAAATGTTGTGGATCGCGTGCTCTCCGACACCGCGATCCTTCATCTGCAAAACGGCTTCATCCTTCCGTCGTTCCCGTCTGTTGCCACGCCCGAGGTGTTCCAGAACGCATTTCACCAGGACTTTCCCCGGGTGCTGTCGGGCTACGTTGCCTCGGTGAATGTGATGTTCGCTATCGATCCCTTCACCCGGGACAATGGGGCGACGCTCGTAGTGCCAGGAACACACCAGCGTGCGGAGAAGCCGGACGCCAGCTACCTCACCCGCAACGCGGTTGCAGTCGAGTGCCCCGCCGGCGCGATGCTCGTTTTTGACTCCACTTTGTGGCATGCGGCCGGACAGAACATCTCCGGTAAAGACCGCCTAGCGATCAATCACCAATTCAGCCGCTCGTTTTTCAAGCAGCAGATCGATTACGTCCGCGCGTTGGGCGATACGGTGATCTTGGATCAGCCCGCGCGAACCCAGCAACTGCTCGGGTGGTACACCCGCGTGGTGACCAGTCTCGACGAGTATTACCAGCCGCCGGGGCGGCGCTTGTATCGGAAGGGTCAGGGTTAATTTATTTGGCGGATGCCGGTGCCGCCCACTTGAACGCCGGATGCGCAGCGGGATGTTGCTGCCAGATATTCCGGTGCCGTGACGGCCGCATCATTGGCCCGCGCCGGCGCTGGTGAAACAACTGGGTGAAACAACGGAGCCAAGCTTTGCGATACGGTGACAGGAGCGACTACCTAAGATAAAGTATTGGCGCGTCCGCCGCTATGGAGCGGATCTTCCAATGGAGCGTTTTTGGTTTTATCCATGCGCGAATAACTCCTATCAAACAAAAGGGCCCATGCGCGACACAGTTCGAACAAAAAATAGGGTGGTCTACCCACCGGGGACGATTCTGCAACATCTGTACCTGAAGGAGCGCAGTGCGGCTTGGACTCCGGGCTCCTTTGTTGAGGTTGGTGTCGGATCGGGCCACGTCTCAAACCTGTTGCTATCGCGCGGCTGGTCGGGCGTGGGCTATGAGTTGAATGAGGAGGCGCTCGCGCGTGCCTCGAGTGTCAACCAAGACTTCATAGACTCTGGTCGCTTTGCGGTCCACAACTCCGACTGGCTGGCGGGTGCCGGTGAGCTGGCCCCGGTTGATCTCGTGATTTCCTCAATGGTGCTAGAGCATCTCGACGAGCCGCTGGTCACCGAGTACTTCGAGCGTGCCGCACAGCAGTTGCTGCCTGGCGGACGGGCCGTCTTCTTCGTTCCGGGCTCGCCTCGGCATTGGGGAGTCGAGGATGAGATAGCAGGGCACTACCGGCGCTACACGATCGACAGCCTCAGCAATGCGGCGCGCCAGCACGGATGGTCGCCGATGCACGTTGTCGGTCTGACCTACCCACTCAGCAATCTTCTGCTCGGGGTGTCGAACGCACTGGTGCGCCGCGCAGAGGCCGACAAGCAAGCGCTCTCGTTGCAGGAACGAACCGAACAATCCGGGAACCGCGATGTCGAGTGGAAGACCGACTTTCCCGGCTGGACGGGCATGTTTCTCAACGAGACCGCGCTGCGGCCGGCGCATTGGTTGCAGAAGCGCAAGCGGGCCCAAAGCTCAAAGGATGCTCTGGTGATCTATGCCGAGTGCGCTCCGCCCGCCGGCCTCGGCTAGGGAGTAGCTAGCCACCCACTGGTAGGACGAGGCTTCGCTACCTGGGGGCGTCGTGCGATGTGGGTGCCGACTCCTGCTTGCCGCTCGCTGAGTCCAGACTTAGGATGCTGAGTGTGTGCTCAGCCGACCTGACGGCCAAGGCACGGATCCGCAACGCGGCCGTTGCTCGCTTCGCGCGCGACGGTTTCCAGAAGGTGAATCTGCGTGCCATCGCCACATCGGCGGGTGTCAGCGAGGCGTTGATCTTTCACCATTTCGGCAGCAAAGACGGGCTTCGGGCGGCCTGCGACGAGTACGTACTGAACCTCCTTGTCGGGCGAGCCCGCACCGCGGGGCGTCCCACCGCAATGGCGGATCTGCTCGGCGTCTACCTGTCGAACCCCGAGGAGTACCGGCTCCAGGTGCAATACATGGCTCGGGCAATCGAGGACGACGCGCCGGCCGCCGGCACGTTCGTCGACACGATGGTGGAGGAATCCGAGGCGATCTTCCGGGCAGGTGCCGCCGAGGGCAGCATGCGCCCGTCCTCGGACCCACGGGCACTGGCGGTGCTGAATCTCCTTGTTGTCCTTGGCCTATTGACGATGGCACCTCCCATGGCGCGTGCACTCGGTCATGAGCACTTCGGTCCCGAGGTGCTGCAGCGCATGGCGGTGCCAGCCCTTGAGCTCTACACCCGCGGGCTCTACACCGACGACACACTGGCGAAGGCCGCCCAGGATGCCTGGGCGGCCAGGCGTGCGCCGCAGCAGGAGGGCTAACCGGTATGAGCATCGCGATGCCCGCGTTTTCGCCGGCGCAGGAGAGCCTATTTCTGACGCTGGGTGGTAGAGCGCTCGACAGCCGCTTGCCGCATCCATTCCTCGGGGACACGATCGCCGATGAGATCCTCGGCGAAACTGGCTACGATCTCGGCAAGTTCCCGTCGCTGACAACAAGGCTCATCGACGCCAGGACGAAGGTCTTCGATATCGCGGTGCGGGCCAAGCGACTTGACGAGGTAGCCGGCCGCTTCATCGAGCGCCACCCGGACGCCATCGGGCTGGATCTGGGTGCGGGTTTGGACAGCCGAGTACTGCGCATCAACCCGCCATCCACGGTCGGCTGGTATGACGTCGACTTTCCACAGATCGTCGACCTCCGTCGCCGGCTACTGCCGGCACAGGTCGGCGCGCACAACATCGGCGTTGACCTGACCGATCCGAACTGGCTTGACGAGGTACCCGCCGACCGTCCAGCCGTGATCATCGCCGACGGCCTGGTCGCCTTCCTGCGCCAGCATGACTTTGCGGCGCTGCTGAGTCGACTCACAAACCACTTTGCCAGCGGCGAGATTGCGTTCAATCTCTACACCACCCAAGCCATCTGGGTGACCAAGCATTTGGCTAGCCTCGCCGCGATCAGCGCCGGGGTGGTCAACCCCGGGTTTAACGACCCTCGCCAACCCGAACGCTGGGTTGCAGGTCTCGAGCTGGCCGAGGAAATCTTGCTCACCCGAGCACCCGAGGTCGCCGAACTCCCGTTGGTCACCCGGCTGACGTCGCGCCTGGTGGCTCCCAGCGCAGCGGTGTCCCGCATGATCGGTACCACCCTGGTGCGCTACAAGTTCTAAACCCGGACGCCATTTCCCGTCTGGCAGACCCGCCCGCACAAATGAGACTATTTGTCCATCGAAAAGGTCTGAATGTCGCCATCACATGGGTTCGGAAGAAGCTCAAATGCAAGGCGTTAGCTACGTGTCGTCCCATTGCAGTTGAAATGCACTGCTGATGCGATGCTCGCTATTTGGGTTCGCTTCCCGGCATGCGGCGCGCACGGGCCCGGCCGCGCAGATGGTACAGTCGCGTAATGAGCAGCCTGAATGAGCATTGATGCCCTGGCGAAAGCTCGGCAGAATCTTTGTTCCGTCAGGCGAACTTGACTGGGCGCGCACTCACGCGTCGCAGCCTGTTGCTGAGTGGGTCGACGGCGATATTTTCCGGATCTATTTCAGCACCCGCGATGATCAGAATCGGTCCAGTATCGGCAGTGTCGTAGTGGACTTGGCTGCGGGAGGCAAGGTTCTGGAGATATCGCCAGAACCGGTCTTGGGGCCGGGCGCTCTCGGGATGTTTGATGACTGCGGGGTATCGATGGGTTCGATTGTGCCCGTGGGCGATACGCGATTCCTGTACTACATGGGCTGGAATCTTGCCGTCACTGTACCCTGGAAAAATGCCATTGGCCTTGCCATTAGCCAAGCGGGCGGGCCGTTCAAGCGTTGGTCCACATTCCCGGTTGTTCCGCTGGACGAGGGGGATCCGTACTCAATTTCGTATCCCTGGGTAATCCGGGATGACGACAAATATCGCATGTGGTATGGCTCGAATGTGCGTTGGGAACAGAAGACAAAAAACATGGACGGACTTCCGCACGTGATTAAGAGTGCGGAGTCGATCGATGCCATCCACTGGGAGAAACAAGAACTGGTCGCTATTGATACAGCCGGATGTGATGACATCGCTGCCGCCCGGCCCTGCGTCGTCCGCGATCCCGGGTTGTACAGAATGTGGTATTGCGCGCGTGGCGCACAATACAGCATTTATCACGCGGTGTCGGAGGACGGCGTGATATGGACGCAACTCGGTAAAGACAACGGTATTGATGCCTCGCCTGGCGAGTGGGACGCTAATTCGGTCGGGTACCCTTGCGTCTTCGACCATAAAGGACAGCGTTTTCTGATTTATTCAGGCGATGGCTACGGTCGCACAGGATTCGGTCTAGCAGTTCTGGATGATTAGCGTGTGATGGATGGCGGCTGCGGCGCCCGGATCTAGCCGAACGTGTAACAGCAGACGTCCCCGGTTCTACCCTGTGGCGCAACACCCAAGACGTCAAAGTCGGGGCAGCGCAGGATCGCATAGTTGGCCTTCATCTCGATAGCGGCGTCGTGGGCGCTGATGCCAACAAGATTTGCCTGCAGATGAAGGTAGGTCAGCGGAATGGTCATTGGCCTGGAGTAAACGCCCGCCTGGGTGAGATCGTCGACGATGATACGGCCCCGCCCTAGGTCCATTTTGCACACCCGCGCCAGTTCGGCGGTGTCGCGCGATACTTGCGGCCACCTGCGCAGGACGGATAGCGACGGGCCCTCATACCCGTTCGCCAACGGCCGTACGAACAGGAATGCGTTGAATATCAACGAGGCCCCGACCACGATTCCAACGAGGACGCTAGCGCCCTTGGTGAAGCGGAGAGCGAGGGGACCGGAGACCGACGCGAGAATCAGGCAAGCGGCGACCGACGTCAAGTGGTTCAAGTAGAAATTTCTATAGAAGGCGTGCTGTGCGTCGTAGACAAAGAGAATTGCTACGGGAAGCGTGATCAGTGCCGCGATGACGACCGGCTGATTCTTCTCGAACCGTTCGGGAAACGTGGTGTCCCTAGAGCGGAACCGGATCGACTTGCCGCAGCGAATGGACGCCATCGTCAGGAGGTAAAGGACAAGCCCCGCCAAGAGGACGACGACCACCGAGATGAGCAGGTTCATCACGGTGATCGGGCCGCTCGGGGCATCGACGCCAGGGAGAAAACGGATTGGAAAAAGTGGCGCATAGACAAAGCTGCCAACATAGGAGCGTGCGGTGTTGGCCAGCGCCACAGCCAAATTCCGTGCGCCGAGGTCGGAGCCATCAAAAGCCAGGCTCCGCCAGAACGCCTCAATCTCGGGGTGCTCAGTGCAGACCGAATGGTGCAGCTTCATGGCCGGAGGAACGAACAGCACGAACGGAACGGCGGCCGCCAGCAATCCCACGGACCCGAACCGGCGCACGGCTAGGCGAGCCAAGAGGTAGGCGGTGAGGGGCAGAAACAGTAATCCCTGGACATGGGACCACACCGACAGCGCGGCAGCCAGGAGCAATCCGATGGCAACGCCTAGGTCTCCCGCCACGCCGGTTCGTCTACTCGTCAGCCGTGCCGCGGCAACGAGACAGGACAGGAGTTGGAGTTCCAGCGCAAATTCATATCGAACGAAGATCAGACCGGCCCCGGCCACCCCCACGAACGAAGCCAGAACCAAGTAGCCGGCAGCTGGATTCCGATTGCTGGCCGCTTGGCGGACTGCCATGAACACCACGGCCAACACGGCTGCGAAAGACAGGATGCGCATTTCAAGCGGCGACAGAATGCGCATGGTTTGGCCGAGCAGCCAGGCGACCGGTTCCAAAACGAGCGGAACCGTTTTTATGTTGGACGGGCACATCTCATAGAGGCCATAGATGACCCCATGGTCGGGGATGATGCGCCCAAACTGTTGGCGATAGGCGATCTCGTCGGGATAGATCGGCGACAGTGCCCAGATGCCCAGGCAGAAGAACGCGGCTGCCGTTGCCTTCAGAGCGCGACGACGAGCCGTCGATGGCCCAGTTTCCTCGGCAGGCTCGGCGGCGGGAGGAGAGGAGTCTGTCACTTCACCGCTCATTCACGCGCCGAACGTCAAGATGCGCGTCAAGGCGTCGACGACCCGGTTCTGATCGGCCTCCTGCAGTCCGACCCACATCGGCAGACGGATCAGCCGGGAAGACGAGTCGTTCGTGACGGTCAGGTCACCGCTGGTACGGCCGTAGCGACGGCCGGCCGGCGAATCGTGCAGGGGCACGTAGTGAAAGACGGCGTTTATGTCTTCCTTTGCCAGCGCGGCGAGCACACCCGCGCGATCGGTGCCCGGTGCCAGCAGCACGTAGTACATGTGGGCGTTGTGAGAGCAGCCTTCGGGGATGATCGGGCGGCGTAGGAGCCCGCGTTGCTCCAATGATTCGAAACCTGCGTGATAGTAGTTCCACAGGTCCAACCTGGAGCGGGTGATCCGCTCGGCGTCCTCGAACTGTGCCCACAGAAAGGCCGCGATCAGCTCGCTCGACAGGTACGAAGAACCCTTGTCCTGCCACGTGTACTTGTCCACCTCCTTGCGCAGGAAGCGGCTGCGATTGGTCCCTTTGTCCCGGAGAATCTCTGCCCGATATATGTACTCTTCGGAGTTCACCAGCAAAGCGCCTCCCTCACCCGAAATCACGTTCTTGGTTTCATGAAATGAGAGGGCTCCGAGGTCGCCGATACTGCCGAGCGCCCGCCCGCGGTAGTAGGCCATCGTGCCTTGGGCTGCGTCTTCGACCACGGCTAGCTTGTGGCGCCTGGCGATCGACATGATCGTGTCCATTTCACAGGCCACGCCGGCATAGTGAACAGGGACGATGGCCCTGGTTCGAGGCGTAATGGCTGCTTCGATGAGGGTTTCATCAACGTTGAGGGTGTCGGGCCGGATATCGACAAAGACCGGCACGCCGCCGCGCAGCACAAAAGCGTTGGCCGTCGAGACAAAAGTGAATGACGGCAGGATGACTTCGTCCCCCTCCTCTATCTCGAGAAGCAGGGCCATCATCTCCAATGCGGCGGTGCAGGAGGGGGTGAGCAGCGCCTTGCGGCAACCGGTCTGCTGTTCGAGCCAGGCGTGGCACCGATAGGTGAACGGGCCGTCGCCGGCCAGGTGGCCGCAAGAGTGGGCCTCGGCAATGTAGTTGAGCTCTTGGCCGGTCATGTACGGGCGATTGAAAGGAATCTTGTGCTCCACCATCTGCGCCAACTCTCAATCACCAAGGGGTTGGGCATGTTTGGTGGCGGACACGATCGCGCGCCTGACCATGCTGGGCAGTTCCCGTTGTCGTCTAACGATCAGTAGCCTTTCGCCGTATTGATGCATCTCCACCGGGTTCTTTCAGATCTTCCGTAACCCCGTACTCGGCACCGGACGGCGCTCCGTCGCGGGCCCAATATAGAGGCCATCGGGGGCGGCATCGCCGAGCAGCAGGACGCCCGCTCCGATCACGCACTGCGAACCAACGGTGATGTGGTCACGCAGCGTTGCATTGACGCCGATGAAGCACTGCTCCTCAATTGTCACCCCGCCGGATACGACGATATGCGAAGCCAGAAAACTGTGATCGCGAATCGTCGAATGATGGCCGATGTGATTACCGCTCCACAACGTGACATTGTTTCCGATGGTCACGAATGGCTGAATGGTGTTGTCTTCGAGTAGGAAGACGTTATCGCCGATCCGCCCGTCGTTCAACACGGTGGCGTGGGAGCTGATGTAGCTGGCGAGTTCGTAGCCCAGAGCCTTGGCGGCAAGATATTTTTCCTTGCGCACGCCGTTGAGTTTGGCATAGGCAAGCGCCACGAACATGGCGTGAGATTCCGGCGGGAAGCGTTGGGTGACCTCGTCAAAGGCCACCAAGGGTAGGCCGCAGAACTCGGACTCGCTCGCGTAGTCCCGGTCGACGGTGAAGGCTACGACCTCGTATTCGGAGTCTCTCGTGAAATAGTAGTGGGCGAGCTGGGCGATATCACCACTCCCGAAAATCACCAATGGTTTCTTCATGGTGCCTTCCTAACCAGAATCGTGAATTCATAGAGCCCATAGTCGTGAAGAAGCGCGACGTTCTTCGAATAGCGACGCTTGCAAAGATCGAATAGGGCGCAGGGATCGGCATAGTAGAGGTCGTCACGCATTTTCGACGCGTCGGAATAGGATGTCAGGCAGTTGAAGGCGAAGCCGCGGCGGCTGGCCGCATCCAGCAGGTCCAGCGTCGCCTTGAGGTAGTCGCGCCATTCGGCGTCCGAGCGTTCGAGTCGCACATTGAAGATCCCACTCGCGACGCTGTAGTCCGCTTCCCGGTCGACGCTAGTGGTGCAGATGAAGTCTGCATCCGTCCGGCCTTGGAAGCGTCTTGCCCCTGCGCGTGCCATTTCAGGGGAGACGTCGATGCCGGTGTAGTCCGCTTCGAGGCCACGCGCGTCGAGGTAGTCCAGCAGTGCCCCATAGCCACAACCCAGATCAATGATCGAGAATCGGCCTGCCACATCGACTATGCGCAACAGTTGGTCGAAGCGCAGAGTCTGACTTGCCTCGCCGTTCCAATCGACGCCGCGCGCCGTGGTGCCATGTTCTTCGAGCTTGGATGCGTAGTAGCGAGCCACATCGCCGAGCATGGTCGTTGCGTCTTCCGCCATGAACCTCCCTCACGAGTGCGTAGGGTTCGCTGCTTGGTTTCGGAATATACCTTCGACAGATACGCGGTGATGACGACTCCGGCGAAGAAAATGACCATCCCGCAAACCAGCCGGATGGAGCTCTCCGGTTGCTCGCTGCGCTGAACCGGTGCGATCGAGCTCACCAATTGACGCGAAGGTGGTAGATGTCCACTCCGGTGCGGCCAACTTTCACCACCGACAATGTGACCTCGAGCGGACGAACACCCCTCGCCGAGCTGTCCGCGTCATCACGCAGCGGGCAACTTGCGCGGCAGGTGTGCTGGTTGCTGGCGTGCCGGAGCCAGGCCGCTTAGGGCCACTTCACCGAAAAGACTTCAGTGCAACGCATCTCGCGCGGCTGGCGCGCGTACTCGTTTCGGGTGATCAAGGCGGGAGCCGGCAGGGGCTCGAAGTACTGCCGATAGCGCACCCGGTACTCGCCCGCCGGGAGATCCTGTTTGCGTAGATAGATACTTACCAGATAACGCATCTCGGCCTGATCTTCCGTGAAGAAGCAGCCCGACTGGCCGATATGGCGTCGACGCCATTGCGCGGTCTTCCCAAAATAGACACGATCTGACGCGTGGTAGCCCAGTCGCGATCCATCCTCGGCCAAGACGGGGATCAGCGTCTCGCCGTGGTCGGTCAGCAGCGACAAAGTAAACCAGTTCTCGGCCAAGCGCAGATCATTTTCGTTGAACACGTTGATGGGTGCCATGCCGTAGATGTGTGCGCCCTCGGCCAGCGGGTTGGGTCGGCCCTGATGTCCGATGTAGGGAGCGGGGATGGCAACCACAAAGAACACGGCCAGAAAACTGGCGTGCAGCAGCATGGCGCGTGTGACGGTCAGCTGCGAAAAGTCATCGCTGGCAGCGTCGAGTGAACGCGCGGGCCGTTTACCGGATGGCTTCGTGTAGGCACCCAACAGCGTGTGTCGACGCCCAGCGATCCAGCCGTACGTGGTGGTTCCGAGGCGAAACCACTTGCCGAAGAGCAGAATGGGGTACGCCGGCCAAAGCAGAACCACGTTTCGGGTCACCCTGGTGCAGCAGTCGTACCCCGAGACCACGCCGCCGGTGACTTCATCGATACCGTGCGGATCTGCCAGCGCCCGCTCATCGCTGATGCCGTGCGACTGAAGCAGTTCCAGGTTCTCACTGGCGTTCACCAGCTTGACGCGGTCGAAGATGTCGACCGCCCGTACCGCCTGAACCGTTCGGTCACACAGCTTGCTCTTGTCATCGAAGACCACCGAGAGTTGTCCCGGTGCGGTGATTCCCGCTCGTGACCAGAAGATCCCCGCCCAAAGCAGAAGCTCGATCTGGGGGAGCCAACCGAGTTTCAGCAATACCAGGCTGAAGATGAAAAACGATAAGCCCCAGACGATTGCATAGACGCGGGCGAGGGACCCGATCAGCACGCACGGTACCAGCAGGGCATACCACGGCAACATCGACCACAAAGCCATCCGCGCGAAGAACACGGCCCACTGGTTGTCGGCGAAGAGATGGGCCATGAGTTCGTGCGGGCCGGTCATGAAATTGTTGGTGAACAGCAGGGGACCGGCGGTGCCGGTCTTCCAGGCGGGTTCATTCAGGTGCACCGCAAGCGAATAGAGGCAGACGAGCCAGAAGGAGAAGAGCGCCAGCCATTTTGCGGTCGTGATGCTCGCAGGCGTTGGTCGGCTGGCGTAGTAGAGCAATGCAGCGCGCAGTCTTGGGAAGCGCTTGATGATCCACCCGTCTACCGAGAAGGTCCGACCGCTGTTGACCAGCAGTAACAGCACGGCGAGGATCGCTGCGACGTCGTTTCCCAGCGTGCTGGTACCGAGCACAAGTTCACCGTGGTGCCATTGAATGACCACGAGGAAGATCAGAGTGTATTGGCATAGGACGCCTAGCAGGACGGCGATGCCCGCGGCGAGATTCAGGATGGCGAACAGCAGAATCTGCGGATCGCGGTAGTCAGCCGGGGCGAGATGTAACAACACTTCGGTTGCGCGCCAGGACAGAACGACCCCGAAACCTACCCGAATCATCGCGAACTTCGGTTCCTCTCCCGCGCTCGACGGAAGTGCTTTGCGCCCGACCCTTGCGATCCAGGCATCGAGCGGTACTGCCACCGGTCGGCAGAACCGCACCAGCAGGAAAGCGCCGATCAGCGTGAGGAAGAAGAGCGCGTAGACGTAGGGAGTCATGGATAAGAGTTTTACTCGATTCTCATATGTGGTTCTTCAGTACTGGCGAATCGCCATTGGCGAGTCCAGCCGAGCCAGAGCCGGGTGCGGCCGAGCGCGGGTTGCTCTGTCGGCGTGTGGGTGCCGATGACCGATCGCGCCTCGAGACGACCATCGTCTGATCCGCAGTTCAGCTACGGTCCCATTGGGATTGACGGCGTGGGTGAGACTGTGTCGGTGATGTTGGAGCATGCGGTGCTGAACGTAATACCTGGCCACGAAGCGGAGTTCGAGTCGGCATTTGGGTCAGCCAAGTCGGTCATTTCTCGGTTGCCGGGATTCCAATAGCTCAGCCTGTCGCGCTGTGTGGAGCATCGGGGCAGATATCTACTGCTGGTGCAGTGGGACACGCTGGAACACCACACCGAGGGGTTCCGGAAATCGGCTGAGTACGCGCAGTGGCGCTCGATGCTGCATGGCTTCTATGACCCGTTTCCCGCCGTGGAGCACTACGAGCAGATCGATACGGCATAAGCCGAGCAGTGCTCGGCGCGTAAACCGTTGTTTCTCAGTGCTTTCTGCTTTCTGCTGACCGCAACCGGGTTCGCCGTGCTCGTGACCGCGCCGACGATGGGCGGTTTACCTGCGGCAATACCGCAGATAGTCGGGAGCCTCGGGCCCCATGTTGAAGAGTAGATCCAGAATCGTTACGGCCGGCTCGAACGCGCCCCACAATTGCGTGTAGTCGCGGTAGCCCTCGTAGTCGAACCACGTGAGTTGAATGCCAAGCTCGTCGAAAACGTGCTCATCGACATAAGAGCGGGCTGCAGGCCCTGATACGTATTCTGTCGCTTCGGCTTGTTGGCAGAGGTCGGCCAACCTTTCCGTCTTACCCTCGGCCAATGTGTAGTCCCACGAATTCGTCAGACGTGTCACGATCCCGAGATAACCGCAAATCGCCTCCAAGAGACGCCGGTTGAGTGACGAGAGGTCCTCATACCGTTCATCGAGATAAATTGGCGCAAGCCAGTCGGCGATCTCTGCGTAATGGGGGGCCGCGCCATAATTGAACTCCAGAGCCCGCCAGTGTGCCTTCGCCCAGTCGGTGCCATCGATCAGCGTTTCCCGAATCTTCTGGTGAAAACGTCCCTTGACCTGCACGGGTACCGTTATCCACTGCAGGCCCTGGCTCGTCTTGATTCGGTTCCTGTTCCTCCAGTCCCGCTTCGTATATTGCATATCATCGTAGATGATGAACTCATCTACAAATGCGATCATGTCAAAATATCCTCGCCACGGAACATAATTCGACTGGACAATCGCGACTTTCTTCAACGAAGTTTCTCCAAGGTAAAACAGGGAAAAGGCTACCGAGTCCGAAAATTTCGGGAAAGTATACCACCGAGCCATGCCTTCTACAATGTGGGGTGCGAAAAGTGGTGATGTGGTTCGTCTTTTCGGCTCCCGGCGATGAAGCTTTGTGTTACGTCATTCGCCATTTTTTATGCACCTATTTGGGAAGTGCTGTATACCCGGGTTTCGGATCGAATTTTCCTGGATTTTCCGCGGTGGGTGGCTCGGCACCCATCGGTCGCAGTGCGTCGTGTTCCTCGGGGTGCGTTGTTCGGGGCGGTAGCGCATCGCCATTGCGGCGGCATTGCACCGGCGTTGCACGGCGATTGCACCGTCGACGTGCATGACATCGTCGGAGCGGTGACTGCCAACATGGCTGCTACACCGCAACAAGATTTGCCCAATCCTCCGCGGCAGCACAACGTGCGCACTAGCCTACCGATTAGGGGGGTGCGTTGGGCACCCGCTCTTGCGGAGTTTTCGGATCCGAATGGAGAGCACACGTGAGTCGACCTGTGGAGGTTCCGCGGGACCTGATCACGGCGTTCCGGCAGCAGATCCACGGACTGACGGAGCAGTCTGAGCGCACGCTCCTGCTCGGCATCGTGCTGTGGACATCGGTGGTGTCGCTGGTGACGGGGTTCATCTACGTCCAGTACTTCTCTATCGACGTGTTCAGCTCGCTGCTCTATGTTCCGCAGGACTGCTGGCTTGATTGGGACATGAACGTCGGCCGGCACTGCTTCAGTGATTATGCGTGGCAAGCGACCGCTGCGCTCCGGCCAGACCCTTGGGAACATCTGGGGCCACCGAACTGGCCGGGCAACCCCTACCCGCCAGCGGCCATGGTGCCATTCCTGATTTTCGGGCTCCTCGGTAAGTGGTTGCACTGGCCGCAGCTGGGACTGTTCTGCTACCTGATGACTTTGGTGGTCGCGGTTCTCACCCCAGCCCTGTGGGCCGTCCGAGGCGCGCGTGGTCTCGAGCGCCTGGTGACGTTTTTGGCGTTGGGTGTGGCCGCGATCCCGGCATGGGTCGCCGTCGATCGGGGCAACTCCACCGGGTTCCTGGCGCCGATCGCACTGGTTTTCCTGGTGGCGCTATGCCGCCAGCGCTGGGGCCTGGTCACGGGGATGGTGATTCTGGCTGCCCTGCTCAAACCGCAGCTCGTTGTGCTCGCCGTCGTGCTGTTCGCGGCACGAAAGTGGCGGTTGGGTGGGATCGCGGTGGTCGGTGCCGTGGTAGCGAACCTGAGCGCGTATCTGCTGTGGCCGAGTAACTTCCCGGGGACGATCACACAGTCGATCCACAATGCCCTGGGCTACGGCGCCTTTAGCGAGGCAATCAGCGTCGGAAATGTGTCCTTCGGCAAGGCCCTGTTGTGGATCCCCGACGGGTTGAAGGTTCTCGAGACCGGCGGCACCTTGCCGGATGGCTACCTTGGCGGTCTGCGTGGCCTGATCGGGTATGGCGTTCTGGCGCTGGTCGTCGGGGCGGTGATGGTCCTCGGGCGGCGCATTCCGCCGGTCATGGTGGGCATCGTGCTGTTGGCCGCCGCCTCACTTTTCCCAGCCGTGACGTACCGCTACTACCTGGTGTTCGTCTTGGCGGTCGCAGCGCTGATCGTCCGGGACCCCGAGGGGCCGCCTGGGGCGGGAATTTTCGATCGCATCGGCAACGGTCGTCGGGCCGTCGGTGTCAGCGTCAGCGTCGCTGCGGCCTTCAGCATTGCCCACATCGCCGTGCCCGGCCCATCTTTCCCAGTGCCGGTTGCGGGCGAGCCCGGAGTGCTCACGGCGTTTGGCACAAGTCCGGTCATCACGACCACGGCGGTGGTCACGCCGGCTTTGTGGTTGCTCGCGTGCGCGGTGATCATTGTGTCGTACGCGCGCAGACCGGTTCGCGACGTCTCCGAAGATCCGTCCCCCGTATCGGTGTCGGAGGAAATCGGGCCGGTGGTATCGGCCCGAGAAGCGGCGGAAAATGCGAATGAGACTGTGAGCGACGCTCAAAAGATTTCTGCCATCGCCAGAAATCTTCAATCCGCTTCGGAGGCTAGGCAACTGCGGTAGCTACCGTGGGCGCGCCGGGGCGTTTGCCGGGCGTGCCGATATTTCCGGATCCCTAGATTCGACCGGCAAGTACGGCCAACCCACGCAGGGCCATGTCACCTTCGGGGGCAACCCGCGCCGGCCGTTGCAGGGACGTCTGAATTGCCGCGCGCAGGGGAGCGAAACGTTGCGCTACTCCGCCGCAGAACAGAAGCTCATCGGTCGGTTGGAATCCGACATCGACTGCCCCCTCGACGTATGGCGAGGCGACCGCGGCGACGAGTGCCCGGACCAGGTCCTCGGGGCTGGTTGCGTCAGTGATACCCGACCAGCCGCCCCCGGCGACGGTATGGAACGAGGGGTGAGCGCGGGGAAGTTCGGTTCGGGCAGGCGCGGCGGCGGCGTTGGCGGCCCAACGCCAGGCCTCGTCGTCCGCACGACCGCGTGACAGCAACGCAATACCGTGGGTCAACGCACGCCCGGCCGGCAGATGTGTCCTCGTGTGCAGCAACATTCCGTCGAAGTAGGGCCTGGTCTGGCACCGGCCACCGGCATGTGCGCAGGCAAGCCGGGCGACCTGCCCCCCAGTCGCAATATTGCAGGCTGTGACGCCGGCGCGCAGTCCTGCCCCCAGGAACGCGGCCTGCTGGTCACCCACCGGGGTGTAGACGGTGGCACCCGAACGTTCGTGGACGCCGACCGCTTCCAATGACGATGACACGCGAGGTAAGAGCATGCGTGAGCCGCCGACGGACGTAGTGAGCTGCTCCGACCACGATCCGGTGGTCAGGTCGAACATTCCGGACGCGGCGGCATCGGTGACATGCACTACGAAGTCCGGCTTCTTGGTCAGCGCTGCGGCCACCCAGGACAGCAGGCTATGCACGCGGACACGACCGTCGAAAGCCGAAAGATCGGTTGCGAAAATGCCCGCCACGGGTAGGCCGGAGCGCAGTTCGTTGCCGACCGCATGCCAGACGTCCGGCGCAAAGCTTTGCCGCAACCGATCCAGCTGCGCAATCCCGTTGTGGACACGTAGTGCTCGGTTGTCCTGCCAGGTGATCAGCGGAAGGTGTGGGACGTTGTGTTCATCAGTCAACGTCCAACCGTGCATCTGGCCGCTTAGCAGGATCCGTTGCGGGGTGGCGGCCGGCGGCACCCCTGAGGCGATCGCCGCCTCGACCGCGGCAAGGACCTCTGCGGGGTCGACGGTGCGGTACGGCCCGTCGAGCGACGTGAACGGGGGAAACGGGTACCTGCGCTCCGCGACGACGCCCTCGTCGGGGCGCAGCACCGCGACCTTGACGTAGGTGGCGCCGAGGTCAACGAGCAGCGAAAAGGGGGTCGCCATCCAGGTATTCCGCGACCTCGGCGACAAGTGCCTCGTCGAGCGGCTTCGGCACGATCCGCAGATCGCCCTCGTCGTGCAACACGGCGAAATACATGACGCCCTTGCGCACCTTCTTGTCGCGTTTGAGCGTGTCGACCAACTCGCGGGCCGACGGGATGGCGCCAATCGCGTAGTCGGTGTTGGCGTCAAGGACAGTGCGCACCCGGGCTGCAGTCGCGGGACTGGTCAATCCCCATTTCACCCCGAGAAAGTTGATCAGATCCATGCCCCACATCACCGCGAGTCCGTGCGGAACCTCGTTGTGGGTGAGCGCTTCGAGTGCATGGCCGAAGCTGTGGCCGTAGTTGAGCACCCGTCGCAGATCGGACTCGTGCTCGTCCTGTTCGATGACGAGCCGCTTGCTTTCCAGGGCGTTGCGGATCATTTCCAGCACCCGCGGGTTGCGGTGGCCGCCATGGGTCAGGGCCTCGGCGAGCTGGTCGAAGAAGGCGCCCTCATTGGTGAGCGCGAGCTTGTAGATCTCTCCGTAGCCGGAGTCGACCTCGATCTGCGGCAGGCTCGTCAAGAACTCTGAGCAAACAATCACGTGGCTGGGGGAGTGGAACACCCCGAGCTGGTTCTTCAGGGGGAGCACGTTGATGCTGGATTTGGCTCCGATGCAACTGTCCGCCTGGCTGAGCAGGGTGGTCGGAACGAATGTCCATCCCACACCGCGGTAGTAGATGTGGCAGGCGAAGGTAGCGATGTCCTGGATGACGCCACCACCGATCGCGACGACGTGGGCGGACCGGGTTGCCTTGTTCTCCAGCAGCCAGTCGACGAAAAGGCTTACGCCAGAAAGGGTTTTGCTCTCCTCGTCGGCTGCCACTCGATAGGTCGGGCGTTCCGACAACGGCCCCAAATCGTCGCCGTAGAGGTCCACCAGCGCTTCGTCGATGATCACCAGGGTTTCCGGGCCGACATCGATGAGCTCGGGAACCAGCTTGACTTTCCCGACGAAATCCACAGGATAATCACCCTGCTCGGACTTGATGATCATCCGATCCTGGGTCACACGCACAAGAAACCTCCGTCAATCGTTATCGACTGGCCAGTGATGTAGGAGTTCTCCGCGGACACCAGCCAGGAAATGAAAACAGCAATCTCCTCGGGTTCGGCTAACCGGCGCACCGGAACACGTTCGGCCAGGGCTTGGAGTTGTTTGGCGTCGTTGTTCTGATAGGTGAGGTCGGTGAGCACGAAGCCCGGAGCGACACAGTTGGCCAGCACTCCGTAGGGGCCGTACTCGACCGCAACCGACCGCACCACTTCCTCGATCGCGGCCTTGGAGGCGCTGTAGGCCACCCGGCCGGTGCGGGCCCGATGTGCATAGACGCTCGACACGGCGACGACTCTGCCGAACCCGGCGGCCGCCATCCGGGGGAGCAGCCCCTGCAGGAGCAGCAGATTGGCGGTGACGTTGACCTGCTGCGTGCTCGACCAGTTGTCGGCCGACAGGGTCTGCAATGGTTCGGGATTGTTGATGCCGGCGTTGAGCACCAGGATGTCGACCACTTGGTCCAGGCCGGTGAGGTAGTCGGTAACCGATTCCGGTATCGACAGATCGAGTTCCTGACGGCCAGGCCTGAGGACCGTGATTCCTTTGGACTCGAGGGTGTCGGCAACGCTGCGGCCGATTCCCCGCGCGGCGCCGGTAACCAGGGCCCTGGACGGACCCCCGGCAGAGGACCTAGAAATCACGCGTTGTCACAATCCGCTGGCACGCAAAGGAAAGCGCAGCCGGGCCGGACTCGGTCACGCTCGCTTTCCCTTTCCGGCACGCGCCCAAAACCGTTGGCCTCCCGTTGCCTGCCAATCGTGATCGCCGCAAGGGTGCCTCAGTGGTGATTGAGGACCTTCCAGCGTGCGTCGAGCATCTCGATGCGCTTGGCGTCCTCATCGGTGATGTGACCGTAGTAGTCGCGCTTGTTGAGCAGCCACAGCAACTCGAAGTGGACCGCGTTGAGCAGGCCGTCGGAGATCGATGCGAGCGTGCCGGCCGAGCCGTCGAACACGACCTTGCGGGTTTCGAACCGGGTCAGGTGCACGTTGGCGACCTCGCGGATGGTGTCCAGGGTGTCGCTGGATATCGCGCCGCCCAGGACCAGGTCCAGACCCGCCTGCTTCGCCTTCTCGGCAACGGTGGTCACATACTTGGTGATCTCGGGTGAGTTGATGGTCTCGCGGGTCTGTCCGAGCGATCCGGTGAAGTCCACCCGGCCGAAGACGATGCCATGCACGCCGCGGCCCTTGTTGGCCAGCGCAAGCATCTCGTCGAGGTTGTTGTAACCCGTGATCGTCTCCAGGTTGAACAAGAAGTCGGTGTCGAGTTCCTCGTCCTCGTCATAGACGGCGTTCTTGGCGGCGATGTATTTCGACAGCGCGTAGGCGGACTCCACCATGGGCGCGACGATGTAGCGCACACCGATCTGCTTGGCCTCCAACAGGTCACGCATGGCCTCGCAACCGCCGACCTTGACCGTCAGCGGCAGACCCGCCGAGCGGGCGATGTCGACCAGACGAAGCAACTCGTCGATGCGAGTGCCTTCGGCCTCGAACTCCGCCTTGACGCTCACTACGCCGTGTTTTTCCTTACCCACGCGCAGAATTTCGGCCATCTGCCGTTCGGTCTTGTTCACCATGCCTCCCCTGGTAAAGCCTCGCGTTGAGTGTGCAGAGTATAACTGCCGGTCACGCAGCCTCGTGGGCATTTGCGCAGGAAAACCCGCCTCGGAGCGGGCAATTGAGCTCAGTTTTGTGCGGCGGCGGATACAAGTATTTACCCTTCGGTCGCATGCGGTGGTGGTTCAGGCTTGCGGTAGCACCGCGCCCAGGTGCACGGTTACCCGCTCCTCGACGTCAGCGGGAAGGTCCGGGCTCATCCGGTGCAGTGGGTTCGACTTCATCGAGCCGTCCGCCTGCACGGCCGAACTGATCTTGGGATAGTAGGTCTGATCGGGGTCGATCGGAACTTCGATGAGCGCCGGACCGTCCGCGTCCAGCAGCGATCGGATGGACGGATCATCGAGTCCACCGGCGGCATCGAGTCGTGCGAACGGAATCCGGTAGGCCCGCGCCAGGTCCGCCCAGTCCGGCAGGCCCAACCCGGTTTGCCCATCGCAGCCGATCCAGGCGCCGCCGAAGTAGTTCCGTTGCGTCATCCGGATCGACGCGTACCCGTTGTTGTTGAGTACGAAGACCTTGACCTTGGCGCCCGTTGCCGCAAGCGTGCCCAGTTCTTGGAGGTTCTGCGCGAACCCGCCGTCTCCCTCGGTCAACAACACCTGGCGGCCCGGGTTGGCCAGGGCCGCCCCGAGCGCCCCGGACAGCCCGTAGCCCATGGCCGCTATCGACTTGTTCGAGACCAGCTTTTGGTTGGCCCGCTGCTGTAGCGCCTGCATGGCGACGGTGAACGAGCCGCCACTACTGCAGGGCAGCACGATGGCATCCGGTTCGGCGACTTCGGCCAGCCGCATCGCGAATTCGTAGGGCTTGACGTATCCGAGTGCCGTGACGTTCTGCGGGTCGTTCAGCGGCAACTCGGCGCGCACCGACGCGATGAATTCCCGCCACGGCTGCCACCGGTCGGGATCACCCAGATCGGCGGAGTACAGGGCGTCCAGGAACCGGTCGGCGTCGCCATGCAACGCAACGTCGACCCGTGGATGTCCTTTGGTCAGTTCGGCGGCGTCGATGTCAACCTGCACCAGCCGCCCGATCGGCACGAATTCTTCCCAGGCGAATCCGGTCTGCTGTAGCCCCAATCGGGTGCCGATGGCGATCACCAGATCGGCTTGCTGCACGAGAAGATTGGCGGCGCGCTGTCCCCAGGTGTTCGGGCGTCCGGAATACCTGGGGTGTTCGCTAGGAACCCGGTCCGCCCCATGCCATGTGGTCATGATGGGGATGCCGGCGGCCGCCGTGCGTTCACCCAGTGCGCGGACCGCATCACGGCTCACGCCGCCGCCGACCAAGACGACGGGGCGCTGCGACTCGCGCACCAACTCGACGACGTGTTCGACGTCGGTCGCGGGAACCTCTGGTACGGCGTCCGCCTCCGGGACGGCAATCGCATCCTGCCCAGCCAAGGGGAGCGCCGCCTGGGTGTCCAGGCAGACTTCGAGGAAGACCGGGCCCTGCCGCGGCGTGCGCCCGTCGAGCACGGCGTCCAAAATGACATCGCGGCCAACCGGGCGCTCGATCCGCAGCGCACGCTTGGTGACGCTGCTAACCAGTTCCAC
The DNA here is from genome assembly GCF_003391395.1 of Mycobacterium marinum. Classification (NCBI taxonomy): domain Bacteria; kingdom Bacillati; phylum Actinomycetota; class Actinomycetes; order Mycobacteriales; family Mycobacteriaceae; genus Mycobacterium; species Mycobacterium marinum. The sequence goes on from NZ_CP024190.1 coordinate 2,632,853, forward strand.
GCCGTCGATTTCCTGGATCCCGCGCTGGCGCACCGCGCCACGGCTCAGATCGCTGCTCTTGACCTGCCCGCCCAACACCAACAGCTCGCGACTCTCCTGCCAGGCACCGGCAATGCCGGTCACTGCATTGGTGAGGCCGGGGCCGGCCGTCACCAGAGCCAGGGCGCGGCCGCTTCCCTCGTCGCGAGAGGCGTTGAAGTACTCCACGGCGATCGCGGCGGCCACCTCGTGCACGAACGGTACGCACACCATCCGGGTGCGTACCGAGTTCAGTAGGTGCATGATGTTGCCGCCCGCGACAAAGAAGCAGTGCGTGTAGCCGGCACCCACCAGCCAGTCGACCAGCTGGTCGGAATACTTGGCGGGTTCCGCGGGGGCTGGGCTCACATGCCCACCTTTCGAGTGACGACGAAGTTGGGGCGCTGCTTGACCTCCTCGTAGATGAGCGCGAGGTACTCGCCGACAACCCCTAAGAGCAGGGTAATCACCCCGAAGCCGACCAGCATCAGACTTACCAGCGAACCGAAGCCGGGGAAGGGGACGCCGTAGAAGACGAAGCGCACCGCGAGCACGAACACCGCGATAGCGGCAACGGCACTCAAGAGGAAACCGGTAAGGGTGATGAGTCTCAGCGGCACGTAGGAGTGCGCGAGAATTCCCTTGCCGGCCAGGTCCATCACCTTGAAGGTGTAGGCCTTGGACTCGCCGGCGAAGCGGGGCGCCCGCTTCATCGGCAGCCCAATCGATTTGAAGCCGACCCACGAGAAAAGCCCCCGGACGAACCGGTTGCGCTCGTCCATCAACCGGACCGCCTCGTACACTTTCCGGTCAACGAGGCGAAAATCGCTGGCGTTACTGGTAATTCGATCGTCGGTGAGTCTGCCGGCCAGCCAGTAGAACAGCTGGGAGTTCATCCGGCGGATGGGTCCGACACCACCGCGCTCGGTGACCACGCCGTAGACGTTCTCGTAACCCTGCTCCCACGCCCGGATCATGTCCGGGATGAAGTCGGGTGGGTCCTGCAGGTCGGCGGTCATCAGCACAACCGCGTCGGCGTCAACCACGTTGAGGCCAGCGGTCAATCCGCCGTCCATCCGGAAGTTGCGCGCCAGTTGCAGGATCTTGAACCGAGGGTCGGCCGCGTTGATGGCGAGCAGCTTTTCCATCGTGTCGTCGGTCGAGCCGTTTTCGACGATGATCGCCTCGAAATCGTATGCGGGCTCGGAATCGAACACGGCGGCCAGTTGGCGCGCCAGCTCCTCGACGCATTCGCTCTCGTTGTAAGCAGGGGCTATGACGGCGATCTTTTTCTTCGTTCCCGCACCCACTCCCACGCTCACTCCCATACTTTCCACGGCGGATTCCCGCTGTTCCAGAGGTTGTTCAGCAGTTGTGACTCCCTAAAGGTATCCATCGGCTGCCAGAAGCCGTGGTGCGGGAACGCGGCGATCTGGCGGTCTTCGGCCAGGCGCCGCAACGGCTGGTCCTCGAGTACCGTTTCGTCGCCTTCGAGGTAGTCGAAGACTCCGCGCTCGAAAATGAAGTAGCCGATATTGATCCAGTCTTCGGTCTTGGGCTTCTCCCGGAACTTGGCCACCGCGCCGTCCTGCTCCAGGTCGATGACCCCGAACCGACTCATCGGCTGGGTGGCTGTCACCGTGGCGATCTTGCCGTGTGAGCGGTGGAACTTCAGCAGTGCGGGGATGTCGACGTCGGCGATACCGTCTCCGTAGGTGCACAGGAACGGCTCATCGCCAACGTACTTGTGTATCCGTTTGATTCGGCCGCCGGTCATCGTGCTCAAGCCGGTGTCTGCCACCGTCACGCGCCAGTTGAATTCGTCGTGCGAGCCGTGATACTTGATGCTCGACTGGTCGCCGAGGGTGATGGTGAAGTCCAGATTGGACACCCCATAGTTGGAGAAGTAGTCCTTGATGTACTCGCTCTTGTAGCCGGTGCAGACAACAAAGTCGGAGATTCCGTGGTGCCCCAGGACTTTCATGATGTGCCACAGCACCGGCCGGCCACCTACCTCGACCATGGGCTTAGGTCGGAACTCGGTCTCCTCACGCATACGAGTTCCGAGACCACCCGCGAGGAGCACGGCTTTCATGATGGATCTTCCAATCTCAAAGTAAGCATTCCCCCGAAGCGGTTTCGCTGACGCAGCGTCGCGCAGGTGACACACTAGCAATGTCGCGAGACGCAGGGTGGCGTTTCGAGGTCGCGACGTACGGTATGAATTCCAAACGCTCGAGGAGATCTCATTTCAAGACTCGATACCGATGGGTTGGGGGACAACGGGCTCGAGGAGGATCGTGCCGATATCCTCGCGGCCGTTCGTGGCTACGCAAAGCGCAAGCTCGCGACGTCGGAGTTCGTGGCAGGGACCACGCCGGTCCCCGTGTCGGGCAAGGTGCTCGACCCCGAGGACTTCGCTGCACTTGTTGACGCGTCCCTGGACGGCTGGCTGACCGCGGGCCGGTTCCATCCGCTCTTCGAACGGGCGCTGTCCCGCTACGTGGGCGCCCGTGACGCCGTCTTCGTCAATAGTGGCTCAAGCGCCAACCTGTGTGCCCTGAGCGCCCTGACCAGCCCAAAGCTGGGGAAGAACAAGAAGCGGTTCGGAAAGCGGCCGCTGGAGCCCGGCGACGAGGTGCTGACGGTGGCCTCCGGATTTCCCACCACGGTCAACCCGATCATCCAGAACGGGCTGCGGCCCGTTGTTGTCGACATTGAGCTGGGCACCTACGACGCTATCCCGGAGCGCCTGCGCGAAGCGGTCGGGCCGAAGACTCGGGCGATCATGATGGCCCACACGCTGGGTAATCCGTTCGATCTGGACACCGTCCAAGAGCTGTGCGACAAGCACGGTCTGTGGCTGGTCGAGGATTCCTGCGACGCGCTCGGCTCGACCTATGACGGCAAACGCACCGGAAGCTTCGGCGACACGGCGACCGTGAGCTTCTATCCCGCACACCACATCACCACCGGCGAGGGCGGTGCGGTGTTCGTCAAGTCGGCGTTGGTCCGCAAGCAGGTCGAGTCCTTCCGCGACTGGGGGCGCGACTGTTACTGCGCGCCGGGAAACGACAACACCTGCCAGAAGCGGTTCGAATGGCAGCTTGGCGATCTGCCCAAGGGCTACGACCACAAATACATCTACAGCCATATCGGGTACAACCTGAAAGCCACCGACATGCAGGCCGCGCTGGGGCTGTCTCAGCTAGCAAAGCTCGACGGATTCGTGCAGGCGCGTAAGGAGAACTTCGATTACCTGAGCGCGCGACTGTCCGGCGTCGAAGGTCTGATCCTGCCGGTGGCCACGCCGAATTCGGATCCGTCGTGGTTCGGTTTCCCGATTACTCTTGATCCCGCGCACCCGGTGGAACGCACCAAGTTCATGCGCTTCCTCGATGAGCGCAAGATCGGTTTCCGTCAGCTGTTCGCCGGTAACCTCGTGAAGCAGCCGGCGTATCGCAATGTTGACTTCAGGATCGTCGGCGACCTGACCAACACCGACATCGTGATGAATCGGACCTTCTGGGTGGGCACTTTCCCGGGTCTGACCAAGCCGATGCTGGATTTTGTGGCGGACTCGATCCGCGAGTACATGGCCGAGGCCGCGCGATAGCCGTGCATTACCTGATTACTGGCCATACCGGGTTCAAGGGACCCTGGCTGGCGTTGCTCCTTCTGAGTCGCGGCCACCAGGTCTCCGGTCTGGCACTCGATTCCGAGCAGGCCGGCCTGTTCAAGCGCGCGGGCCTTGCCGACCAGCTTGTCTCCGATTTGCGGGTGGACATTCGCGAGTCGGAGGCCACCACGGCAGCGTTGCAGGCGGTCGCGCCGGACGTCGTGATCCACCTGGCCGCCCAGTCGCTGGTCCGTGAGTCCTACCGCAACCCGCGCTACACCTATGAGACCAACGCCATGGGCACTCTCAACGTGCTCGAGGCCGTGGGCGCCACCCCTTCGGTGCGTGCGCATGTCGTCATCACCACCGACAAGGTCTACCGCAACGTCAACCAGGAGGCCGGCTATGTCGAAACCGACCCTCTGGGTGGAGACGATCCCTACAGCGCGTCGAAAGCCATGGCGGATCTGCTGACCCAGTCTTGGGTTCGTAGTTTCCCCAATTGCCCCACAGCCATTGCGCGTGCCGGCAATGTGATCGGTGGGGGCGACATCAGTCGCGACCGCCTGTTCCCAGACCTGGTGGACGCTTACGCGCGGGGGCAGGCTCCGCGCCTGAGATTCCCCCGCGCCGTGCGGCCATGGCAGCACGTACTCGACTGCCTCAATGGCTACCTGACCCTCGCCGACGCGCTGCTGGCCGGATCCGGTCTGGGCCAATGGAATTTTGGGCCGGGCCGCGACAGCTTCGTAGAGGTAGGCCAGGTGGCCTCGTTGGCTGCCGAACTATGGGGCGGCGGCGCACACTGGGATCTCGACGACGGAGATCACCCACACGAGGCGAATCTGCTGGCCCTCGATGCCGCCAAGGCGCAGGCGGAGCTGGGCTGGCGCAATCGGCTAGGTTTCCGCGATGCGGTGGCCTGGACAATCGACTGGGAGCGCCAGGTGGATGGCGGTGCCGATCCGCTCGCCGTCACCCGAGACCAGATCGCCGCATTCGAAAGCCTGGAATGACCGAATTCGACCTGCCACCGGAACCGGCGCCGCCCGGGCCGTTGATCCGGCTCTTCCGCGACCAGCGAGTGGCCTTCCTGGTGGTGGGCGGAATCAACACGGTCGTCGGATTTGCGATCTTCGTCGCCTGCTCGGAGAGCGTGGGCCAATTCGTCGACCACAGGTTCGGCAAGGTCGCAGGCTCGTTGGTGACACTTGGCATTACGCATGTCTTGAGCGTGCTGTTCGCCTTCGTGATGCATCGGCGATTCGTGTTCCACGTGCGCGGACATGTGCTGCGCGATCTGGCGCGTTTCGAAAGCGTGTATCTCACGTCGCTGGGCATGAACGCTGTGGCCCTACCGGTGCTGGTCGAGATGGGCATCCCACGCATCACGGCGCAGGCAGTCATCATCGCGGTGAGCACCTTCCTCAGCTATTTCGGCCACCGGCACTTCTCGTTTCGCCGCAGTGCCGCCGACACTCAGGACGACGCCTCGAATGCGGAGCGCACATAGAACGTGCACCCGTCACAGCCATCGATGATGGGGACGGTGTGAAACTGTTGGCGCACCAGTTCGGATAGTTGCGGATAGATTCGCGCCAGCGTCACCGTCGGCGGAAGGCAGTAACCCAGCGGGTGCTCGGAGCGCAGGGGTGGGCATTGGGGGCGTTTGACGTTGGTGGCGTCGACGACGCAACTTGCCTGGTCGATTCCGGCGCGCATGATCGGCTCGGCGGAGTCGCGAATGGCGGGGTTGATCGCCATCCCGAGCACGTTGGGATAGGGGACGGTGTTCTGCCAGTCCTGTTCGACGAAAATCTCGGGCGCCCAGCCCCAAACCAGAGCGGACGAGCCGGGCGGGCAGGCACGGGCCATGCTGGAATTGCGGTGGACCGAATTCGCGGAGAACGCGGCGGCCGCCTGTTGCGGCGACAGCGGTCGCCACCGATCCATGGCATAGCCGACCACGAGCATGACGACCGTGACCACGGCCACCGCGCTGGCCACTAGAGCTGGTGACAAACGCTGCGGAACCAGTTGTGCGCCAGGCTTGATTGGCATTGTTGTGGCCAGGCCGAGGGCTCCGAAAAGCAGAATCAGGTAGTGGGGGAAGCCCATGCCGCCGATCAGAGTGCACACCAGTCCGCCCCCGATCACGACGATGCGGGCCAGTTTCGACCGCCTGTCGCTGTGCCGGCCCAGCCAGATCACTACGGCGAGCAGCACCAGCATGTAGCCCGCCGGCCAGGTGAACGTGTCCCAGGTGTGCAGAAGTTTCTGCATCGCGGTGGGGCCGCCCGCATAGGACCCCAAAAAGGACAGGGTCTGATCGACGAGGACCCAATTGGTCGCGGGAGAAACCACGATCGTCAGTACGATCGCCGCAAGTGGCAACACCGCGCCCGCCGCCCACCAAACCATCGATACGACCGTGCGCTTGGTGTGGGTGTGCAGCACCATCATTTGTGCCGCGGCGAATGCGACGGCTAAGGGCGCGACCTGGAACTTTGAGCCGACCGCGACGCCGGCTAGCGCGCCGACAACGGCGAACAGCCAGGGCCGCGCCGCTAATTGTTCGCGTCTCACCAGTGCCGATGTGACGACGAGCAATGTCGGTAGGTATTCGGTGGCGAGCGCGCCGAAGTCCAATGGGTCGCCCACCGGGAAAATCACGGCGAAGGGAAACCACCACAAGGCAGTGACCACCCACGCGGGACCGAATCCGATGACGCGGGAAGCGGCGACGAGAAGGGCGGCGGCGGTGAGCCCCAGCAATGCTGCGGCCAAGAAATGGGCGAAGGTGAGGGTCAACGGTGCACCGAAGACAGCAAGACCGGTGAGGAACAACGTCCAATACGGGCCGGTGGTCCCGGTTATCCAGGTACTGAACGGAACTGGTGAGTGACGTGCTGCGCGTGCCTGAACCAACAGCTCGGCTTCATCGGGGTTGAGGTAATTCCATTCGCTGATCTGCTGGCCACGCAGGACCGCTGTGGCTAGTACGAACCCCACCGCAATGGCGATGTACAAGAGGGCTGACCGTACGCGGACGCTGCTGATGATCTGCTCCTTCGGGAGGTGGTCGTCGGTGCCTGTCATGGCGTCGGATCCGCAGCGACGTCGCGCCTAGACCACGGTCACGCGAAATGCTTCGCTAGGAACTCTGACAGCGCCGGCAAAACCGGCTCGACACCGACGGATTCGGTGCGCCTGAACCGGGAGCTGGTCATGCCGCTACGCCGGCCCGATGACGTGCGCACCGAACGAGTTCATCGGTTCATCTGTGTCGTCGCTGGGCGGCACAGCGTGATTCATGGTCCGAGCATACGTTTTTGAGCGCGGAGTCGGATGCGATCTTGCTGTGCTTGGAGCAAACCATCTCCCGGACAACACCGTCCGGCGTGTACACATCGGCCCAGTCGAAAATCTCATCCACACTCAAGAGGCTGGAGTAGCCACACACGCGTACTGCAGAAAGACCCCATCGGCGAAGTGCCCCAGGCTCAAAGCGACGAACAACGCACCAAAAGGCCCCAGGAAAGGATTGATGCCTTTGATGCGTTGCATCGAAAACCCAGCGTCCTCAAACATTCGCACCATGCTGCTGCGGGTGAAGAAGCGCAGGTGCGTGCGGTCGAAGATGCCGAAATCCTCCTGCGGGAAGTCCCTTCGGAAAACTACTTTGCCCAGCGCGGGCAAGTAGCGGATGTTCGGGATCGAGGCGACAACGACGCCATCGGGCTTGAGTTTGGGTCTGAGCCGCTTGAGCGTGTCCAGCGGATCCACCAAGTGCTCCAACACGTCGTTACAGACGACCGCATCAAAGTAGTTGTCGGGTAGCTCGGCAATTCGGGTGCTGGCGTCGCCGGCAAGGACATGGTCGAGCAGTTCGCCGGCACGCTGGGCTGCCTCTTCGTTGTACTCGAGGCCCCATACTTCCGCGCCGGTGCTCTGCTTCACGATGGCACCGAACACGCCCTCACCACAACCGAGTTCGAGCACGCATTGCGCGTCGGCCGGTAGGAATCGCAACATCTCCGGCCGCTTGTGACCGTAGTACTCGGTGACGCTCGTTGTCTCCGGCAAGATACGCATGACTTATCCGTCCCGAAGGGCGAATAGCCCTGATTCGCATCTACTTTCAGTGCTCATTGTGACGATGCTGCGGCTTCTTCCGGCGCCAACTGGGCAAACAGGTGGTCCGCTAGGCCTCGTACGGTGGTGATGTCGGTGGAGCTGATCCGTATTCCGGTCTCGGACTGCACCCGGGTGCGCAGCTCGAGGTTGCCCAGGGAGTCGAGCCCGTACTCGGAGAGCTGACGGTCCGGATCGATGGTGCGGCGCAGGATCAGGCTGACCTGCTCAGCCACCATTCGCCGCAGCTGCCCGGGCCACTCATCCAACGGCAGCGCGTCCAACTCGCTACGGAATTTGCTGGACCCCGAACGGCCTTGCTCCAAGGCCTTGAACGCCTCGGCGAACTTGCTGCGTTCGGCAAAGGCGGTCACCCACGGTGCACCAATGATCGGAGCGTATCCGGTGTAGGTGCGGTTGTGGCGGAGCAGGGTTTGGAAGGCGTAGGCGCCTTCGTCGGGGGCGATGGCGGCGTCGCTGCTTTCGGCCAGGGCGATGGCGCGGCCGATTTCGGCCCAGGGGCCCCAGGCGATGGCGGTGGCGGGCTGGTTTTGGTTGTGGCGCCAGTGGGTGAAGGCGTCGAGCCAGCTGTTGGCGGCGGCGTAGGCGCCTTGGCCTGGTGAGCCGAGCATGGCTGCTGCGGAGGAGAAGGAGCAGAACCAGTCCAGGGGTTGGTCGGTGGTGGCTTGGTGGAGGTGCCAGGCGCCGTAGACCTTGGGGGCCCAGTCGCGGTCGAGGAGTTCGTCGGTGATGTTGGCCAAGGTGGCGTCTTCGACGACCGCGGCGGCGTGGAGCACTCCGCGTAGGGGCAGGTTGGTGGCGGTGGCGTTGGCGACCAGCCGTGCTGCGGTGGCGGGTTGGGCGATGTCGCCGCATTCGACCACGACATCGGAGCCGATCGAGCGGATCAGTTCGATGGTTTCGAGGGCTTTTTGGCTCGGTGCTGAGCGGGAACTGAGCACGATGCGTCCGGCCCCGGCGGTGGCCATTTTTTCGGCCAGGAACAGTCCCAGCCCGCCCAGGCCGCCGGTGATGATGTAGGAGCCATCGGCGCGCAAGACCGGTACCTGTTCGGGGGGCAGGACCACCGCACTGCGTCCGCTGCGGGGGATGTCGAGCAGCAGTTTGCCGGTGTGGTCGGCGGCGCCCATCACCCGGATCGCGGTGGCCGCCTCGGCCAGCGGGTAGTGGGTGTCTTGGGGCATGGGTAACACGCCCTCGGCGGTGTGCTGATAGACCGTGGTCAACAGCTCGCGGATCAGTCGGGGGTGGGTGATCGAGAGCATCCCCAGATCGACACCGTAAAACGACAGGTTGCGCCGGAACGGGAACAGGCCCATCTTGGTGTCGCCGTAGATGTCGCGTTTGCCGATCTCGACGAACCGCCCGCCCCAGGCCAGCAACTCCAGCCCGGCGCGCTGGGCGGCGCCGGTCAGCGAGTTGAGCACGATATCGACCCCGTAGCCGTCGGTGTCGGCGCGGATGGCCTCGGCGAACTCGATACTGCGTGAGTCATAGACATGCTCAATGCCCATGTCGCGTAACACTTGGCGACGCTTGGGACTGCCCGCGGTGGCATAGATTTCGGCTCCGGCCGCGCGCGCGATCGCGATCGCGGCCTGGCCCACCCCACCGGTTCCGGAATGGATGAGCACCTTGTCACCAGCACGGATACGGCCCAGATCATGCAAGCCATACCAGGCGGTCGCGTGCGCGGTGGTCACCGCGGCCGCTTGCGCGTCGGTCAGACCCGCCGGGATCGGGGTAGCCAGCGCGCCATCACAGGTGACAAAAGTGGCCCAACAACCATGCGGGGACATCCCACCGACTCGATCACCAACCTGATGATCGGTGACATCGGGACCCACCGCGGTCACCACACCGGCGAAATCGGTACCCAACTGCGGCATCTGCCCATCGGGGGAGTTATACCGACCGAAACTGACCAACACATCCGCGAAGTTGATACTGGAGGTGCTGACCGCGACCTCGATCTGACCCGGCCCCGGCGCGACCCGATCAAAAGCCACAAACTCCATCGTCTGCAAATCCCCAGGCGTGCGGATCTGCAACCGCATCCCCTCAGTGTCATGCTCAACCACCGTGGTCTTGCGCTCTTCGGGACGCAACGGCATCGGCGACAACCGCGCCGTATACCACTGGCCACAACGCCACGCCGTCTCGTCTTCCTCAGAGCCCGACAACAACTGACGCGCAACCACCTCAGAACCACTGTGCTCATCAACATCAACATGAGTGGTATGCAAATGCGGATACTCAGCACCAATCACCCGCAACAAACCACGCAACCCAGCCTGCTCCAAATTGGCACTCTCACCACCCAACACCGTCTGCGCACCCCGCGTCACCACAAACAACCGCGGCGCCTCACCCATAATCTCGGGCAACTCCCGAACAACACGCACCACATGCCGAACACACTCGACGCCTTCGACGCCGCTGTTCTCGTCGCGGTTGCCGCTGTCCGGCTTGAGCAGGATCACAGCATTGTGGAATCCACCGGCATTGAGCTGGTTTCGTAGCCGCTCGGCACTGGCCGCGTGATCGGCGGCGTTCTCGTGCCAGCTTGTGGTTGCGCACTGCGCGCTGTGCAGCTTCAACGCGTCGGTTAGCTCCGCTGCCAACATGTCGGCGCCGTCGGAGGTGCTGATCAACAGCCACGCTCCGGCCTCTGCGGCGTCCACCTCGGGCAGTTCACGCTGCTGCCACTCGACCGTCAGGAGTCGCTCGTTGAGGACGCGATCGCGGTTGCCCTCCTCGGAAACCCCTGTGCCGAGCTGCAATCCACGAACGGCCACCAGTACGGTTCCATGCTCGTCGAGCACGTCCAGGTCGGCCTCGACCGCGGATGTGTCGACACTTGTCACCCGTGCGTAGCAGTAGTGGGCATTGCGCGTGGATGCGTAAGCACGGATCTGGCGCACTCCCAGCGGCAACATCAGACCACCGTTACCGGCGACCTGGACGTCCGGGTGCGCACCGACGGCCTGGAAGCAGGCATCCAACAGAGCCGGATGAATCGCGTAGGCACGCTGCTGTGACCGCATGGCACCGGGTAGCGCGACTTCAGCCACAACCGAGCTGACCGCCCCATCTGCGATATGTGCGTTACCGAGTCCGGTGAAGGCAGGGCCGTATTGCACGCCGTGCTCGTCGAATCGTGCCCGCAGTTCCTCGCCGTCCTCGGTGCGGGAATGCTCGGCCAGCAGTGCGGGAATGTCATAGGCCGGCAGTTGGTCGTCGTCTTCCACGGCATGTAGCACCGCTCCGCCGCGGCGGACCGCTCCACCGTCCTGGAAGGTCTCCACCACGAAGTCGACGATCCCCGGCGACTTCACCGATCCCACTGCCGATAGCGGGGTTTCATCATCGAGCAACAGCATCTGCTCGAAACGAACATCGCGCACCTCGGCCGCGTCGCCGAGGATGGTGCGGGCCGCAACCAGCGCCATCTCGCAGTATGCGGCTCCGGGAAGTGCAGGGGCACTGTGAATTTGGTGATCGGCCAGCCACGGCAGTGCCTCGGTGCCGACGTCGGACTGCCAGACGTGGCGCTCCGGTTCCTCCGGCAGCAGCACGTGCGAGCCCAGCAGCGGATGCACAACCACCGATGAGCCGCCTTGAGCCTGGTGGTCCTGACCGGCCCGGTTCAACAACAACGACTGGTGCGTCCAAGCCGGCAGCGGTGCGTCAACCAGCTCCCCAGCGGGGTACAGGACGGAGAAGTCCACCGCCGCACCGGCGCTGTGCAGGTCGGCGAGCAACCCACGCAGCCCGTGCGGCAGCGGCTGTTCGCGCCGCATACCGGCCAGCGCCGCCACCGGCATGTCCAGGCCCTCGGCCGTCTTCTCGACGGCGCGGGTCAGCAGCGGATGCGGTGCCAACTCGGCGAAGACCCGGTAGCCATCCTCGAGCGCAGCCTGCACCGCGGCCCCGAAGCGCACCGTGTGGCGAAGGTTGTCCACCCAGTAGCTGCCATCGCAGTAGGGCTCCTCGCGCGGGTCGAACAGCGTCGCGGAGTAGTAGGGGACCTCGGGCGTCAACGGCTCGAGGTCGGCCAGCACGTCATACAGATCGTCGAGGATCGGGTCCACCTGCGGTGAGTGTGATGCCACGTCGACGGCCACCTCACGAGCCATCACCTCGCGCTGCTCCCACGCGGCGACCAGCTCACGAACGGTATCGGTGGCCCCACCGATCACCGTGGACTGCGGCGAAGCCACCACCGCAACCACGACATCGTTGATACCGCGAGCCATCAGCTCGGATAGCACCTGCTGGGCAGGCAGTTCCACCGATGCCATCGCACCGGAGCCGGAGATCCGGGTCATCAGCCGGGAGCGGCGGCAAATAACCTTTGCGCCGTCCTCGAGGGACAGCGCGCCGGCCGCGACGGCGGCCGCGGACTCACCGAGGGAGTGCCCGATGATGGCACCGGGGCGTACCCCGTAGGACTTCATGGTGGCAGCCAGTGCCACCTGCATGGTGAAAATGGTCGGTTGCACACGGTCGATGCCGGTCACCGTCTCGATCGCCGTCATCGCCTCGGTCACCGAAAAGCCGGACTCGGCGGCAATCAGCGGCTCGAGCTCGGCAACGGTAGCGGCGAAAACCGGTTCATTGGCCAGCAGGTCGGCGCCCATGGCCTTCCACTGCGAACCCTGACCGGAGAACACCCACACCGGCCCGCGGTCGTCGCGGCCGACGGCTGCTTGGTAAGGAGTCTCGTCGTCAGCGATTTCGTGCAAACCGGCCGACAGTTCGCTGACGTTGTCGGCCAGCACAGCCGTCCGCACCGGGCGGTGTCCTCGCCGGCGTGCCAGCGTGTACGCCAGATCCGAGGTCGCCAATTCCGGCCCCTGGGCGTCGACCCAGTCCGCAAGCCGCTTGGCTGTTTGGCGCAATCCGTCCGCGGACGTCGCGGACAGCGGGAAGATCAGCGCGCCTTCGATTGCCGGGCTGACCGGCTCGGCGTCTTGAGTCGCTGTCTCAGGTGCTTGTTCAAGAATGGCGTGGACGTTCGTCCCAGATATCCCGTACGACGACACCGCCGCGGTCCGCGTCTGTTCCCCGTTGGTTGGCCACTGCGTGATCTCCTGGGGCACAAAGAGTCCCGACTTGATCTGAGCCATCTCGTCGGGCAGGCGGCTGAAGTGGATGTTGGGCGGGATCACGCCATGTTGGAGGGCGAGGATCGCCTTCATCAGTCCGAGGACTCCGGCACCGGCCTGCATGTGGCCGAAATTGGGCTTGGCCGATGTCAGAGCGCAGGGCCGGTCGATGCCGTAAACCCGAGCCAGGCTCTCGAATTCGATTGGGTCACCCACTGGGGTACCGGTGCCGTGGGCCTCGACCAGGCCAACGCTGGCCCCGTCGACGCCGGCCGTGGCCAGTGCGGCGCGATACACCGCGGACTGCGCCTCTACCGACGGCGTGGCGATGTTGACGGTGTGGCCGTCCTGGTTGGCGGCCGTTCCGCGCATTACGGCCAAAATCCGATCGCCGTCTCGCTGCGCATCCGCGAGCCGCTTGAGTAGCAGCACCACCGAACCCTCGCCCGACACAAACCCGTCGGCATCCACATCGAAGGCGTGGCAATGACCGGTGGGGGACAACATGTTCTGCGCGGAGCCCGAGGCGAATCTGCGAGGCTCCAGCATCACGTAGACGCCAGCGGCGAAGGCGAGATCGCTTTCGCCCTCGCTGAGGCTGTTGCAGGCTAGGTGGGTTGCGTAAAGGCTGGAGGAGCACGCGGTGTCCACGGTGACCGCCGGGCCGTGCAACCGCATGGCGTACGAAATCCGTCCTGAGGCAAAGCAGGAGTTGGTTCCGGTGTTCCCGTACGGACCGTCGAAAGTGTTCGCATCGACGTGCACGAACTGGTAGTCCCCGTGGTTGAGGCCCACGAACACACCGGTCAGTGACTCGGCCATCTGCTCCGGCGTCAGTCCGCCGTGTTCCATGGCCTCCCAGGCGGTTTCCAGCAGCATGCGGTGCTGCGGATCGATCGCGATGGCTTCTTTTTCGGTGATGCCGAAGAACTCAGGGTCGAAGTCACCAACGTTGTCCAGGAACGCGCCCCACTTGCACACGGTGCGTCCCGGCACACCCGGCTCCGGGTCGTAATACTCGTCGGCGTCCCAGCGGTCGGCGGGGATCTCGGTGACCAAGTCATCGCCCCGGAGCAGTGCTTCCCAAAGCTCTTCTGGAGAGCCGATGCCACCCGGAAGCCGGCATGCCATGCCGATTACCGCAACGGGCGTCATACGTGGGTCATTCACGGCCACATCACCTCTTCTAATCCCCCTGTTTGAGGAGACTTCGTCGAATTTTGATCCGGGCTGGGATGCCGCTGCATCGCACACCGAGCCACGGTCCCCCTTGCCGAATCCGACTTCTACTTAGTCAGGTGATCAGCAGCGTAGCTTGTTGGCACCGCGCGCGTGGAAAAATAGTGCGGACGTACAAAAAAAATCGCCTGGCGTGTTCACGGCTGGGCTGGCCAGGGCGAATGAACTGGCAGCAGGTCGTATTGCCCAGCCCCGACTATACCGCTGGCACGTAGATGCGGGCCGTTTCCCGACTCTGGCTGTGAAACAAGAACGACGGCAGATGAGACGCCGGCGTCCTAGTACTCGGTGGGGTATGGACCCGGACCGTATGCGAAGCGGCACAGGCTAGTCCTGTTTGCCGTTTGTGGACAGACCTTCCGATGTAGGGTGAGCGCGTGGTTGAGTCTTCGCTTCCGGCCGTATTGCGCGAGCGTGCCAGTTTGGTGCCTAACCAGACGGCGCTGACGTTCGTCGACTATGAGCACGAGTGGGATGGCGTCGAAAAGACGCTGACGTGGGCGCAGTTGTACCGGAAGGTAATCAACGTTGCCGAACACCTCCGCCAGCATGCCTCGGTCGGTGACCGAGCGGTGATCCTCGCGCCGCAGGGACTCGAGTACATCGTGGGTTTCCTGGGCGCGTTGCAGGCCGGCATCATCGCGGTTCCGCTATCGGTTCCATATGGCGGCGTCCACGATGAGCGCACCGTTTCGGTCGTGGGTGATACAACGCCTTCCGTCATTCTCACGACGTCTTCGGTGATCGACTACGTCCGCGGTTATGGCGAGGCGCAGCCTGGACAATCGGCGCCCTCGATCGTCGAACTCGATCTACTGGATCTGGATTCTCGCAGGGGTTCGTCGGGCCGGCCAGGTGCCCGCTCGGCCGCTGACGACGGGTCCAATCCCCTTTATCTGCAGTACACCTCGGGTTCCACCCGCACGCCCGCGGGGGTCGTTGTCTCGAACAAGAACCTCTTTGCCAATTTTGAGCAAATCATGGACGGGTACTACCGGGCTTTCGGGAATGTTGCCCCGCCGGATACCACCGTCGTTTCGTGGCTGCCGTTCTACCACGATATGGGCTTCATCTTGGGGATCGTGTTTCCGGTACTTGCGGGGGTTCCCGCGGTCCTGACGAGCCCGGTGGGATTCTTGCAGCGACCGGCGCGCTGGATGCACCTACTGGCAAGTAACACGCGGGCATTCA
Organism: Mycobacterium marinum; assembly: GCF_003391395.1. Lineage (NCBI taxonomy): Bacteria > Bacillati > Actinomycetota > Actinomycetes > Mycobacteriales > Mycobacteriaceae > Mycobacterium > Mycobacterium marinum. The sequence continues at coordinate 2,648,186 of NZ_CP024190.1, forward strand.
GCGCAGCGCCCAACTTCGCCTTCGATTTGGCGGCGCGCAAAACTACCGATGCGGACCTGGCCGGGTATGACCTCGGGGGAGTGCTGCATATTCTCAATGGCAGTGAGCGGGTGCAACCCGTCACGCTCAAGCGCTTCGCGGATCGATTTGCCCCGTTTAACCTTGATCCCAGGGTGATTCGGCCTTCATATGGCATGGCAGAGGCCACCGTGTATGTGGCAACGCGTGCACCGGGTGAACCGCCGAAGATCGTTTCGTTCGACTCGGACAAGCTGCCGGCCGGCGAGGCGAGGCCGAGCCCAGGCGGCACCCCGCTGGTCAGCTACGGCATTCCCGAGCAACAGACGGTGCGCATCGTGGATCCGGAGACCGCAACAGAGTGTCCGCAGGGCGCGGTCGGCGAGATCTGGGTGCAAGGCCGAAACGTTGGACTCGGCTATTGGGGTAGGCCTGAGGTATCCGAGGAGATCTTCCGTGCGCGGATAGTCAATCCTCCGGAGGGCACACCCGAGGGGCCGTGGCTGCGAACAGGGGACTCCGGCTTCTTTTACGACGGAGAGCTTTTCATCATCGGCCGTATCAAGGATCTCTTGATTGTCTACGGTCGCAACCACTCTCCCGATGACATCGAGGCGACAATCCAAGAGGTCACGCCAGGCCGGTGCGCCGCCATTGCGGTTCCGGGCAGAGGCGCAGGAGCCGAAAAGCTGGTTGCGATCATCGAACTCAAGAAGCGGGGCGACTCCGATGAGGACGCGACCGACAGTCTGAATGTGGTGAAGCGCGAGGTTATTTCGGCTATCTCGAAGTCGCACGGGCTAAGCGTCGCCGATCTGGTCTTGGTCTCGCCCGGATCGATTCCGATCACAACGAGCGGCAAGGTCAGACGGGCGCAGTGCGTTGAGCTCTACCGGCAGGATGAGTTCACTCGTCTAGACGCGTAGCCGCCGGACCGGAAGTGCCATCGGGGAGGACTACCTGTCTGCCCCTGATGGCGCCGCGCTTTGCCTGCTATTCGGTATACCGCGACGGGAGCGCTATCGCGCCGACGGGCTAATGGGTAGTTCGGCGGATCAGCTGCGCCTTGCCCGTCAGGCCAATTGAGGTGTGGCTGCTAGGCCGAATCTTAGGCCTGGAACGACTTTGGATCGGTCTCGGATCGGCCGGCTCTTGCTTTGGCAGTTGTCAGGATCGCTTGTGCGAGCGTGACATTCACCGCTTGATCAGCAGGTCACGCTGATTGGACGGCCCGAAAAGCGGTAGCGCGTGGCCTTCGTCAGCATCGTCAATGTCGCCGCTGGTGGATCCGTTGGTGGCGCCGTTGGTGCCGTGCTCGTTGGTGGCTCCGTTGGCGCCGTTGGTGGCTCCGTTACTCGCGCCGTTGGTGGCTCCGTTGGTGCCGTTGCCGTTGCCGTTGCCGTTGGTGTGGCCGTTGGTGCCGTGCCCGTTGGTGGCTCCGTTGGTGCCGTGGCCGTTGGTGCCATTGGTGGAGCCGTTCCCGTTGGTGCCGTTGGTGGAGCCATTGCCGTTGGTGTGGCCGTTGGTGCCGTTTGTGGCTCCGTTACTCGCGCCGTTGGTGGCTCCGTTGGTGCCGTTGCCGTTGCCGTTGGTGTGGCCGTTGGTGCCGTGCCCGTTGGTGGCTCCGTTGGTGCCGTGGCCGTTGGTGCCGTTGGTGTGGCCGTTCCCGTTGGTGCCGTTGGTGGAGCCATTGCCGTTGGTGCCGTTGGTGGTGCCGTTGGTGCCGTGGCCATTGGTGCCGTTGGTGCCGTTCGTGCCGTTGGTGTGGCCGTTGCCGTTGGTGCCGTTGGTGCCGTTGGTGCCGTGGCCGTTCGTGCCGTTGGTGTGGCCGTTCCCGTTGGTGTGGCCGCTCCCGTTGGTGTGGCCGTTCCCGTTGGTGTGGCCGTTCCCGTTGGTGTGGCCGTTCCCGTTGGTGTGGCCGTTCCCATTGCCATTGGTGGTGCCGTTGGGCACCCGGAACTCCGTGGTGTCGCCGAGCCCGATCAGCTGTAGTTGCTTGCAGTCCGCGCCCGAACCGTTTGTGGTCCCGTCACCGTTACTTGTGGCGCCGTCACCGTTGTGCAGTGCTGGATCGATCGGTGTCAGCTCGCGCGGTAGCCGAATCGAGCCAAACAAGGGCAGCGCGTGCTCCTGCAGACTCTCGTAGTCATCGTTGGTGATCGGAATGTCCGGCCACGCGGGCTTCCTGACGCGCTTCCTAGTGCCCGGCTTCGACACGAGTTCGCCGCGCTTCTTGACCGCGGTCGATGGGCGCTTGGTAGTCGTCGTTGAGGCCTTCGCAGTGACGGCGGCACGTTGCTTGGCGGGCCCGAGGCTCTTGAGCCGGTTGAGCAGGTTGGGCTTGCGACTGCCGGCCCGTTGGTAGACCCGCCGTCGAGTTGAACTTGCTCCGATCTTCGAAGGCCACCAGTTGGCTTGTCCCAGCATCGCAGCCATTGCCGGGACGGTGACGCTGCGCACCAGGAAGGTGTCGATCAAGATGCCCGACCCGATGATGAAGCCGGCTTCGACCATGGTGGTGATACTGGCAGCGAGCAGCCCGAACATCGACGCGGCGAAGATGAGGCCTGCCGAGGTGATGACACCGCCAGTCGAGCCCACTGTGCGGATAACGCCCACCCGAACACCGTGTGGTGATTCGTCACGTATTCGGGAAATGAGCAGCATGTTGTAGTCGGCGCCGACCGCGACCAACAAGATGAAGGAGAGCCCGGGCAGGCTCCAGTGCAGATCCTTGCCAAGGATCAGCTGGAAGACGATGACGCCCAAGCCCAACGCGGACAAGAACGAAACCAGCACTGAACCGATGAGATACAGCGGCGCGACGATCGCACGCAGCAGAATGACCAGGATCAAGAAGACGATGAGGATGGTCGCGAAGACGATGAACTGAATGTCGTGGTTGTAGTAGTCGCGGGTGTCGCTGAGGCCGGTCGGAATCCCAACCATCGAGATCGTGGCGTCCGACAGCTCGGAGTTCGGTTGGGCATCGTGGGCCACGTCGAGGATCTCGTCGACCTGATCCATTGCCGCGGTCGTGAATGGATTGAGCGCGCTTTGGACGAGATACCGTGCCCCATGCCCGTCGGGCGAAATGAAAATTTGTGCGGCCTTCTTGAACTCGTCTTTGGCCAGGGCCTCGGGCGGGATGTTGAAACCGGCCATCGAGGGCTTGTTGGCATCGTGCTTCATCTGCAACAAGAAGTCCGAGGCCTCGTCGAGCCCGGTACCCATCCTCTTGGTCTGCTTGACCAGCTCGTTGACGCCCTGAGCGATTGCCCGGCTGCCCTGGGCAAGAGCGCTAGCGCCTTGCTGCATCTGATTCAGCTGGTTTTGCATGCCGTCAATGGAGCGCAACAGCTTGACGGCTTGATTGAGGTTGGTCTCCAGTTTGGCGATCGTCTGGGCAACGGTTTGGAACTCTTGAGTCTGCTGCAGGGTGCGACCGAGCGCGGTGATGCTGCTCAGACTCCCGCTGGTCTGCGCGGCGACTAGTGCTTGCAGCTGCGAACGGGCGGCCGCGCAGGCCGGATCCGCGTTGCACTGTGGGCTAGCATTCAGCGCCGAGACGATTGGGCCAACCCAGGCGACCACATTGGATACGTCGACCATATTGGAGGTAAGCGCGTCGCCGAGGGCGCGCATGCGGCCCACCAGCTTGGCCGTTTGGTCCAAAGCGTTGAGCGTCTTGTCGCCGCCAATGAGCTTCTTCATTGTCACGAGAAGATCGACCAACGCGCCCGCGTTGGCGACCGACTCGGTGACCTCATCGCGCACTCCCGCGAGGGCGTCGGCCAGCTGGTTGGAACCGTCGGCCAACTGGTCTAGCTCGCCCCCGTGGTCCTCGATCGCGGAAGACGCTTCGTCGAGTTTGCTGCCGACTTCACCGGCCTGGTAGGAGACCTTGGTTTGCTCGAGCGGCTCTCCATTGGGCCGGGTCAGACCGCGGATCGCGATGATGTTGGGCAGCTGGCTTACCCGGCTGACCATCAATTCCAGGTCGGCAAGGGCCGTTGGGCTCCGCAAATCGTGTGGTGACTTGATGAACAGCATCATCGGAGTCATCATGTTCTGCGGAAAGTGGCGATCCATCGCGTTGTATCCGGCGACGCTATCGACGTCCTCCGGCAATGCTTTGAGATCGTCATAGTTGAAGCGCACCAGCAACGTGCTGCTGGCCAGAATTGCCAGCACGATCAGGCTGCCGATCAGGTGGACCCGGGGCCGCCGCACAATTCGCGTTCCCAGAATCCGCCAGAACCGATGGGTCAGGTCGCGGCGCGGCTTGATCCAACCACGCCGCCCGATGAGCACCAATATGGACGGCAGCAGCGTGATCGCGGCAACGAACGCGATGATGATTGAGATGGAAATAGCCGGCCCGATACTTGCGAAAATGGCCAGCTTGGAGAAAACCATCGCAAGAAACGTGACCGCGACCGTGGCCGCCGACGCGGCGATCACCTTGCCGATGGACATCATGGCGTTCTTGACCGCGAGGTCCGAGTCCTGGCCTTTACGCACGTAATCGTGATAGCGGCTGATCAGAAAGACGGCGTAGTCCGTTCCGGCGCCGATCATGACGGCGGTCATGAACACGATGGTCTGCATCTGCACGTCCAGGCCGATTTTTGACAGGCCGGACAAGACGCCCTGCGCAGTCGCAAGGGACAGGCCGATAGTCGCCAGTGGTACCAGCATCGTGACGATATTTCGGTAAACCATCAACAGAATGACGAGCACGCTGACTGCGGTACCGATTTCGATTATGTGTGTGTCTTCTTGCCCAATAGTGACAAGGTCGGCCACGGTGGCCACCGCTCCGGCATAGTGGGCGGTCAACGTGGATCCGGCAAGAGCCTCTTTGACGAGTTCCTTGATTTTCTTATACGCCGACTGAGTGGCGGGATCGTCCTGGCTCGTCTTGAACATGACGGGCAAGTTCCAGGCTTTGTTGTCCTTGCTCGCCAGCACTTCGCGCAGCGGCGGATTACTGATGAAGTCCTGCACCGAATACTTCTCGGCCCGCAGCTTTTCGACCAGCTTTGTGTACGCGGCCAAGTCGCCCGGACCAAGGCCATTTTCGTCGGTCAGGATCACCAACAGCTGCGAGCCGTCGCTGGGGTCTTCCTTGGGTTTGCTGCCCGGCTTGGCCTTGGCGTCTTTCTTGGTGCTCTTCCCCTCGAACGTCTTGGCCATTTCTTTGCTGGCCACCATCGTCGGGGCGTCGTCGGGAAGGGCCGCCGAGTTGTTCTTTCCGGCGGCAGCCTCCATCAGCGGTGGGAACATCAGCGCGGGTATCGCCGCGAGCGAGATCCAGATCGCGATGACAACGAACGGCTTTTGGATGACAAACCTGCTCAGTTTGTCGAAAAAGCCTCCTGCCCGGGCAGCTTCGGAGTCACTCATGGTCGGTCGCACCCGTGAGACGGACAGGCCGGTACCGCCGCACCGTGACGGTGGCGGCGACCATCAGCAAACGTCGTGGCACGTACGTTTGACTGCCCCACCGCGGTGGGGCTCAGGTGGTGAATCCTGAACCATCGCACGTAGACCCACAGCCCCCCAACATTCATGCCCAATCCCTAATTCAGCAAGTGAGCAACAGACTATCGGGTTGGGTTGGCGGATGTAGGAAAATCGTGCGGACGTACAAAAAAATTATCTGTCGGCCCTACCAACTTCGGCTGGTCAGGATACGCCCACCAGCATCGGAGTGCCACGATGTGACCGGGGGAAGGCGACTGGGTGGGCTATGGCAAACGGGCCGTTGCGGCCCCCTACTAGCGAACTGTCACAAGACCTGCGCGATTGCGTCCCAGCGTGCTCCTTCCGCGATCCGCAGATACACCGATTTCATCGTGTCCAGATAGCGCGCCACCGAGTCATACGCGATCGGATTGTTGGGGAACGACGCCGTTACGGTGGTCTCCTCCTGGAATTTGTTAACCCAGATACAAACTCGCGCGGCGACCCTGCCGTCGCTGAATGCTCTGGCATTGATCCGGTCCAGCTGCATCGCGACGACACCCGAAAGTGGTGGTACGCCTCCATCTAGGAACGACACCATTGGAAAGCCGCCCCGAGGGGGCGGCTTTTTGAGCCAGGGGGCCAGTTCCAATACCCGCTCAAACGGCACGTTTGCCAGATGCGCGCTTGCGTCGAAATTGGCCTGGGCGCCGCGCACCGTCTCATCGAAGGACGAAGCGACCGCGACGGTGAAGGGAATGTGGCCGACGAACCAGCCGGTGGTCATGAACTCCGCGGGAGTGCTGCGGGTGCTGGTGGGAGTTACCGCGTAATAGGTGCGTGAGCCGGTGAGTTCGTATTCGGCCAGCGCCGCGCACGCGAATACGCCGCCGCTGAAGCGCGCGCCGGCGCTGGTGCAGGCGGCTTCGAAACGGGCGGTCTGACCTGCGTCCATCAGTTGCAGCGAGAGCAACTCGCCCGTATCGACCAGTGATAGGTCACCGAGTGGCAGCGGGAAGGACGGCAGCGCCCCGTCGTTGCTCTCAAAGAAGTCGATCCACTGTCGTACCTCGGGGGATTCCAGGGTCAAGGCTGAGGTGTACGCATGCTCGCGCAGGCAGTACTCGCCGTAACTGCCGGCCTCGGGCAGCGAGATCGGCGCTCCGCCGTCGGCCAGCGTGTTGTACATCGCCTCGATCTCCCAGAACACGGCGCTGATAAACATGGCGTCGACGTTGAGATGGTCGACACTGACGCAAAAGGTGAAGTGATCGTCACGCTGAATGATTGCGAATCGGAAGCAATCCCATTCCAGCGGTCCCGGTGTGGCCAAAATGTAATCTTGCCATTGTTTTGGCGACATGTCGCCGTGTTCGATCGGCGTTAGCTCGATATCGTTCGGATCGGTGAGGGTATGCCGGGCGATGCGGTTTGATTCGGTGAATTCGAACCAACTGCGATAAGTGTCGTGGCGACGAAGATGGGAGTTGATGACGTAGGTCATCGCGCGGATATCGCATTCGCCCGGGATGTCCATGGCCGCGACCACCAGTCGCGACATGTCGTGACCACGAGCGGTCTGCTCGGCGAAGCCGCGCAGGTGGCGGGCTTGGATATGGCTCGGCGGCACGGTGCTGACGGGTGCTTGCCGTACTTTTTCGAGCGTTGCCGACGAAGGTTGCCAACGCCAAACTAATCCCGGAGCCGGGACCCAATTACTTACGGTCTCCAGCCCCACATTGCCCAAGACGACCAATTTCACTCCGGTGGGTTTTAGGGTAGGGCCCAGGATATTTCACGGAGCCCGCAAAACCTCACATTGTCGCCGGGGCGTCTTCTGCGGGTGCGAGTTTTTTGCAGAGGTGGTCCGCTAGGCCTCGTACGGTGGTGATGTCGGTGGAGCTGATCCGTATCCCGGTCTCGGTTTCGATGCGGGTGCGCAGCTCGAGGTTGCCCAGGGAGTCGAGCCCGTAGTCGGTGAGCGGACGGTCCGGATCGATGGTGCGGCGCAGGATCAGGCTGACCTGCTCGGAAATCAACCGCCTGAGTCGAGTGGGCCACTCGTCGAGTGGTAGCTCGGCCAATTCCGCGCGCAGTTGGCTGCGCTCGGAGCGTTGCACCCCGTTGTATCGAAACGCCTCGGCGAACCGGCTTCGCCGTGCGAGGTTGGCGATCCACGGTGTTCCGAGAATCGGGGTGTATCCGGTGTAGGTGCGGTTGTGGCGGAGCAGGGTTTGGAAGGCGTAGGCGCCTTCGTCGGGGGCGATGGCGGCGTCGCTGCTTTCGGCCAGGGCGATGGCGCGGCCGATTTCGGCCCAGGGGCCCCAGGCGATGGCGGTGGCGGGCTGGTTTTGGTTGTGGCGCCAGTGGGTGAAGGCGTCGAGCCAGCTGTTGGCGGCGGCGTAGGCGCCTTGGCCTGGTGAGCCGAGCATGGCTGCTGCGGAGGAGAAGGAGCAGAACCAGTCCAGGGGTTGGTCGGTGGTGGCTTGGTGGAGGTGCCAGGCGCCGTAGACCTTGGGGGCCCAGTCGCGGTCGAGGAGTTCGTCGGTGATGTTGGCCAAGGTGGCGTCTTCGACGACCGCGGCGGCGTGGAGCACTCCGCGTAGGGGCAGGTTGGTGGCGGTGGCGTTGGCGACCAGCCGTGCTGCGGTGGCGGGTTGGGCGATGTCGCCGCATTCGACCACGACATCGGAGCCGATCGAGCGGATCAGTTCGATGGTTTCGAGGGCTTTTTGGCTCGGTGCTGAGCGGGAACTGAGCACGATGCGTCCGGCCCCGGCGGTGGCCATTTTTTCGGCCAGGAACAGTCCCAGCCCGCCCAGGCCGCCGGTGATGATGTAGGAGCCATCGGCGCGCAAGACCGGTACCTGTTCGGGGGGCAGGACCACCGCACTGCGTCCGCTGCGGGGGATGTCGAGCAGCAGTTTGCCGGTGTGGTCGGCGGCGCCCATCACCCGGATCGCGGTGGCCGCCTCGGCCAGCGGGTAGTGGGTGTCTTGGGGCATGGGTAACACGCCCTCGGCGGTGTGCTGATAGACCGTGGTCAACAGCTCGCGGATCAGTCGGGGGTGGGTGATCGAGAGCATCCCCAGATCGACACCGTAAAACGACAGGTTGCGCCGGAACGGGAACAGGCCCATCTTGGTGTCGCCGTAGATGTCGCGTTTGCCGATCTCGACGAACCGCCCGCCCCAGGCCAGCAACTCCAGCCCGGCGCGCTGGGCGGCGCCGGTCAGCGAGTTGAGCACGATATCGACCCCGTAGCCGTCGGTGTCGGCGCGGATGGCCTCGGCGAACTCGATACTGCGTGAGTCATAGACATGCTCAATGCCCATGTCGCGTAACACTTGGCGACGCTTGGGACTGCCCGCGGTGGCATAGATTTCGGCTCCGGCCGCGCGCGCGATCGCGATCGCGGCCTGGCCCACCCCACCGGTTCCGGAATGGATGAGCACCTTGTCACCAGCACGGATACGGCCCAGATCATGCAAGCCATACCAGGCGGTCGCGTGCGCGGTGGTCACCGCGGCCGCTTGCGCGTCGGTCAGACCCGCCGGGATCGGGGTAGCCAGCGCGCCATCACAGGTGACAAAAGTGGCCCAACAACCATGCGGGGACATCCCACCGACTCGATCACCAACCTGATGATCGGTGACATCGGGACCCACCGCGGTCACCACACCGGCGAAATCGGTACCCAACTGCGGCATCTGCCCATCGGGGGAGTTATACCGACCGAAACTGACCAACACATCCGCGAAGTTGATACTGGAGGTGCTGACCGCGACCTCGATCTGACCCGGCCCCGGCGCGACCCGATCAAAAGCCACAAACTCCATCGTCTGCAAATCCCCAGGCGTGCGGATCTGCAACCGCATCCCCTCAGTGTCATGCTCAACCACCGTGGTCTTGCGCTCTTCGGGACGCAACGGCATCGGCGACAACCGCGCCGTATACCACTGGCCACAACGCCACGCCGTCTCGTCTTCCTCAGAGCCCGACAACAACTGACGCGCAACCACCTCAGAACCACTGTGCTCATCAACATCAACATGAGTGGTATGCAAATGCGGATACTCAGCACCAATCACCCGCAACAAACCACGCAACCCAGCCTGCTCCAAATTGGCACTCTCACCACCCAACACCGTCTGCGCACCCCGCGTCACCACAAACAACCGCGGCGCCTCACCCATAATCTCGGGCAACTCCCGAACAACACGCACCACATGCCGAACGTAATCGCTGGTCACGGGGCTGCTGCAGCCCGTCCCGGTCATGACGACCACGCCCGCGAACCGGTGGTCGCGCAGCTGATCGCGGAACCGCTCAGCGTCGGTGATGTGGTCGGCCTGCAGGTGCCAGCTCGTCGTGATGCAGTCGGTGCCAAGCGACTTCAGCGCCTCGGCGAGCCGCGTCGTGAGTCGATCGGCGGTTTCTGAAATCCCGACCAGCAGCCAACTTTCGGGGCTTGGCGCTTGGGGCTGGGGCAGCTCGCGCTGCTGCCATTCCGTGCCCAGCAGGTGGCTACTCATCAAGCGATCCTGGTCGGCCAGCTCCGATAGCCCCGTACCCATCAGCAGGCCGCGCACCGCCAGTAGCACGGTCCCATGCTCGTCCAAGACGTCGATGTCGGCTTCGGCGTCATGGCCGCAGGCGGTCACTCGCGTGTAGCAGAAGCGTGCGTTGCGGGTCGATGCATGGGAACGCAGCCGACGCACACCCAACGGCAACAGCAAGCCGCCGTTGCCCATTTCCCGCACAACCGGGTGCGCGAGAACCGACTGGAAGCAGGCGTCCAACAATGCCGGGTGGACCAGATAGCCGGCCTGTTGGGTGCGCATCGAACCCGGCAAGCTGATCTCGGCGAGCACCGCATCGCTGCCGCGTTCACAGACATGCGCCGCGGCCAGGCCCGTGAACGCGGGGCCATAGTGAATTCCGGTCTTGCCGAACCATTCCCGCAGTTCGTCTCCGTCCAGACGGCAGGCATGGGCGGCTAGCAGCGCCTCGATGTCATAGCCCGCCGGTTGCGAGTCGCGCTCGACCGCACGCAGTAGTGCGGTACTGCGGCGCACCTTTTCGCCGCCGCGAACTGTGTCCACAGCGAAGCTGGCGATCCCGGGTGCCTCGAGCAAAGCGACAGCGCCTGCCGCGGTTTCATCGTCGAGTAGCAGCATCTCGTGGAAGCCGATGTCGCCGACCTCCGACAGATCGCCGAATACCGTATTGGCAGCCGTGAGCGCCATTTCGCAGTATGCGGCCCCCGGCAGCGCGGCCACACTGTTCACCTGGTGATCGCCCAACCAGGGGAGCGTGGCGGTGCCGATTTCGGACTGCCACGCGTGCCGCTCCGGTTCCTCCAGTAGATCGACGTGCGCCCCTAAAAGAGGGTGCGCTGCAACGCTGTTGGCGCATCCGTGTCGCCTGGTATCCGCCGCTGTGAGCAGGAGACGACGATTCGCCCACACAGGTAGCGGAGCATCCACCAATTGCCCGTCGGGGCATAGCGTTGCGAAGTCCACCGCGGCGCCCGCGCTGTGCAGGTCGGCCACCAAGCCGCGCAACCCGTGGGGCAGCGGCTGGTTGCGTCGCATCGCCGGCAGGGCTGCGGCGGGGATATCCAGGCTTGCCGCGGTCTGCTCGACAGCGCGGGTCAGCAGCGGGTGCGGTGACAACTCGCCGAAAACACGGTAGCCGTCGTCAAGTGCCGCGCGCACCGCTGCCGAAAAACGCACCGCATGACGCAGGTTGTCGACCCAGTAGCGGGCGTCGCAGCGCGGCCGTTCGCGCGGGTCGAAGGAGGTCGCCGAGTAGTACGGGACCTGCGGCGCCAGCGGCTCGACATCCGCCAGTAGTTCGGAAAGTTCGCCGAGGATCGGCTCGACCTGCGGGGTGTGAGATGCCACGTCGACGGCCACCTCACGAGCCATCACCTCGCGCTCTTCCCAGGCTGCGACCAGCTCGCGCACGGTGTCGGTGGCCCCGCCGATCACCGTGGACTGCGGCGAAGCCACCACCGCAACCACAACGTCCTTGGCCCGATGACGGACCAGGTCTTCGCGTACTCGTGCGGCGGGCAGCTCCACCGACGCCATCGCGCCGCTACCCGCGAGCCGGGTGCACAGCCGGGAGCGGCGACAAATGACCTTCACCCCATCGGCCAGCGATAACGCCCCGGCCACGACGGCAGCCGCCACCTCGCCGAGGGAGTGGCCGATGACCGCCCCGGGATGGACCCCGTATGACCTCATTGCCTGTGCCAGCGCTACCTGTATGGCAAATAGCGTTGGTTGCACCCGGTCGATGCCGGTCACCGTCTCCATCGCCGTCATCGCCTCGGTCACCGAAAAGCCGGACTCGGCGGCGATCAGCGGCTCGAGCTCGGCCACGGTAGCGGCGAAAACCGGTTCATTGGCCAGCAAGCTCGTACCCATGGTCGCCCACTGCGAACCCTGCCCGGAGAACACCCACACCGGGCCGAGATCGTCGCGGCCGACGGCGGCCGGATAGGGGGTATCGCCGGCGGCTGCCTCGCGTAATCGGTGGGCCAACTCGGTTCGGTCGCCGGCGATGAGTCCGGCTCGCACCGGTTGATGGGACCGTCGGCGTGCCAGGGTGTAGGCCAAATCCGACGGCGATACTTCGTGATTGTCGATCCAGTCGGCGAGCCGGTCGGCGGTCTGCCGCAACGCCTCTGTCGAGCTGGCGGACACCGTGAACAGCAACGCATCGCCCAACCCGGCTGCGCCGTTGCGGTAAACGGCCGGCTCGGGGGCTTGCTCGAGGATGACATGAACGTTGCTGCCCGACATGCCATACGACGACACCGCCGCCCGCCGAGGTGTCCGGCCGTTGCCTTCCGGCCAAGGCGTAATCGCTTGTGGCACAAACAGTGCGCTTTCGATTTCGGCTAGCTCATCGGGGAGCCGGGTGTGATGCACCATCGGCGGTACCAGGCCATGTTGGAGGGAAAGGACGGCCTTGATGATCCCCACCGCCCCGGCGGCGGCCTCGGTGTGGCCCACACTGCTCTTGGCCGATCCGACCGCGCACGGGTTCCCGTTGCTGCCGTAGACCTGTGCCAGGCTGCTGAATTCGATCGGATCACCAACCGGCGTTCCGGTGCCGTGCGCCTCGACCATGCCAACGGTATCGGCGTCGACGCCGGCGACAGCCAGCGCCGCTCGGTAGGCCGCGACCTGGGCGTCGGGCGAGGGGGTCGAGATGTTGTCGGTGCGTCCGTCTTGGTTGGTTGCCGTGCCGCGCAGCACGGCAAGGACTCGATCGCCGTCGCGCACGGCATCGGGAAGCCGCTTGAGCACCAACATGGCGCAGCCCTCGGAGCGGACAAACCCATCGGCGGAGGCATCGAAGGTGCGGCAACGGCCGGTCGGGGAGAGCATGCCTTGCGCGGATGCCGAGCTGAACACATCCGGTTCGAGCATGAGCATGCAGCCACCCGCCAGAGCAAGGTCACTCTCACCCCCGTCCAGACTGCGACAGGCCATATGCACCGCAAGCAAACTCGACGAACAGGCCGTATCCACCGTCATGGCTGGACCGCGCAGGCCCAGGGCATAGGACACCCGACCGGAAGCCATGCTGAACGCGGTTCCCGTGAACGCGTAGGCATCACCCAGCGCGCCGGCATCGTCGGTGACAAATGCGTAGTCGTCATGACACATCCCGACGAACACCCCGGTCAGCGAGCCGCTCAGCGACATCGGTGGCATGCCGGCATGCTCGATGGCTTCCCATGACGTCTGCAACAGCAAGCGGTGCTGGGGATCTATCGCGATGGCTTCACGCTCGCTGATCCCGAAGAACTCCGGATCAAAACCGGCCACATCGTCGAGGAATCCGCCCCAGCGCGACACCGAGTGGTCCGGCACGCCCGGTTCGGGGTCGTAGTACTCGTCGGCGTCCCAGCGGTCGGCGGGAATCTCGGTGATCAGGTCGTCCCCGCGCAGCAACGCCGTCCAGAACTTCTCCGGAGAGTCGATGCCCTTGGGGAGCCGGCACGCCATTCCGATCACCGCTACGGGGGTGACATGTGATTTAGCCACAGACCGATCTCTACATCTATTGAAGTAAGTCTCTTGACGTCTATTGGAGTTGGCAGCATCCGCAGCGTAGCCGGTTCGGCCGCCCAGCCACGCAAAGCGAGCGTCTTGGGAAATGCGTGTCGCGGGACCTGTCCAATGCCGCGCCATCGCGCAGTTTGTCATGTGATGGCCGTTTTGTGCTGCGCCGCAACGAGTCTGCAATTGACTCGCGAGTTGATAGTTCATAGTGTGCTGGTAGTCGGCGAGCCCAACGGAGTGACAGACTATGACTATTCCCCGCGTGCCACTACTGCCGGTCAACGAGGCCAAGGCCGCCGCCGACGAAGCGGGCGTGCCCAACTACATGGCTGAGCTCAGCATCTTTCAGGCGTTACTGAACCATCCGCGGCTGGCCCGGACCTTCAACGACCTGCTCGCGACCATGCTCTGGCATGGCGCCCTCGACCCTCGGCTGCGCGAATTGGTGATCATGCGGATCGGGTGGCTTACCGCGTGCGACTACGAATGGACCCAGCACTGGCGCGTTGCCTCCGGCCTGGGGGTCTCCGCCCAGGACCTACTCGGGGTGCGTGATTGGCGCCAATACAACGGATTCGGTCCGACCGAGCGTGCTGTGTTGGCAGCGACCGACGACATCGTGCGCGACGGCGCGGTGAGTGCCTCGAGCTGGGCGGAGTGTGAGCGCGAATTGCATGGGGACGTAACGATTCTTACCGAACTCGTCACCGCGATCAGTGCGTGGCGCATGGTTGCCTCGATCCTGCACAGCCTCAAGGTTCCGTTGGAGGATGGCGTGGCGAGCTGGCCGCCCGATGGCTGTTCGCCCTAGCGGCAACGTCGCCGCAGTTGCGGAACAGCACGGGTGAATTCTTCGGCCAAGTTCGCGAAGGCTGAACACGTAACGCGTTGAGTGTCATGCGATTCGATTGACATATCGGTCTGGGATTCTTAGCGTCGGGAAATGCGAACCAGAGTGGCCGAAATGCTCGGCGTCGAGTTTCCCATCTGCGCTTTTAGCCACTGCCGAGACGTGGTCGCCGCGGTGACCAACGCGGGCGGTTTCGGGATTCTGGGTGCCACCGCTCACAGCCCGAAACGGCTGGAGAGCGAGCTGACCTGGATCGAGGAGCAAACGCGCGGAAAGCCCTACGGAGTTGACCTGTTGTTGCCGCCCAAATACGTCGGGGCGGAGCAGGGAGGAATCGACCCGGGGCAGGCTCGCGAGTTGGTGCCCGAAGCGCATCGGGCGTTCGTCGAGGAACTGCTGGCCCGCTACGGCATCGCACCGTCCCCGGAAGCCGGAGCGGAGCGGACTTCGCGATCCGGGGGAGGGCTCAACATCTCGCCGAAAGGCTACGAGCCGCTGTTAGACGTGGCCTTCAGCCACGGCATCCGCCTGATTGCCAGTGCGCTGGGGCCGCCTCCGAACGATCTCGTCGAGCGGGCTCACAAGAAGGAAGTGCTGGTAGCGGCCCTGGCCGGGACCACCCAACACGCGCGACGACACGCGGCGGCCGGTGTCGACCTGATCGTCGCGCAGGGCACCGAGGCCGGCGGTCATACCGGCGAGGTGGCCACGATGGTGCTGGTTCCCGAGGTGGTGGATGCGGTTGCGCCGACACCCGTACTGGCCGCCGGCGGTATCGCCCGCGGCCGCCAGATCGCCGCCGCACTGGCCCTTGGAGCCGAAGGCGTGTGGTGCGGGTCGGTTTGGTTGACCACCGAGGAAGCCGAGACGGTCCCGGCGGTCAAGGACAAGTTCTTGGCGGCGACCTCCTCGGATACTGTGCGTTCGCGGTCGATGACGGGCAAACCGGCACGGATGCTGCGCACCGCCTGGACCGACGAATGGGCCCGCCCCGATACCCCCGAACCCCTTGGTATGCCGCTGCAGACCACGCTGATCACCGAGTCGCAGATCCGAATCAACCAGGCTGCCGTCCAACCCGGAGCCAAGGCACGGGAACTGGCCACCTATTTCGTGGGTCAGGTTGTCGGTTCGCTTGACCGTGTGCGGCCGACTCGGTCGGTGGTGCTGGAGATGGTCGAGGAGTTCATCGACACCATCGGGCGGCTGGAGCGACTCGCCGATTGATCGTCGGCATCTGATTCAAAGCCATCTCAAATACATCGGCTTCGGTATCAAAAGCCCAGTTCAGAAGCGTCTAACCTGGCGAAAAGCTGTCAGCGTGCCGGGGGAAAGCGTAAAGAATCGGACACGGGCACCGGTTCACGTTGACCCGCGCAGCCCGGTCATGCATGATCGGTCAGGCAAGCACCTCGTTAGGTGAGGCGGCTACACGAACATAGGCCACTGACCCCGAACGTCGAAAGACGCCCCGGGTCAGGACAGCTCCTCCCGGCTTAAGGGTTGAGCCCAGGTGGCTTCCGGTTTACCGGACACGTCGTGTGGTGCCAAAGCTTTGACGAGTGGGGTGCGGATTCTCCGACGTTCGTCGGGCTTCTGTACTCCTTTGCGCATGGAAATCGTGCGGGTATCCGCACGAGTCGTGGTTGTGAGGAGGTGAGGGACGCATGAGTTCCAGTGGCAGTCCGGGTCGATATCCGGGCTATGTTTCGTCCCGATCCGGCCCCAAGCGCGACGTCCTCAGCTGAATCTGCCCACGCAGATGGTCTGCGGACCAAACGCTCTTGGATCGGAATCGCTACGGGACGGGACATATCAGTCCAATTCATTCTCGTTTCGAACCTGTCCGGGAGGGCATCATGACCGTAGCTGTTTTCGACGAAGTGGTAACCGCATCGCCCGCGCCGCGGCTGACGGTAGTACGCGATGGAACGCCACCTCCGGTTCCGGCGGCCAAGAAGAAGTCGGCCAACCGCAGCGACTTCGTCGGGGGCGACCCGCTGGTCGCCGGCGCGGCTCGGTTGCTGAGCGTTCCGGTGCGCCACGTCTACGCAGCACTCTGGCGCGTTGGATTGCTCGAAGTCCAGGCGTGAGCCATGGATTGCGAACATCGCAGCCTTGCGAGCGCGTCCGTAGCTGACGCACGGTTCCAAGGGGTTGCCACGCCACAGACGTAGACGTCTGTGTTCTGTGGCTTGGCAACCCCTTGGAACTATTGGCGCACAACAACCGCATCCGCGCGCCGGGCTGATGCAATCGGCGTTGGGCGGCGGCCCCGCCCTTGGCCGTCGACTGCGGCGCTGGTTCCGGAATGGACTTGGGCGCCGACCCGGTCAGTGTACGGTCAACTCATGTCCGTACTGATTATTGTCCCGGTGTTCGGGCAGCATGAGTACACGCATGCATTGGTCGGTGACTTGGAGCGCGAGAGCGCGGAGTATCTGATCGTCGACAACCGGGGCGACTACCCCAAGATCGGCAATGAACGCGTTGTCACGCCGCGTGAAAACCTGGGCTGGGCTGGGGGGAGTGATCTCGGATTCCGAATTGCGTTCTCGGAAGGGCACTCCTACGCGATGACACTCAACAACGACACCCGGATCTCAAAGGGATTCGTTGCCGGCCTGCTCGATCCGCGCCTGCCCGCCGATACCGGAATCGTTGGGCCGATGATCGATCACGGGTTCCCGTGCGCGGAAGATGACCAGAAACCCGAGGCCGCGAACTACATTCCCCGACCGCGATATCGGACGGTAAGTGCGGTCGAGGGAACCGCACTTGCGTTGTCTCGAGAATGCTGGCGGTCGGTCGGAGGCATGGACCTGCGCACCTTCGGCCGCTACGGGTGGGGCGTGGACCTTGATCTAGCCCTGCGTGCTCGCGATGCTGAGTTCGGTTTGTACACAACCGAGATGGCGTACATCAACCATTTCGGCCGCGGAACGGCCAACAAGCATTTCGGGAAGCTTCGGTACTTGATCGGCGCCAACTCCGCCATGGAGCGGGCAATGCGGCGCGTTCATGGCCGTAAGTGGCGCAAGCTATTTCCCCCCGGGACGCTGCCGCAAGCGGCGCCGGGAAGCCCGATCGCGTACACGACCCACCAGCTCGAGCAGTGACTTCGGCCGCTTCCTCAATCTGACGACAACCCCTCGGGATAACTCTCAGGAGGTGGGCTTTGAAGCTGATGGTGACGCGATGCAGGCGTATTGCAGGTATCGGCCGTCGGCGAAGTATCCGAGGGTCAGGACGGCCAGCGCTACGCCAATGGTCCCGTTCCAGGCGTTGATTCCCTCGATCCGGCGTACCCCGAAGCCTGACGTCTTGAACAACCGCACCAGGCTCCTGCGGGTAAAGAAGCGAATGTAGGTGCGGTCGAAGGTGCCAAAATCCTCCTGCGGGAAATCCTTTCGAAACAGCACCTTGCTCAGAGCCGGTAGGAAGCGGATGTTAGGGACCGCCGCGAGGACGACGCCCTCGGACGTGAGCTTGCGCCGAAGCTGTTTCAGCGTCGCAGTCGGGTCGACCAGGCGCTCCAAGACGTCGTTACAGACGATCACGTCAAAGTGGTTGTCCGGCAGCTCCGCGATCCGCTCGGCTACGGTGCCGACGAGTACCCGGTCGATAGCCGCGCTGGCCTGTTGGGCCGCTTGTGAGTCGGACTCGATGCCCCAGACCTCTGCGCCAGTACGCTCTTTGAGCGTTGCCCCGAGCGTGCCCTGCTCGCAGTGGAGGTCAAGGATCCGCTGTGCGGTTGTTGGAACGAACCGCAGTATCTCCGTCTGCGTTGGGCGGTAATATTCAGTAACACTTTTCGATTCTCTGGCGATGTGCATGGCTGCTATTCCGTCCTGTAAAGCGAAGCGCCCCCGAGCATAGCCCCGTTGCGCCGGTCGTTATCGGGGTTCCAGCAACCAGATCCTGCTAGGATCGCTTCGTGTTGGGTGAGGCCTCAACCGGGGGGAATACCGATATGGCCGGCTCTCGGGAGCTGCGTTTCTCTATCGTCATTCCCGCACACAATGAAGAGGAATACATCGCTTCCACCCTCGAACACGCCAGTAGCCTTTCATATCCCACCGAGTCCTTTGAAGTAATCGTGGTGGAGAACGGCTCCTCGGACCGCACCCTCGATGTCGCAAGACAGTTCGAGGGCCCCAACGTCCGCGTCTTCAGCAGCGACACGGCCGGAGTATCGGCAGCAAAGAACTTCGGTATCGACCGGCTGTCGCCGCGCAGCGACTGGGTGGTCTTCTTGGATGCGGACACGATCCTGAAGCCCAATTTCCTCCTCGATCTCGATGCGCAGTTGCGAGCATCACGCAAGCCGCTCTCCGTGGGTACCACGAAGGTTCTGCCGCTCGGTGGCGGCCGGCACGCGCGCGCCTGGTTCGCCTGTTATGACCTACTGCACCGGTTGGGTGGCTCATATGCCATCCAGATAGCCAAGCGTTCGCTGTTTCCGGAGCTCAGATTCGACGAGCATCTCATCATGGGGGAGGACCTGCTGCTGATCAAGCAGGCCCGTAAGCTCGGCAAGTTCTTCTATGTGCCAACGGACACGGTCTATACCTCGACCCGCCGGTTCGACACCGTCGGGTACTGGCGGCTCTATTTCCAGTGGGCCTCGTTCGAAATATTGCCGCGGCGGCTACAAAAGCGCCGTGGCTACAAAGTAATCCGATAGATCGCTTTCCTACCGGGGAGTATTGGCCGCCCGGACGCCGGCGGCACAGTCTTGGACTGTTAGTCGACCATCGGGTCCGAAAGCATCCTGAATGGAGCCACGCCGTGCGGGCCGGTGCTCAGATGGTGCCCATACCGTTTGTGACCAGGGCAATACCTGCCAAGCCGACAGCAACGGCGATGATCTGGCGCCGGTGGGCTCGCAACCAGTTGCGCAGCCACAGCATGGTTGCCTCGGTGCGGCCGGGGTGCACCAGGTAGCTGATCAGCGGGATCTCGATGATCGCAAGCATTACCAGCAGATAGACGAAGGTCGCGCTGAGCTGCGTGCCCATTGCGGCCCCTGAGGCCCCGATGGCCGTGAGCGCCACCAGGTATTCGACCGGCGGTGGGCCGGCCGAGCTGAGGCCAACCACGAAGGCGGCCCAGGGGAACCCACCTTCGAGAGCGCCCTGAGCGCTCGCCATCAACCGGGAGAAGCGGGTCGGGGTCTCCGCGACCATCAGCGTCGACGAGTCTCCGGCGCCGGAAGCGACCAGCGCCGGTGAGCGCACCGAGAACCCCGTCGCGACCAGGGCAGCGACCAGCAGCGCGACGACGCCCAAGCCGACTTGTAGGTGCCCGACAACCGACGTTGCCGCCAGCGACGAGACGTTGTCGACAATGGCGTTGGCGAGGTCACCCAGCAGCAGTAGAACGGCCAGCGCGACGCCGATCCCGGTCGCCATACCGCCGAACCAGAATGCGAGCAGGTTCACCATCGGACGCGGCTTGGAGACCAGGAAGATGGCAACCCCGAGACGCACCGGCTCGGTCGCCGTCATCACCGCCAGGATCAATACCGTGGTCCACATCTTCCCCTCCTTCCCCTCGCCGACTCAGCTAACCGACACCTCATTTTCCAGAAGATCTGCTGCCCGCGTGGCGCTTTCGCCAGGTTTGCTCATCTCATTTGCAATCGTGCGGGCGCGAGCGACGTAATCGGGACCCAAAATGCAGCGGAGATCGCTGACCAATGTCTCTTTTGTGGTCGACGCCAAACGACGTCCAGAGCCAATTTTTAGCCGTTTGATCTGCGCCAACCAGATCGGTTGTTCTATCCAGATCCAAAGGATCAGGGTCGGGATGCCAGCCCGCATACCCGCTGCGGTTGTTCCGGCCCCGCCGTGGTGCACGACTGCGCGACACGCCGGAAATACCGCGGCGTGCGATACCCCGGAGACCAACTTCACGTTTTCGGGGGCTTGCAAGCCGCCCAGATCATTCGAACCCGTGCAAATTAATGCACGTTCACCCAACTGCGCACACGCCGCGCTGATCATGGCGATTGTTGCGGCGGGCGATTCCACCGGCATGCTGCCGAAGCCGAAGTAGATCGGCGGCGTTCCGGAAGCGATCCACGACAGCACCTCGTTGTCGGAATCTGTCGGCATTTCCAGGGTCAGGGCACCGACAAACGGTCGGCGATCGCCCCATTCCGCCCACTCAGCGGCCAGCCCGGGAAAGCAAAGCTCGTCATAGGCTTGGATCTCGAGTGAGCGGCCTTTCAGAATTCGCGAAGTCGAGGATGAGGACGCCTTGGCCATACCAAGCTCGCGTCGTTGCGCTTCCTCGGGGTTTTTGGTCACGCGCCAATGCACCCACCACAGCGCTGAGATGACCGAGCGGTTCAAGCGCGGCGACAAGATCGGTATGACCCGGCTGTTCACCCGCGACGGGAGGAAGTGCATCGTTGCTAGCGGAATCCCGTAATACTCCGCGGCGTTCAAGGCGATGCCCTGGTGGATCATGCCGGTCAGGACCAGGTCGGCGCCGTCTGCCAGCGTTTTCAGGGTTGTCGCCATGTCGGACCAGGCCTGGCGCAGATCCGATATGCCCTCGCGCACCAACTTGATCGAAGTTTGCGGCTTCCAGAATTCCTGGAGGTTGTCCTCGTCGTTGAGCAGCTCGTCGGTGTCGGGGCCGTAGGGCACCGCCTCCAAGCCCGCTGCCGCGGCCAGGCCGGTCAGGTTGGGGGGTACTGCGACGCGTACTTCGTGGCCTCGGCGCGATAGCTCCCGCCCGAGTGCAGCGCACGGTTCGACATCGCCTCGCGTGCCGTTTATCGCCAGTGCAAATTTCATCAGCGGCCCCCAACCACTTCTTCCGTCCTTAAAACCCCAATCGACCCAGCTATCCGGCCCCAGTCATCCGAGTATCTCCGCCTTGAGCGAATAGTCGGCAAGTGTTTGCTCCACCAGTCCTCTGAGGTACTGGTTCGAGTTCTCGGCGCCGGGTTGGTAAGCCGATACGCTGATGAATACCGAGTTTTCGAGCCGCCCGGAAAACAGATATAGCTCGCCGCTTTCCCGTTCAAAGCGTTGTCTGGTGGCTCCCCGGTTGAACATGCGCGCGGAGGAATACCGGGCCCCGGTTCCGTCGACCCGGGTCAGAGCCTGACTGAGCTCGCCAAGATTGGAACAACCCACCGGCAGATCCGACGTTGCCATCGCCAGCACTTCCATTTTCCGGGCCAACCATTTCGGTGTGTAGGGCACCAGTGGAAGAGGCTTGAGCAGCTCGTTAGGGGTGTCTTTCAGCGCGGACAGGCTTTGTTTCGTTTCGTTGCGGATGAACTGCAAATCGGTTCGCGCGCGATCGGGGTCGAGATCGAAGGTGATTGCCGTGACAGCATTCGCCCGAGTGTCATCGTTGGTGCGTTCGCTGACCGGCATGATTATCGTGACGGCGCCATCTGTCGCCCGCACCCGGCCCATGAGTTGGGCAAGTCGGGTAGCAAAGGACACGAACAGCGAACCACTGGACCCGCTCAGATCGAGAGCACAGGAATCCCAGGTCTCCAGATCGCAGAACGCCGTCACCGATGGAGTCACGATCGGTTCATCGGCGCCGTCCGACACGGTCGGCGGCTTGCCGGGTTGGCCTGCTGCTCCGGTATCGCGTCTGAGCACGATGAGGATCAACGCGAGCAGGGCCCGGAAGACCTCTGGCAATCCACGAAGGGCATCCCATAGATCGACGAGCAGGCCTTCCGTCCGGCCGCGCGATCCCGGCGGCGGATATCCGAAGTCCCGGGTGATGCCGTTGATGGCCTCGAAGACGGCGAGGCCACCGGCGACACCGTCCACCACCGAGTGGGTGATGACCACGCTGACCGCCGTGCCGCCGTCCTGCAGCGGAAGGACCCCCAGATGCCAGCAGGGCCCATACTCGGGGTCAACTGGAATCTGTGCGCGTTCGTCCAACCACGCCGTAATTTCGCTTCGCGGCCGGGGCGTCGCGGCGACGTCGATGTCAGGCGCTTCGTGGTGGGCGACCCATCGAGGACGACCGAAAGGCAACGGAGAGCGCTCGATCCGGCGCCCCAGTAGCCCATAGCCAAGGTTCTCGTTGAACCGCCGCAACCCGTCCATGTCCGCTTCGCGGTCATAAATCCACAAAGTCTGACCGACCGTTTCGAAACCGGTAGCCCGCAGCCTCAGGAAAGCCGCCTGGTCGAGAAAGGCGATCCTGTTATCCGTCATGGCCGACGAGCTGCGGGTCCGAGACTCGTTGAGCACCCCTTGTTTTCCGCCTAGCCGGTACGCCATGACGTCAAAGGGGACACCGTCGCAGGGGGTTCGTAGGTACGCCGGCTGTAGGCGAGGTGCAGCTGACTGCCGGTGCGCGAGCGCGCCGGCATCACGTCGCGTCCTTCGGCCACCCGAACAAACGCGGACTTCAGCGCCTCGACGTAGCGGGTAACCGACTCACGGGCCACCGGGTTGTTCGGGAACAACACCGTCAGCTGGGTCTCTTTCTCGAGCCGGTTCACCCGGATGTCAATCTGACCCATCATGCCGCCGTCGTGGCAGAGGCGGGCGCGCAAACCTTCCACATGGGAGTTCGCCATGGCTGACAGCGGCGGAATGCCGGCGTCCAAGTAGAACAGCAAGGGTGCTCCCCACTGCCCCTCACGCAGCCACGGCACCAGCTCCATCACGCAGTCCAAGGGCACCTCCGCCAGGTCGCGACCGGAGTCGAAGGATTCCTGGGCTGCCTTGACGATCTCGCCGAACGACGATCCCACGGTCGGAACGGTGATCGGCACGAAGCCGGTGAACCATCCGGTCGTCATGAAGTCTTCTTCGGTGCGGCGGATGTCGATTGGGACAATCGCGTAGTACTCGTCGGCTCCGGTCAATTCGTGCTGGACCACGGCCGAGATTGCGAACACGCCCCCGCAGAACCGGGCCCCCGCCGACATGCAGGCGGCTTCGAAAGCCAGGGTCTGGCGCTCGTCCATCAGCCGGACGCCCATCATTTCGCACTGCGCGGAGGTATCGCCAAGCGGCAGTGGGAATTTGGGAAGGGAGCCGTCGTTGTTGTCGAAGAATTCGGTCCACTTGCTCATGACCGGGGAATCCAGGGTGAGACCGGAGATGTGCTCACGCTGCCGGTTGCAGTAGTTGTCGTAGCTGCCCGGTTCGGCCAACCGCAGCGGAGCTCCGCCGCTGACGAGGGCCAGGTACATCAGGTGAATTTCGGCAAACACCACGCCGACGAACATCGCGTCACAGTGAAGGTGGTCAATGGCCACGCAGAAGGTGAAGTGGTCCGCACGCTGAATGATCGAGAAGCGCACGCACCCCCACTCCAGCGGACTCGGGGTGGCCAACAGATGCTCGCGCCATTGACTCTGGGTGGTCAGCTCACCGTGTTCGACGGCGACGAACTGAATGTCGTTGGGCCGCTCGAGGGTCCGGCGCACGAAGTGATCGCCCTCGGTGTGCTCGAACCAGCTGCGGAAGGTGTCGTGACGGCGCATGTGTGCGTTGACGACGTGCGTCATGGTGCGGATGTCGCAAATTCCGGGGATGTCCCAGGAGGAAATGAGCAACCGCGACATTTCCAGTCCGCGCTCGCGGTAGGACCGGAAGTTGCGAAGGTGATGGGCCTGCATGTAGCTGGGCGGCACCGGGCTTATCGGCGCTTTGGCGGCCTTGGCGAGCGAGCCACGCGATGGCTGCCACGACACCAACGTGCCCGGCTCAGGATGCCAGTCGCTGATTGTCCCAGCTTCGACCTTCCCTACTCTGACCATTTCTCCTCCAAGTCGCCCAGCAGGTTGCGGTGCACCGGAGAGCTGCAGGTGGTCCACAAAACCTGAAACGGTTGTGATGTTTGCAGGGGCCCCGTTGAGCCGGGCTTCAGATAGCGGCTTTGGTCGCTTGGGCTCGAGTCGGTGTTGCCACGCTGCAACATCACCCGCGACGTGTCGGTTTGGCCGGCCCCCAATACCGGCCAACCGACTGGGGTGGTGACGGCACTCGACGTGCCAGGTAATGTGGTGTTCACATGCCCCCTCTTAGTTGGCTGCGCCTTTGCAAAGGCACGACCACTCTGCCGTCGGTATAACTACGCCGACGCTGTGACGACCCTTCATCTGGGTATTTACTTGTTAAACGCTGGTAGAGCAGAGCCTAGTTGATAGGCGGGCGTTAGATTTCGGTTTTCGCTGCATTGGGATTGAACTGGGTGCCAAGTGCGGGGATTTATGCGTCGGGCCCAGCATCGGCGCGCCTGCGACCAGGTAGTATTGCCGCAACAGCGTTGATCCGGCTATCACCGGTTAGCTTTCGGAAGAACAGCCTAAAAGCCCAGTAGAACCGAACGGTTGGGTCCGTTACAGCCCAAATTGAGCGGCCGCACTCAGGTGCGGCAAGCGGGGTGGTACCGCGGCGCTCGCGCACTGAGCGCGTCGTCGTCCCCGTGCCGTGTGATTTCTGGCACAGGAGACCGATGACTGACAGCACTTATCCGCGCAGCAACCTGGGCGCCGACCACCGTGGCGGCTCTCCGGACTTTCCGGAACTGGAAACCCAGGTGCTTGATTACTGGGCACGTGACGAAACTTTCCGGGCCAGTATCGAGCGCCGCGACGGCGCGCCCGAGTATGTCTTCTACGACGGGCCCCCATTTGCTAACGGCCTGCCCCACTACGGTCACCTGCTCACCGGTTACGTCAAGGACATCGTTCCGAGGTACCGAACCATGCGTGGATTCAAAGTGGAGCGCCGTTTCGGCTGGGACACCCACGGGCTGCCGGCCGAACTCGAGGTCGAGCGTCAGCTGGGAATTACCGACAAATCCCAGATCGACACGATGGGGATTGCCGCGTTCAACGATGCCTGCCGCGCGTCGGTTTTGCGCTATACCGGCGAATGGCAGCAGTACGTTACTCGCCAGGCTCGGTGGGTCGACTTCGACAACGACTACAAAACGCTCGATCTCGGCTACATGGAGTCGGTGATCTGGGCGTTCCGGCAACTTTGGGACAAGGGGCTGGCCTACGAGGGCTACCGGGTGTTGCCCTACTGCTGGCGTGACGAAACCCCGTTGTCCAATCACGAGCTCCGGATGGATGACGACGTCTACCAAAGCCGCCAGGATCCGGCGCTTACGGTTGGATTCAAGGTGGTTGACGGCGAACCGCAGGGGGAGCTGGCCGGGGCCTACCTGCTGGTGTGGACGACCACGCCGTGGACTCTGCCGTCGAACCTCGCCGTGGCCGTGCACCCGGATGTGACGTATGTGCAGGTACGCGTGGGGGATCGCCGCCTTGTGCTGGCCGAGGCGCGTCTAGCGGCCTACACGCGCGAACTCGGCGAAGAGCCGGAGGTGATTGGCAGCTATCGTGGCGCCGACCTCTTGGGCATGCGCTATCTGCCGCCGTTTGCGTATTTCATGGATTCGCCAAACGCGTTTGCGGTGTTGGCGGGCGAATTCGTGACCACCGAAGACGGTACGGGCATCGTGCACATGGCACCCGCCTATGGTGAGGACGACATGGCGGTTACCAGCCCGGTCGGCATCGAGCCGGTGACACCTGTGGATGCCAAGGGCCGCTTCGACTCCTCAGTGCCCGATTACCAAGGGCAACACGTTTTCGATGCCAACGCCCAGATCATCCGTGACTTGAAGAATCAGAGCGGTCCGGCGGCGGCCAACGGTGCGGTGCTGATCCGCCATGAGACCTACGAGCACCCGTATCCGCATTGCTGGCGGTGTCGCAACCCGCTGATCTATCGCGCCGTGTCCTCGTGGTTCGTCACAGTGACTAAATTCCGGGAGCGGATGGTTGAACTCAACCAGCAGATCACCTGGTACCCGGAGCACGTCAAAGACGGTCAGTTCGGTAAGTGGTTGCAGGGTGCCCGGGACTGGTCCATCTCACGAAACCGGTATTGGGGCACTCCGATCCCGGTCTGGAAGTCCGATGATCCCGCGTATCCCAGGATCGATGTATACGGCAGCCTGGATGAGTTGGAGCGCGACTTCGGCGTTCGGCCCACCAACTTGCACCGGCCCTACATCGACGAACTCACCCGTCCCAATCCCGACGATCCCACCGGGCAGAGCACGATGCGACGCATCCCTGACGTGCTCGACGTGTGGTTCGACTCGGGATCGATGCCGTACGCACAGGTGCACTACCCGTTCGAGAATGGGGACTGGTTCTTGGGCGGGGCGGCCGGTGACGCCGGCGCCCACTACCCGGGCGATTTCATCGTCGAGTACATCGGACAGACGCGCGGCTGGTTCTACACCCTGCACGTGCTGGCCACCGCGTTGTTTGATCGCCCGGCGTTCAAAACCTGTGTGGCGCATGGCATTGTGCTGGGTTCTGACGGCCAAAAAATGAGCAAGTCGTTGCGCAACTACCCAGACGTCGCCGAAGTGTTCCACCGGGATGGTTCCGACGCCATGCGGTGGTTCCTGATGGCATCGCCGATTCTGCGCGGCGGCAATCTGATCGTCACCGAACAGGGCATCCGCGAGGGCGTACGGCAAGTGCTGCTGCCATTCTGGAATGCCTATAGTTTCTTGGCTCTGTACGCACCGAAAGTCGGTACCTGGCGCACCGATTCGGATCATGTGCTGGATCGCTACATCCTGGCCAAGCTCGCGGTGCTGCGCGATGACCTCACCCAGGCCATGGAGGTCTGCGACATTTCGGGGGCTTGTGAACAGCTGCGCCAGTTCACCGAGGCTTTGACGAATTGGTATGTCCGAAGGTCGCGTTCGCGGTTCTGGCAGGAAGATGTCGATGCCATCGACACACTGCACACCGTGCTGGAGATCACCGCGAGGTTGGCGGCACCACTGCTGCCGCTAGTCACCGAGGTGATCTGGCGTGGGCTAACCGGCGAGCGCTCAGTGCATTTGACGGACTGGCCGCAGGCTGGCGAGGTCCCCGCGGACGCGGAACTGGTGGCCGCGATGGACCAGGTCCGTGAAGTGTGCTCGGCCGCGTCTTCGCTGCGCAAGGCCAAGAAGCTGCGGGTACGTTTGCCGCTGCCAAAATTGACCGTGGCCGTCGAGAATCCGCAGGCGCTAAAGCCGTTCACCGACCTGATCGCCGACGAACTCAACGTCAAGCAGGTCGAGTTGACAGATGCGATCGGCACCTACGGCCGGTTCGAACTGACCGTCAACGCTCGGGTTGCCGGTCCCCGGCTGGGCAAGGACGTGCAAGCTGCCATCAAGGCGGTCAAAGCCGGCGAAGGGGTTGTCAACTCCGACGGCACCCTGACGGCGGGTCCGGCGGTGTTGCAGTCCGAGGAGTACAGCTCCCGGCTAGTGGCCGCCGACCCGGAATTCACGGCGGCCTTGCCGGGCGGTGCGGGCCTAGTGGTGCTGGACGGAACCGTCACACCCGAACTCGAGGCCGAGGGCTGGGCCAAGGACCGCATCCGGGAATTGCAGGAGCTGCGCAAGTCCACCGGGCTCGACGTTTCCGACCGTATCCAGGTGCTGATCTCGGTACCGGGGGAGCGCGCCGAGTGGGCGCGCACTCACCGCGATCTGATTGCCGGCGAAATCCTGGCCACCACTTTCGAATTCGGTGAACCCGACGATGGCGTCGAGATCGGAGACGGGGTGCGGGTGGCAATCGCGAAATCTGGCGGAGCAGGGGTGTCCGGGCGCGAGCAGGCCTAAGACGTCAGCCGGCGCTGGTTGGCCCGCGCCCTGTGATCGCTACCCGATCCATCAGGGCGCGGGCGGACCGGATCGTCGAGCGGACCTCCTGCAGCAGTTTGGCCGGATGCTGTTGGTCCAGGTTGCTGAGCCGGTTGTAGCGGTCGATGCCGAACCCCGCTGACTCCAGGTGAATCCGCAACGGTAGAGCCAGCGTGCGGAGCCCCTCGAAGTGCAGGTAGGGCACCACCGGCTGGCCGGTCACCAGCAGGCAAGTCGACTGGTGCATGCGTGCCGTTTGGGCGGCGAAGGTGTAGGTATCGGCGGAGTTGGCTCGACGGTTGTCCGGGTCGGGCGACGGGGTTTCCAACAACATGACCGGCACGCCGAGGTCGTTGCCCTCCGGTGGAAAACGCCACACCGCCCGGTCGCGTTGCGGGTTATCCACCCGTTGTCGTATGTGCGCGGTCACCTCACCGGTGTCCAGCCCCAGTACGTCCTTTGCTGCTGCCACCAGGAGCTCGAACTCCGTGCGTGCCCCCGGCGCGCAGACGGCTACCGCATCCAGTTCGGATTCCAGTAGCTGGCGTGATGCTGCCGCCAGCACCACCTGGCCGATGCGCCGGCCGGTAGCCATCTCTCTTGCGTAGCCCACCCGCAGCTGGTTGGTATAGCGTCCACCGCCGATCACCAAGATGTGATCGAAGTCCGCGCCCTCGGGCGTGGTGGCTGTGACCAGACCCAGTTCGCTGGCCAACGCCGTGATCTGTTCCAGTTGGGTGGCGGGCAGGTCCAGGCGCGGGATCAGCCATCTGACCGCGCCAGCCGCGTCCTGACTGTGTAACCGGCCGGTGGCGGCGGCCCGGGCCCGCCCCCGGTAGTCCCACACCTTGCTGAATTCGTCGAGCAGCGCAAGTCGAGTCGGGAGGTCGCCGGTGGGTGGGGAGCCGCCGAACATTTCGACCAATTCCGTCAGAGCGGGCTGAGTGCTCCAGGCATGGACCTGCTGACAAATTCCTGCCACGAAGTCATCACCGGACCGGCCGAAGGCAGTTGACTCGCTATCGGACGGACACACCGTGGTTCCTTACCGTTCCTCAATACCCTTATTTGACATATCTTTTCGAGAAAAGTCAGGCTTTGGGTTTCTGTGCACGCCAGCGTTGCCTGCCGGCCTGAACCTCAACTTCGACATCGTGAAATCCCGCTGCGCGCAGGCGATCCGGGAGGTCCGCCGGTGGAATCGGATTGCAGGTGTCGCGAAAGTGCAAGATGCTGAACAGTAATGAAGGAATCCCGTCGCTCCCGGCGAAGACACCACCGGGACGCAGCACACGATAAGCCTCGGCGAACAGTTCATCCTGCAGTTCCGTGGTAGGGACGTGATGCAGCATGGTGAAAGACACCACCGAGCTGAACTCTTCGGCAGGCAGCCCGGTGTCGGTGCCGTCGCTGTTGATGATGCGTGCCTGCTCGCCATAGCGCTCTTGTAGGCGCCGCGCCATGGCTGGGTCGATTTCGACCGCTGTGAGCTTTGGCGTCTTGTCCACCAGCACCCGAAGAAAGGCTCCGTAGCCCGGCCCGATCTCGAGGGCGTTGTCGCCGAGGTCCACATCGGCGAGAACCCAGGGCAATACCTGGCCCTTGACCTCTTTTGCCCAGCGGTCAGAGTCGCAGCACAACCTATGCACAAGGTTCATTGCCATACTGACCGACGTTAGTCGAGATCGCCTCCGGCGAGCCCCGACTAGCCCCGAATAGTATTGCCGGTTGTGGAGTCCCGTTGGGTGCTGCACCTGGACATGGACGCGTTCTTCGCCTCGGTTGAGCAGCTCACCCGACCAACCTTGATGGGCCGGCCGGTGCTGGTGGGTGGTATGGGTGGGCGCGGTGTGGTCGCCGGCGCCAGCTATGAGGCGCGCGTTTTCGGGGCCCGTTCGGCCATGCCGATGCACCAGGCTCGGCGGTTGATCGGTGTGACCGCGGTGGTGTTGCCGCCGCGCGGCGCCGTGTACGGGGTGGCCAGTCGCCGGGTGTTCGACACCGTGCGAGGCCTGGTTCCCGTCGTCGAGCAGCTGTCGTTCGACGAGGCCTTCGGGGAACCACCACAACTCGGTGGGGCCGCTACGGCGGAGGTAGAACAGTTCTGCGAAGACTTGCGGCGACGGGTGCGCGACGAAACCGGCCTGATCGCCTCGGTCGGTGCCGGCTCGGGTAAGCAAATTGCCAAGATCGCCTCCGGACTGGCCAAGCCCGACGGCATCCGGGTGGTCGCCCGTCAGGAAGAACAGCTGCTGCTGGGCGGCTTGCCGGTGCGCCGGTTGTGGGGCATTGGTCCAGTTGCCGAGGAGAAGCTGCATCGCCTTGGGATCGAGACGGTCGGACAGTTGGCGGCGCTGGCCGACGCTGAAGTGGCCAACATCCTTGGCGCGACCGTCGGGCCCGCGCTGCACCGGCTGGCGCGCGGCATCGACGACCGGCCGGTTGCCGAGCGCGCGGAAGCCAAGCAGATCAGCGCGGAGTCGACCTTTGCCATCGATCTGACCACCCTCGATCAGCTCCGCAACGCGCTTGATCCGATTGCCGAGCACGCTCATCAGCGGTTGCTGCGCGACGGTCGCGGGTCTCGCACCGTCACGGTGAAGCTGAAGAAGGCCGACATGAGCACGTTGACCCGCTCGGCGACCTTGCCCTATGCGACAACCGATGTGGGAGCACTGTTGGCGCTGGCCCGCCGGCTGCTGCTGGATCCGGTCCAGATCGGGCCCATTCGCCTGCTGGGCGTGGGTTTCTCGGGGCTGAGCGAGGTACGCCAGGAATCGCTGTTCCCGGATCTGGACCTGGCGGCGGAGACGTCAGAAGAAGCCCATCAGGACTTTCACCCCTCGCATGGTGCGTTGTCGAGCACCCCAGCCGGCGCCGTGTGGCGAATCGGCGACGACGTCACCCACCGGGAGCTTGGTCACGGCTGGGTACAAGGAGCGGGTCACGGAGTGGTCACCGTGAGGTTCGAGACTCGCGGTTCAGGCCCCGGGCCAGCGCGGACCTTTCCCATCGAGACCAGCGACATCACCGCCGCCAACCCGGTGGACAGCCTGGATTGGCCGGATTTTGTCGGCCAGTTGCGGGTCGAGAATGCCGCTGACACCTCAACCCCAGCGGTCGATGACCTCGACGATGGGTAGCTCGGCTGTCAGCGCTGCCATCAGCAGCACCCGCGCCTGCGACGGCGGCAGCCGTGGCACCATCACCGCGCCCGCGGCCACCAGATCATGGCCAGGGCCGTAGCCGGCGCCGACCCGAGCGCCGGCAACACGGGTGGAAACCGCTATCACCACCCCGTTGCCACAATGCCGCCGCACCCCGTCGATCACGCCCGCGCCGGCATTGCCCGACCCCAGGGCCTCCAGCACGATGGCGCGCGCGCCGGCGGCCACACACGCGTCCAGTGCTACAGCGTCGCTTCCGGGATAGACCGCGACGATGTCGACCCGGGGTGCATCGGCGGCCAGAACGTCGCCGAGATATGGCCGCGATTTCGCGCGCCGCAGCGTCACCTCGTCCGTGACGGTGCCCAGAAGTTCGCCCGCGAATCCGCTCAGATCATCGGTTGCCGCCTTGCGAAGTCCTAGCGGCTCGAGCACCCGACCTGCAAAACACACCAATACCCCACAGTCGCGTACCGCGGGATCGCCGGCCACGATAAGCGCGTCACGCAGGTTGGCTGGACCATCGGCATCGGCGGCATCGGAGCTGCGCATGGCCCCGGTCAACACCACCGGGGTGCTGCCGGAATAGGTGAGGTCCAACCACAGCGCGGTCTCTTCAAGCGTGTCTGTGCCGTGGGTGATAACCACCCCATCGGGCCCATTGGGGCGGTCGGCGCCGCGCCCGGTGATGGCGTGCAGGGCGGCGCGGATGCGATCCCAGTCCGCCGGCACCAGCTGCGAGCTGTCCAGCGCCATCAAGTCGATGATTTCGACATCCAGATCCCCGCTCACGGCAGCGGTGAGCTGCGCACCGTTACGAGACGGTCGGCGCACTCCGTCGGTGCCCGTGCTGGTCGAGATCGTTCCTCCGGTGGTGATAACGGTGAGGCGGCCCATGCTGGGATCATCTCGCACCCATGTCATCGGCATCCGCATGTGGGTACCGGTACAAAGCTGAGGGATGATGGGGGAGTGTCTGACGAACCAACCGGATCAGCCGATCCACTGACGACAGCGGGAGAGACCGGGGTGACTGAGGAACCCAAGGTTTCCGCGCCGGAGCCGCCGCCACGGCGGCTGCGGCTATTGCTGTCGGTCGCGGCGGTGGTGCTGGCGCTGGACGTTGTGACGAAGGTGCTCGCCGTCAAGCTGCTGCCTCCCGGCCAACCGGTATCGATCATCGGTGACACAGTGACCTGGACATTGGTGCGCAATTCGGGTGCCGCCTTCTCGATGGCGACCGGCTACACCTGGGTTTTGACCTTGATCGCGACGGGCGTGGTGGTCGGAATCTTCTGGATGGGCCGGCGGC
This sequence comes from Mycobacterium marinum, assembly GCF_003391395.1. Classification (NCBI taxonomy): domain Bacteria; kingdom Bacillati; phylum Actinomycetota; class Actinomycetes; order Mycobacteriales; family Mycobacteriaceae; genus Mycobacterium; species Mycobacterium marinum. The sequence goes on from NZ_CP024190.1 coordinate 2,680,778, forward strand.
TGGTGTCGCCCTGGTGGGCCGTGGGGCTCGGGATGATCCTGGGCGGCGCAATGGGCAACCTGGTCGACCGCTTCTTCCGGGCACCCGGGCCGCTGCGCGGGCACGTCGTCGATTTCTTTTCGGTCGGTTGGTGGCCGGTGTTCAACGTCGCTGATCCGTCGGTGGTCGGTGGCGCCATCCTGCTGGTAATCCTGTCGATCTTCGGCTTCGACTTCGACACCGTGGGCCGGCGAAAGGCCGATGAGCGTTGACGGGCGATCGCTCGATGCCGGTTCCGGAGGGATTGGCAGGAATGCGTGTTGATGCGGGGCTGGCCCGTCTGCTGGGTCTGTCCCGCAGCGCGGTGGCCGTCATCGCCGAGAACGGTGGTGTCGAGCTCGACGGTGTGCCGGCGGGCAAATCCGATCGGCTGACCGCGGGGGCCTGGCTGCACGTCCAGCTGCCTGAGGCGCCGCCGCCGCCGGAGAACACCCCCGTCGAGATCGAGGGCATGACGATCCTGTACTCCGACGACGACATTGTCGCCGTCGACAAGCCGGCCGCGGTGGCAGCACATGCGTCGGTGGGCTGGACGGGGCCCACGGTGCTCGGTGGCCTGGCGGCGGCCGGCTACCGGATCAGCACGTCCGGCGTACATGAGCGGCAGGGCATTGTCCATCGCCTGGACGTCGGGACGTCCGGGGTGATGGTGGTTGCGCTGTCCGAACGCGCCTACACGGTTCTCAAGCGGGCCTTCAAACAACGCACCGTCGACAAGCGCTATCACGCTCTGGTGCAAGGACATCCAGATCCATCCAGCGGAACCATCGACGCACCGATCGGTCGGCATCCCGGCGGCGAGTGGAAGTTTGCGGTCACCAAGAACGGCCGGCACAGCCTCACCCACTACGACACCGTCGAGGCCTTCGTGGCGGCCAGCTTGCTCGACGTGCATTTGGAAACCGGGCGCACTCATCAGATCCGGGTGCATTTCGCGGCATTGCATCATCCGTGCTGTGGTGACCTCGTTTATGGGGCCGACCCGAAACTGGCCAAACGGTTGGGTCTGCAACGTCAATGGCTGCATGCGAGATCGCTGGCCTTCGCGCATCCCGCCGATGGCCGGCAGGTGGAGATTGTCAGTCCGTATCCGCCAGATCTGCAGCACGCCCTGGATGTGCTCCGCGACGAGGGGTGAGCGATAGCTCACTCGGTCGGCTTTCGCGCTTCCACCAACACCCGCGTCGGGTGGGTGACGAAGCGTCCGTCGACCTGGATGCGTTCATGCAACTCGACCAGCCGCTGAAAGTACGGCTCTGCCGTGAAATCCGGCACCGTCCAAATCAGCTTGCGCAGGAAGTACACCACCGCGCCGATGTCGAAGAATTCAGCCCTGAGCCGCTCCATGCGCATCTCCACGATCTGTAACCCGGCCGCCTGGGCCTGGGCACGCTGAGCCGCGGGCTCTAGCCGCTCCCACAGCTGGGGCTGCGGTCCGATGACGTGTCCCACGAGTTCGGCTACCGTCGCCGGCCCGGGGTGCTGCGCGAGGTAGGTGCCGCCGGGACGCAACACCCGGGCAATCTCACTCCACCACACGGTGATGGGATGGCGACTGATCACCAGGTCGAACGCTTCATCGGCGAACGGCAGCGGCGGCTCATCGCGCGTTGCGACCACCACCACGCCGCGCGGGCGCAACCGCTGGGTGGCTAGCGCCGCATTCGGCGGCCACGATTCGGTCGCGGCCATGGTCGGTGGAAACTTCGGCGCGCCGGACAGCACCTCGCCGCCACCGGTATGGATGTCGAGGGCGGCCGACGCGCGGGCCAATCGTTGGCTCATCAGCCGCTGGTACCCCCACGACGGTCGTTCTTCTGTCGCTCGGCCTTCTAGCCAGGAGAAATCCCATCCCACGACCGGCGCCGCCATGGCTTCGGCCACGAGCTCCTCAAATGAGCGTTGGGCGGCCGTCACCGGGGCCGCCGTTGCGGCATGCGGGCCTCGACGAGCGTGCCGCGCGGATGCCGGCGTCTGGATGCCAGCGCGGCATGCGGTGGCCACGATTCGACGGCGGCGCACGGGCGTCCGTGCGGGCGGGAGAAATCCCGGTCGGGCACGGGGGCCCGCCCGGCCTCTGCCGCCGGGACTTTGAATGCACGGCGCATGCTAGGCATTTTCGCCGCAAGCAACCCGTGCCGTCGACCACGAGCGGTGATCCGGATCGGGCGCCCGGCCCGCCCGCGGCCTAGCGCCGGGCGTGAGGGGCCTCAGGTCGTGGTGCAGACAAATTTGGTGCCGTGGAAATCGAGCTGCACTTCGCCCTGGTGCTCCCAGTACTCGACGCCTTGACGGCCGTACCGGGCACCACTGCCCGATAGCTGCACGAAAAGGATGTACTGGTCGCCTCGCCAGGTCAGCACCGCCGTCTTGGGATCGAGTTCGTTGTAGAACTGTGCAGTCAATGGGCCGTCCTCCGCGGGGCACCGGTAGCTGATCACGGGCGGAGCCGCGGTGGCCGGGTCCGCGATGGCCAACTGCGCCAACCGGGTCTGGTAGGACTCCTGCAGACAGGTGCGCATGTCAGGGTTCTGCGCACATTGGTCACGCGTCTCCGCCCAGTGACCTTGGGCCAGCGTCAGCGCCGCATTGTCGGTGCCGGGACGGTCCAGCGCCTGCTGGTAGGCGGTGTCGAGCCGGCGATCGAGTTCGGTCAACTGGGGGTCGTTGCAGACCAGTCGCTGGGTGTCATCTTCGGGGTTGGTGCAGTCGAGCAGCGGTGCGGCCGTCGATGTCGGCTGCGAGCCGCTCGTGGTGCCGGCCGGCGAATCGGGAGTCGAATGCGTTGTTGCTGAACTGCAGGCGCTCAACGCCAAGGCGGCCCCGATGAGGGCGATAAGTCTCATATGTGCTGACTACCGGCTTGCGGAGGGCGTGCAAAGCGCGACACGCCAGACCGGGCGCAATTCCTGCGGGCTCCGGCGGGGGATCAGACTCCCGCGGTCGTGGTCTCGCCCGAGGCGATGTCTGTGGCCAACGGTGCCACGAGCTTGAGAATGTCGGTGACGGTCTCAGAAGGGACCCCTGCTGCGGTCAGTGAGTCGCCCAGATGCCCGGCTACCAAGCTGAAGTGCGCCATGGTGATTCCGCGGCCCTGGTGGACCTGTTTCATCGGTGCGCCGGTGTAGGGCTCGGGTCCGCCGAGGGCTGCCGCAAAGAACTCGGCCTGTTTGCCTTTGAGGCGGTTCATATTCGTTCCGGTGAAGAAGCCGCCGAGTTGATCGTCGGCGAGCACACGTACATAGAAGTCTTCGACGACGGCTTCGATCGCCTCATACCCGCCGATCTTGTCGTAGATGCTGACCGGCGCACGTTTACGAAAGCGTGACAGTAGTCCCATGTTGCAAGGGCAGCATGGGGCAGTTGCGCATCGATTAGAGTGCCGTCACGCGCGCATTGCCTCGGGTAACAAGCAGATTGCTCATCGACCGCGGATCCAGGCGTTTGCTGGGTCTCGGCGGGCCGGCCCGTGGCGGCGCTCGCGTCACGGCAAGTCGTATCTATTCGAGGATGGATGTCCTAGGTTTGCTTTATGACCCACGTCACACTATCCACACCGCCCTCAGGAGCAACTTCACATGAAGCTAGGTGACCTCACCAACCTGGTCGAGAAGCCGTTCGCGGCGATGTCGAACATCGTCAACACGCCCAACTCGGCGGGGCGCTATCGGCCCTTCTATTTAAGGAATTTGCTCGACGTCGTCCAGGGCCGCAAACTCAGCGACGCGGTAGAGGGCAAGGTCGTGCTCATCACCGGTGGGTCATCGGGGATCGGCGAGGCGGCCGCGCACAAGATCGCCGAAGCGGGCGGCACGGTGGTGCTGGTCGCGCGCACCAGGGAAAACCTGGAAAAGGTGGCCGATGACGTTCGGGCCGGTGGCGGTGCGGCCCATGTCTACCCGTGCGATCTGTCCGACATGGACGCCATCGCGGCGATGGCCGATCAGGTGCTGGCCGATCTGGGCGGTGTAGACATCCTGATCAACAACGCGGGCCGCTCGATTCGACGCTCGCTGGAGCTGTCCTACGACCGGATTCACGACTATCAGCGGACCATGCAGCTGAACTACCTCGGTGCGGTGCAGCTCATCCTCAAGTTCATCCCCGGGATGCGGGAACGCGGGTTCGGGCACATCGTCAACGTCTCCTCGGTCGGTGTGCAGACCCGCGCACCGCGCTTTGGCGCCTACATCGCGAGCAAGGCGGCATTGGACAGCCTCTGCGACGCGCTGCAGGCCGAGACCATCAATGAAGGGGTTCGCTTCACCACCGTGCACATGGCGCTGGTGCGGACGCCGATGATCAGCCCGACGACGATCTACGACAAATTCCCGACCCTGACGCCCGAGCAGGCCGCCGGGGTCATCACCGACGCGATCGTGCATCGGCCGCGGCGGGCCAGCTCGCCGTTCGGGCAATTCGCGGCCGTGGCAGACGCCGTCAACCCGGCCGTCATGGACCGGGTGCGCAACCGCGCGTTCGGCATGTTCAGTGACTCCTCTGCCGCCAAGGGCAGTGAATCGCAGTCTGGTACAACAGAACTCGATAAGAGAAGCGAAACATTCGTCCAGGCGACCCGAGGGATACATTGGTGAGACTATGAGCCTTCCGAAACCAAACAAACAGGCCACTGTCGTAATAACCGGCGCCTCATCCGGCATCGGTGTCGAGTTGGCCCGCGGCCTTGCCGGCCGGGGCTTTCCGCTAATGCTGGTCGCGCGGCGCCGTGAGCGCCTCGAGGAACTGGCCGACGATCTACGGGACAAGTTCTCGATCGCCGTTGAGGTGTTGCCCCTCGATCTGTCCGATGCGCAAGCCAGAACTCAGCTCGCTGACCGGCTCCGCAGCGATTCGGTCGCCGGTTTGTGTAACAGCGCCGGCTTCGGCACCAGCGGCCGTTTCTGCGAGCTGCCACCCGAACGCGAAAGCGAGCAGGTCACGCTCAACGCGCTGGCCCTCATGGAGTTCACCCGCGCGGCGTTACCCGGCATGGTGGAGCGCGGTGCCGGTGCGGTGCTCAACATCGCATCCATTGCCGGCTTCCAGCCCATTCCCTTCATGGCGGTGTACTCGGCCTCCAAGGCCTTCGTGCTCACCTTCTCCGAAGCCGTTCAGGAGGAGTTGCACGGTACGGGAGTTTCGGTCACCGCGCTGTGCCCGGGACCGGTGCCCACCGAGTGGGCCGAGATCGCCAGTGCCGAGCGGTTCAGCATTCCCTTGGCGCAGGTGTCTCCGCACGACGTCGCCGAAGCCGCGATCGAGGGGATGCTGACCGGCAAGCGCACCGTCGTGCCCGGCGTGGTGCCCAAGTTCGTCAGCACCAGCGGCAGGTACCTACCACGCAGCGTGCTGCTGCCCGCGATCCGGATCGGGAACAAACTGCGCGGCGGTCCCAGCCACTGACCGCCGTGTCGACGGCCCCGCGGTGTTGGTTGCGGCACGCCAATGCCCGGGGCGCCGGCGCGCTTTGCGCGGGTGGTGCTTCGCGCGGCCGTGCCTTGCCGCACGGCTAGGCTCATGCGATGGCTTCCGTTGAGATGACCGCCGATGTCCCGATCCCTCCGCAGGACACCTGGGACCATGTTTCGGATCTGTCGGAGTTGGGCGAATGGCTCGTGATCCACGAGGGGTGGCGAAGCGAGCTGCCCGAGCAGCTCAGTGAGGGCGTCGAGATCGAGGGTGTGGCCCGTGCCAAGGGCATGCGCAACCGGGTGACGTGGACGGTGACGAAGTGGGATCCGCCGCGCGAGGTCACGATGTCAGGATCGGGCAAGGGCGGAGCCAAGTACGGCGTAAGCCTCACCGTCGAGCCAAACGCGGACGGGTCCACCCTCGGGTTGCGCCTCGAGCTGGGCGGGCGCGCGTTGTTCGGTCCGCTCGGGTCGGCTGCGGCGCGCGCCGTCAAGGGAGATGTCGAGCAGTCGCTGAAGCAGTTTGTCGAGCTGTATGGATAGCTGCCACACGACACGTTTGGCGACACGCCCGAACGCTGTCGGTGGTCGGTCCTAGACTGGCGTGCCTATGAGCGGTTCTTCTTCGCGGTCCTTTGTGCACCTGCACAACCACACCGAGTACTCGATGCTGGATGGTGCGGCGAAGATCACCCCCATGCTGGCCGAGGTGGAACGGCTGGACATGCCCGCGATCGGGATGACCGACCACGGAAACATGTTCGGCGCCAGCGAGTTCTACAACTCGGCAACCAAGGCCGGGGTGAAGCCGATCATCGGCGTCGAGGCGTATGTAGCTCCCGGCTCTCGTTTCGATACCCGTCGCATCACCTGGGGTGATCCCAGCCAGAAGGGCGACGACGTATCCGGTAGCGGCTCTTACACCCACCTGACGATGGTGGCCGAGAACGCGACCGGCCTGCGCAACCTGTTCAAGCTGTCGTCACTGGCCTCGTTCGAGGGTCAGCTCGGTAAGTGGTCGCGCATGGATGCCGAACTTGTCGCCGAGCACGCCGAGGGCATCATCGCCACCACCGGCTGCCCCTCCGGTGAGGTGCAGACCCGGCTGCGGCTGGGCCATGACCGCGAAGCGCTGGAATCGGCCGCCAAGTGGCGGGAGATTTTCGGCGCCGACAACTACTTCCTCGAGTTGATGGATCACGGACTGTCCATCGAACGCCGCGTCCGTGCGGGTCTGATCGAGATAGGCCGCAAGCTCGACATTCCGCCGCTGGCCACCAACGACTGCCATTACGTCACTCGCGACGCCGCGCACAACCACGAGGCGCTGCTGTGTGTTCAGACCGGCAAGACGCTCTCGGACCCCAATCGGTTCAAGTTCGACGGTGACGGGTACTACCTCAAGTCCGCCGCCGAGATGCGCCAACTCTGGGACGACGACATCCCGGGCGCCTGCGACTCCACCCTGCTGATCGCGGAGCGAGTGCAGTCCTATGCCGACGTATGGACCCCGCGTGACCGGATGCCGATCTTCCCGGTGCCCGAGGGGCACGATCCGGCGTCGTGGCTGCATCACGAGGTAATGGCCGGCCTGCGGCGACGTTTCCCGTCCGGTCTCGGCCAGGACTACATCGATCGGGCTGAGTACGAGATCAAGGTGATCTGCGACAAGGGTTTCCCGTCGTACTTCCTGATCGTGGCCGACCTGATCAACTATGCGCGGTCGGTCGACATTCGAGTGGGACCGGGGCGTGGTTCGGCGGCCGGATCGCTGGTGGCCTACGCGATGGGCATCACCAACATCGACCCGATACCGCACGGTCTGCTGTTTGAGCGGTTCCTCAACCCGGAGCGCCCGTCAGCGCCCGATATCGATATCGACTTCGACGACCGCCGTCGCGGCGAGATGGTGCGCTACGCCGCCGACAAGTGGGGCCAGGATCGAGTCGCCCAGGTCATCACCTTCGGCACCATTAAGACCAAGGCGGCGCTGAAGGATTCCGCGCGTATCCACTACGGCCAGCCCGGGTTTGCGATCGCCGACCGAATCACCAAGGCGTTGCCGCCGCCGATCATGGCCAAGGACATTCCGCTGTCCGGCATCACCGACCCGGCCCACGAGCGGTTCAAGGAGGCCGCGGAGGTTCGTGGCCTCATCGAGACCGACCCCGACGTCCGCACCATCTACCAGACCGCGCGCGGGCTGGAAGGTCTGATCCGTAATGCGGGCGTGCACGCGTGTGCGGTGATCATGAGCAGCGAACCCTTGACGGAGGCCATTCCGCTGTGGAAGCGGCCTCAAGACGGGGCCATCATCACCGGCTGGGACTACCCGTCGTGTGAGGCGATCGGCCTGTTGAAGATGGACTTCTTGGGCCTGCGAAACCTGACGATCATCGGCGACGCGATCGAGAACATCAAGGCAAACCGGGGAATCGACCTCGACCTGGAATCGCTGCCGCTCGACGACAAGCCCACCTACGAGCTGTTGGGACGCGGTGAGACGCTGGGCGTTTTCCAGCTCGACGGCGGGCCGATGCGCGACCTGCTGCGTCGCATGCAACCCACCGAGTTCAATGACATCGTCGCCGTCCTGGCGCTGTACCGGCCAGGCCCGATGGGCATGAACGCCCACAACGACTATGCCGACCGGAAGAACAATCGCCAAGCGGTCAAGCCGATTCACCCCGAGCTGGAGGAGCCGCTGCGCGAAATCCTCTCGGAGACCTACGGTCTGATCGTCTATCAAGAGCAGATCATGTTCATCGCCCAAAAGGTCGCCTCCTACACGATGGGTAAGGCCGACGCGCTGCGCAAGGCGATGGGCAAGAAGAAGCTCGAGGTGCTCGAGGCGGAATACAAGGGCTTCTACGAAGGCATGACCGCCAACGGATTCTCCGAAAAAGCGGTCAAGGCGCTGTGGGACACCATCCTGCCGTTCGCCGGATACGCCTTCAACAAGTCGCACGCCGCGGGCTACGGTCTGGTCTCGTATTGGACCGCCTATCTGAAGGCCAACTACCCGGCCGAGTACATGGCCGGGTTGCTGACCTCGGTCGGTGACGACAAGGACAAGGCCGCGGTCTACCTGGCCGATTGCCGCAAGCTGGGCATCACCGTGCTACCGCCCGATGTCAACGAGTCATTGGTGAACTTCGCCTCGGTCGGGCAGGACATCCGCTTCGGGTTGGGTGCGGTGCGCAATGTCGGGGCCAACGTCGTCGGTTCGTTGATCGGTACCCGCAGCGGCAAAGGCAAATTCACCGACTTCTCCGACTACCTGAACAAGATCGACATCTCGGCCTGCAACAAGAAAGTCACCGAGTCGCTGATCAAGGCGGGGGCGTTCGACTCGCTCGGGCACCCGCGCAAAGGCCTCTTCCTGGTGCACACCGACGCCGTGGACTCGGTGCTGGGTACCAAGAAGGCCGAGGCGATGGGACAGTTCGATCTCTTCGGCGGCAGCGACTCGGGTGCCGACGCGGTGTTCACCATCAAGGTTCCCGAGGACGAGTGGGAAGACAAACACAAACTCGCACTGGAACGCGAGATGCTGGGCCTGTACGTGTCGGGGCATCCACTCAACGGGGTGGCACATCTGTTGGCCGCCCAGGTTGATACCGCGATCCCGGCAATCCTGGATGGTGATGTCTCCAACGATGCTCAGGTGCGGGTGGGCGGCATCCTGGCGGCCGTGAACCGGCGGGTCAACAAGAACGGGATGCCCTGGGCATCAGCTCAATTGGAAGATCTCACCGGTGGTATCGAGGTGATGTTCTTCCCGCACACCTACTCCAACTATGGCGCCGATATCGCCGACGACGCCGTGGTGCTGGTCAACGCCAAGGTCGCGATTCGCGACGACCGCATCAGCTTGATCGCCAACGAGCTCGTGGTGCCCGATTTTTCCAATGCCCAGGCGGATCGGCCGCTGGCCGTGAGCCTGCCCACCCGGCAGTGCACCATCGATAAGGTCACCGCACTCAAACAGGTGCTGGCTCGGCACCCGGGTACGTCTCAGGTGCATCTGCGGCTGATCAGTGGGGATCGGATCACCACGCTGGAGCTCGACCAGTCACTACGGGTCACGCCATCGCCGGCGTTGATGGGCGATCTGAAAGAGCTGCTCGGTCCCGGCTGCCTGGGCAGCTGACGGCGGGCTGGCGCCCAGCGTCAGGCTAGCGTGACGCTCGTTTTTGGGCGCAACACCAGCGTGACGCTTGGTGTGTCGCGGACGTAGGCTCAGCGATGGAGCGCCGGTCGATCAAGGAGGACGGAAATGACCCCAACCGAGCGTCCGACCACCATGTGCGAGGCGTTCCAGCGCAGCGCCGCGATCGATCCGGATGCCATCGCACTCCGGACGCCGGGGGGCGCCCAGACGCTGACCTGGAGAGAGTATGCCGACCAGGTGCGGCAGGTAGCCGGCGGCCTCGCGGGGCTGGGGGTGGGACGCGGGGACACCGTTTCGCTGATGATGGCCAACCGGGTCGAGTTCTACCCACTCGAAGTCGGCGCGCAACACGTTGGCGCCACGTCGTTCTCGGTGTACAACACGTTGCCCGCCGAACAGTTGACCTATGTGTTCGACAACGCTGGCACCAAGGTCGTGATCTGCGAGGAGCAATACGTCGACCGCATCCGTGCTAGCGGCGCACCCATCGAGCACATCGTCTGCATCGACGGCGCGCCGGAGGGCACCATGTCGGTGCAGGAGCTGTACGCGGCCGCGCCGGACGACTTCGATTTCGAGGCGACATGGGCAGCAGTGCAGCCCGATGACGTGGTGACCCTGATCTACACGTCCGGTACCACCGGGAACCCCAAAGGGGTCGAGATGACCCACGCCAACCTGCTGTTCGAGGGGTTCGCCATCGAGGAGGTGTTCGGCATTCAGTTCGGTGACCGGGTTACCTCCTTCCTCCCGACCGCGCACATCGCCGACCGGATGACCGGCCTGTATCTGCAGGAGATGTTCGGCACCCAGGTCACCGCGGTGGCCGACGGACGGGCGATCGTCTCCGCCCTGCCCGATGTGCGACCCACCGTGTGGGGCGCGGTGCCGCGGGTCTGGGAGAAGCTCAAGGCCGGCATCGAATTCACGATCAGCCACGAGACCGATGAGATGAAGAAACAGGCCCTGATCTGGGCGATGTCAGTGGCCGCCAAGCGCGCAGAGGCCATGCTTGCCGATGAACCGATGTCAGCCGAGGTGGTCGACGAATGGGCCAAGGCCGACGAGTTGGTGCTGTCGAAGTTGCGCGAGCGGCTGGGATTCGGTGAACTCCGGTGGGCGGTCTCGGGAGCGGCGCCGATCCCCAAGGAGACTTTGGGATTCTTCTGCGGTATCGGCATTCCGATAACGGAGATCTGGGGAATGTCCGAGCTGAGTTGCGTTGCCACCGCCAGCCATCCGCGCGATGCGCGACTGGGTACCGTCGGCAAGCTGCTGCCCGGATTGGAAGGCAAGATCGCCGATGACGGCGAGTACCTGGTTCGCGGTCCGCTAGTGATGAAGGGCTACCGCAAAGAAGCCGCCAAGACCGCGGAGGCCATCGACGAGGATGGCTGGTTGCACACCGGTGACATCTTCGATGTCGATGCGGACGGCTACCTGCGGGTGGTGGATCGCAAGAAGGAGCTGATCATCAACGCGGCCGGAAAGAACATGTCGCCGGCAAACATTGAGAACACCATCTTGGCGGCCTGTCCGATGGTGGGCGTGCTGATCGCGATCGGTGACGGTCGTCCGTACAACACTGCGCTGCTGGTCTTCGATGCCGACTCGGTGGGGCCCTACGCGGCCCAGCACGGGATTTCGGATGCGTCGCCGGCCGCGCTTGCCGCTGACCCAGCAGTGATTGCCCGGATCGCCGCGGGCGTGGTCGAAGGCAACGCCAAACTATCGCGGGTGGAACAGATCAAGCGCTTCCGCATATTGCCGACACTGTGGGAACCCGGGGGAGACGAGATAACGCTGACCATGAAGCTCAAGCGCCGGCCGATCGTGACGAAATACGCGGCCGAGATCGAAGAACTCTATGCGGCCAAGCCGGGACCTCACGTCCACGAACCCGCGTCCGCGGCAACGGTACAACCGGCGTGATGAAGGGGCCACTGATGACTGCGCGCGAGGTTGGTCGGGTCGGAGCGCGAAAGCTGTTGCAGCGCAGTGGGATTATCGATGAATCGATATCGCCGCTGTCGACTGACGCGGCCGAGGTCGCTGAGCTGATGAGTGCCCCATGGTATGACGAGCGGCTTGCCAAGCTGGCCGCCGAACTCGGGCGTGATCCCGACGGGGTGCGTGCGGAGGCCGCGGGGTATCTCCGCGAGATGGCGGCCACGCTCGATGAGCGCGCGGTGCAGGCCTGGCGCGGTTTCAGTCGTTGGCTGATGCGGGCCTACGACGTCCTGGTCGACGAAGATCAGATCGCCCAGCTGCGCAAGCTGGACCGCAAGGCGACGTTGGCGTTCGCCTTCTCGCATCGCTCCTACCTGGACGGCATGCTGCTTCCGGAAGTGATTCAGGCCAATCGGCTCTCGCCGGCGCTGACGTTCGGTGGTGCGAATCTGAACTTCTTTCCAATGGGTGCCTGGGCCAAGCGGACCGGTGCGATTTTCATCCGGCGCCAGACCAAAGACATTCCGGTTTATCGCTTTGTGCTGCGGGCCTACGCCGCACAGTTGGTGCAGAACCATGCGAATCTGACCTGGTCGATCGAGGGTGGGCGGACCAGGACGGGCAAGTTGCGGCCGCCGGTATTCGGCATCCTGCGCTACATCGCCGACGCGGTCGATGAAATTGACGGTCCCGAGGTGTATTTGGTGCCCACGTCCATCGTGTACGACCAGTTGCACGAGGTTGAGGCCATGACGACCGAGGCCTACGGTGCGGTGAAGCGGCCCGAAGACCTGCGATTCCTGGTCCGGTTGGCTCGCCAGCAGGGGGAGCGCCTCGGACGTGCGTACCTGGACTTCGGTGAGCCATTGCCGCTGCGCAAGCGGCTGGAAGAACTGCGTACCGACGAATCGGGGACCGGGACCGAAATAGAACGCATTGCCCTAGATGTGGAGCACCGGATCAACCGGGCCACCCCGGTGACACCCACCGCGGTGGTAAGTCTCGCGCTGTTGGGCGCGGATCGGTCATTGTCGATCAGCGAAGTGCTGGCCACGGTGCGCCCGCTGGCGAGCTACATCGCCGCCCGCAACTGGGCGGTGGCCGGTGCGGCCGACCTGACCAACCGTTCGACGATCCGATGGACCTTGCACCAGATGGTGGCCTCCGGGGTCGTGCGGGTTTATGACGCTGGTACCGAAGCCGTGTGGGGTATCGGCGAAGATCAACACCTCGTCGCCGCGTTCTATCGCAACACCGCGATCCACATTCTGGTTGATCGCGCCATCGCTGAGATGGCGTTGCTTGCCGCCGCCGAGATATCGGTGATGTCGGCGGATAGCTCGGTTGCACCGGCGACGGTGCGCGACGAGGCGTTGCGGCTGCGTGAGTTGCTGAAGTTCGAGTTCTTGTTCTCGGCGCGCGCGCAGTTCGAGAAGGACCTGGCCGACGAGGTGCGCCTGATCGGGCCGGTGGAAGACATCACCAAGGCCGTCAACACGGCCGATGTCCGCGAACTGCTGGAATCGGCCGACTTGCTGCTGGCGCATTTGGTGTTGCGTCCGTTCCTGGACGCCTATCACATCGTCGCCGATCGACTGGCCGCCCTCGAGGATGAGTCGTTCGACGAAGAGGCCTTCCTGGCCGAATGTCTGGATGTCGGTAAGCAGTGGGAGTTGCAGCGCCGCATCGCCAACGCCGAGTCGAGGTCGATGGAACTTTTCAAGACCGCGCTGCGGCTTGCTCGTCATCGCGAGCTGGTGGATGGGGCCGATTTTGCGGACATTTCTCGGCGCCGGCGACAGTTCGCGGACGAGGTCGCTACGGCGACACGACGGGTTAACACGATCGCCGAGTTGGCCAGGACGCGCTGAACCGCGACTAGTCGATGTCCTTGGCGATCATCTTGAGCGCCACCGCAACGATGACCCCGACGGCGGTCGCACCCAGAACGGACGGTGCCGCGCTGCTGGTGATCGCGCCGACAAGCACGAAGGTGACCAGCCCTGCTATCACGGCAAACAGCTTGTGCCGAGGCCAGGGCACGCCCGCGATCAGCACATCGCCTCGGTTCGCGGCGGCGAACGTCGAGAATCGTTCTGCCGTGGTCATGGATTCAGCCTACCCCACTCTGATTTTCGGGTAACCGAAGATTCGGTGTGGGTGGCGCTGATCGCGGCGGGGTGCGGGGGCGCACGGCCTAGAGTGGTGCGTATGCCGCTAGAAGGTGAATACGCACCCAGCCCACTCGACTGGTCTCGTGAACAGGCCGACAAATACTTGGAATCGGGTGGTACCGAGGGCACACAGTTACAAGGGAAACCGGTAGTGCTGCTGACTACCGTCGGGGCCAAGAGCGGCAAACTGCGCAAGACCCCGCTGATGCGCATCGAGCACAACGGGGAGTATGCGATCGTCGCATCGCTGGGTGGGGCCCCCAAAAACCCGGTTTGGTACTACAACATCGTGCAGAATCCTCGAGTCGAGCTTCAGGACGGCACTGTCATCCGCGACTATGACGCTCGTGAGGTGTTCGATCACGAGAAGTCGATTTGGTGGGAACGGGCTGTAGGGGTGTGGCCGGACTACGCCGAATACCAGAAAAAGACCGACCGTCAGATTCCAGTTTTTGTGCTGACGCCGGTGAGCTGAGTTGCTTATTGGTCGGCATGGCACCATTGACCGGTGTCCGCCGAACTGAGTCAGACTCCAAGCAGGTCGCCGCTGTCTGCGGCTGATATCGACAACGCTGCTGAGCGGATCGCCCCCGTCATTACCCCCACCCCGCTGCAGCTGTGCGAGCGGTTGTCCGACATCACCGGCGCGACGGTCTACCTCAAGCGCGAAGACCTGCAGATCGTACGGTCCTACAAGTTGCGCGGCGCCTATAACCTGCTGGTTCAGCTAGCGGCCGAGGAGCTGGCCGCGGGCGTGGTGTGCTCTTCGGCGGGCAACCACGCACAAGGCTTCGCTTTCGCCTGCAAAACCCTGGGTGTGCACGGTCGGGTTTATGTACCGGCCAAGACGCCCAAACAGAAGCGGGATCGCATCCGCTACCACGGTGGAGAGTTCATCGACCTGATCGTTGGTGGGGAGACCTACGATCTTGCCGCCGCCGCGGCTCGCGAGGATGTCGAACGTACCGGTGCGACTCTCGTGCCGCCCTACGATGACCTGCGCACGATGGCCGGACAGGGCACCATCGCCGTCGAGCTGCTCGCCGAACTCGATGCGGAGCCCGACCTGGTGGTGGTCCCGGTCGGTGGTGGCGGCTGCATCGCCGGCATCACCTCCTACCTGGCCGAGCGGACGACCAAGACGGCGGTGCTGGGCATCGAGCCCGCTGGGGCCGCCGCAATGATGGCTGCGCTGGCAGCGGGTGAACCGGTCACACTGGACCATGTTGACCAATTCGTCGACGGCGCGGCGGTGAATCGGGCGGGGGCGCTGCCCTATGCGGCATTGTCCGCGGCCGGCGACATGGTGTCGATCACCACCGTTGACGAAGGTGCGGTCTGCACGGCGATGCTTGACCTCTATCAGCACGAGGGCATCATCGCCGAACCCGCGGGAGCATTGTCGGTCGCGGGATTGCTGGAAGCCGATATCGAACCCGGATCGACCGTGGTGTGCCTGATCTCGGGGGGCAACAACGACGTCTCCCGCTACGGGGAGATCCTGGAGCGCTCGCTGGTGCACCTGGGCCTCAAGCACTACTTCTTGGTGGACTTCCCACAAGAACCCGGCGCGTTGCGACGATTCCTCGACGAGGTGCTTGGTCCCAACGACGACATCACCTTGTTCGAGTACGTCAAGCGCAACAACCGGGAAACCGGTGAGGCGCTGGTCGGTGTCGAGCTGGGGTCTGCGGCGAATCTCGATGGCCTGTTGGCTCGGATGCGTGAGACCGAAGTTCACGTGGAACCCCTTGCCCCCGGTTCGCCGGCATACCGGTACCTCCTGTAACCGCAGCCCGGCGCGGGGGTGGCGTGGTCACCGCAAATAGGCCGGCAGTGGGGTAGCGGGGTCTAGATCCGCGGCGGGCTCCGGGGTTCCGGCCCTGAGCGCGAGAGGTACCACGCCCGCCCAATGCGGCAGGGCATGGTCTTGCGGATCGTCGACCGGGCCGCCGCTGCGCACCTTGGCCGAGGCTTCGGCGAGATCGAGGGCAAGCACTGTGGTGGCGGCTAGTTCACGCGGGTTCGGGCCCCGGCAGTCCGCGGCGCGCCCGGCTTGGATGTGGTCGAGTAGCGCATGCAAGGCCAGCAGCTTCTCGTCCGGGTCTTCCACCACACGCGCGGTGCCCAACACCATCACCGAGCGGTAGTTCAGGGAATGGTGCATTGCCGAGCGGGCCAGCACCAGCCCGTCCACGAGGGTGACGGTGATGCAGAGGGGCAGTTCGGCGACCCTTGCCGCGAGCATTGGGCCGCTGCCGGTGGACCCATGGATGTAGAGCGTTTCACCGCGGCGTGTGTGGGTGGTTGGCAAGACCACCGGCTCGCCGTCCCGGATGTATCCCAAGTGGCAGATCAAGGCCTCATCGAGGATTCGATGGACGGTCTCGCTGTCGTAGCGTGCTCGCTCCCGGTAGCGGGTGGGAGTGGTGCGTGCCGTCGGGCCGTAGGAAGTGGTCATGTGGTTGCCCGTTCAATATGTACTAGTACATACTAGTAACTATGCCAGTACAATATAGGATAGCGGGTGGTGGCGCCGAGTCCATAGCGGCCAGCATTGAATCGGCCATCTCCCAGGGCGGCTTGGCGCCCGGCGACGCTCTGCCGTCGATCCGCGAAGTCGCCGGTCAGCTGGGTGTGAATCCCAACACCGTGGCGGCGGCCTACCGCCTGCTGCGCGATCGCGGGACGGTCGAAACCGCGGGACGGCGCGGGACCAGGGTGCGAGACCGGCCGGCATCCACGCCCCGGTCCTCGCTTGACCTTGGGGTGCCTGCCGGCGCGCGAGATCTCTCGACCGGCAACCCGGCCCCCGAGCTACTGCCGCTGGCCGCCGTCGGATGGCCGGACGGTTCGGTGCCGCCGTTGCTCTACGGTGATCCGGCAATGTCAGCGGAGCTGGTCGACCACGCTCGAGCCGCTTTGGCCGCCGACGGTGTAGCCGCCGACCATCTCGCGGTGACCAACGGTGCGCTGGACGGTATCGAGCGAGCGCTGAGCGCGAATCTGCGCCCGGGGGACCGGGTTGCCGTCGAGGACCCGGGCTGGGCAAACCTCCTGGATCTCCTTGCCGCGCTTGGGCTTCCCGTTGAGCCGATGGGCGTCGACGATGACGGTCCGCTGGTTGCTGACCTGCAGCGGGCGCTGGGCCGCGGGGTGAGGGCGGTCGTGGTCACCAGTCGCGCGCAAAACCCAACCGGAGCGGCGCTGTCGGCGGCCCGGGCCGAGGAGCTGCGTGAGGTGTTGAGCCAGGGTGCTGAGGAGGTGCTGCTGGTTGAGGACGATCATTGCGCCGGCATCGCCGGCGTACCCCTGCACACCCTGGCCGGGGTGACGCAGCACTGGGCCTTCGTCCGGTCGGCGGCCAAGGCCTATGGGCCGGATCTACGGCTTGCCGTGTTGGCCGGGGACCAGCGCACGGTCGAGCGGGTGCACGGGCGGCTGCGCCTAGGGCCGGGCTGGGTGAGCCACATTCTGCAGGATCTCGCCGTGCGGCTCTTCGCTGACGATGTCGCTACCGGGCTGATTCGCCAGGCGCAGGAGCGCTACGCAGACGCCCGCGGCCGGTTGTGCGCCGCGCTGTCCGCCCGTGGTGTCGCCGCACATGGCCGGTCCGGGCTCAATGTCTGGATTCCCGTCCCCGACGAAACCGCGGCGATTACCCGCCTGCTGAACCGGGGTTGGGCCGCTGCGCCGGGCGCGCGGTTCCGGATCCGTAGCGCGCCGGGGATGCGGGTCACCATTGCGGGTCTAAGCGCCGAAGAGATCGAGCCTCTTGCCGATGCGATTGCCGAGGCGATACAGCGCACCGGGCGACCCACCGTCTAGCGGCGACGACGCTCAGGCGGGCTCGGCGGGCGCGGTCAATTGGTCACAGCGCAGCACCGCAACCGAATGCCCGGCTAGTTCGGTGCCGGCGTCGCTGGTGTTCGGCTCACCCCAACCCAGCACCAGCGCACCGGATAGCGGCACCGTCGTCGCCTCGGTACCGAGATTGCACGCAATGCCAAACCGGCCGCGGCGCATGATGATCCAGCTCTGCTGCTCGTCATAGTCGATCACCAGGTGGTCCAGCCACGGATCGGCCAGGTCGGTCTCGTGGTGTCGCAACTCGATCAGATCGCGGTAGAAGCGCAGCAGCTGGGCATGCTCGCCTGAGTCGCCTTCGCCCCAAACCAGTTTGGAGCGCAGAAAAGTCTGCGGATCTTGGGGATCGGGGATCTCGTCGGCATCCCATCCGTGCTCGGCGAACTCCGCTTTGCGTCCCTGCGCGGTGGCAACCGCCAGCTCGGGCTCGGGGTGCGAGCTGAAGAACTGAAAAGGACTGCTGGCCCCCCATTCCTCGCCCATGAACAGCATCGCCGTGTAGGGCGAACCGAGTACCAATGCGGCTTTGATGGCCAGCTGGCCGCTGGTCAGGTTTTGTGAAGGGCGGTCGCCAAGCGCACGATTGCCGACCTGATCATGGGTGCAGGTGTAGGCGAGCAGACGGGTGGCCGGAATCGTGGCCGTGTCCAGCGGACGTCCGTGGCGGCGGCGCCGGAACGACGAATAGGTACCGGCGTGGAAGAAGCCCCGACGAAGTGTGTGTGCCAGCGTGGCCATCGAATCGGAATTGGCGCCGAAGTCCGCGTAGTAACCCTGGCGTTCCCCGGAAACCGCTGTGTGAATCGCGTGATGGATGTCGTCGTCCCATTGCGCGGTGATCCCGTAGCCACCACCATCGCGCGGGGTGATCAGCCGCGGATCGTTGAGGTCGCTCTCGGCGACCAGCGACAGCGGGCGACCGACTTGCTTTGACAGCCAGTCGGTCTCGGTGGCCAGTTCTTCGAGGATGGGTACCGCGGTGGTGTCCACCAACGCGTGGACGGCGTCCAGCCGCAGACCGTCGGCATGGAATTCGCGCATCCAGCGCAGCGCGGCGCCGATGATGTAGCGGCGAACCTCGTCCGAGTCGGCGTCGGCGATATTGATGCCTTCCCCCCACGGGTTGCTCGCCGAGGACAGGTAAGGCCCGAATCGGGGCAGATAATTTCCCGAAGGCCCGAGATGGTTGAACACCGCATCGATCAGCACTCCCAGACCGCGCGTATGGCACGCGTCGACGAACCGGACCAGGCCGGCGGGGCCGCCGTAGGGCTCGTGGACGCTGTACCAGAGCACACCGTCATATCCCCAGCCGTGAGTGCCGGCAAAGGAGTTCACCGGCATCAGCTCGACGAAGTCGATCCCGAGATCGACCAGGTAGTCCAGCTTCTCGATGGCGGAGTCAAATGTGCCCGCGGCGGTGAAGGTGCCGACATGCAGCTCGTAGATCACCGCGCCGGTCACGGAGCGACCGGTCCAGGCGTCGTCGGTCCAGGTGGCCGCGGCGGGGTTCCACAGCTGGGAGCGGGCATGCACCCCATCGGGCTGGCGGGCAGATCTGGGGTCGGGCAGCACCTTGGGGTCATCGTCGAGCAGAAATCCGTAGCGGGCAGCTGGCGCAGTCTCGATCGCGGTGTGCCACCAGCCGTCGTCGGTGCGCCTCATCGGGTACACGCCGCCCTCGACATCTAGCCGCACCAATTCGGGTTTGGGCGCCCACACCCGGAATTCAGTCATGCTTGGCGCTCCAACAGGACGACCGGCAGCTCAGAGAACAGTTCGGCGGCGGATGCCGGCCCGCTTGCCAAGGCGCCGGTGAGAGTGTCGGTCCAGGACCCCTCGGGCAACGGCAATACCGTGTCACCCCAGCCATTTTCTTGCAGTCCTACCGTCCAGCGGGTCACCGCGACCAGGATGTCCTCGCCACGGCGAAACGCCACGATGTGATCTTCGGCGGTGCCACTGGCAAGCACCGGAATGTAGGCGCCGCGCAGGAAGCACTCCGGGCGGGAACGCCGCATTCGAAGGGCCGTGCTTACGACCCGGATCTTGGGATGCCGCAACTCTCGCAGCGCGGCTCGGCGGACGGCGTAGTCGACGGGGCGCCGGTTGTCCGGATCGACCAGGCTGTCCTCCCACAGCTCGGTGCCCTGATAAACGTCGGGTATCCCGGGCACGGTCAGCGCGAGCAGCTTCTGGCCCAGCGCGTCACTGGCGGCGTGGGGATTGAGGCGATCCACGAGTTGGGTCAGCTGCCCGGCCACCGGACCATCCAGGACGACGTCCAGCCACCGGTGTACCGCGTCTTCGAAAGTGGAGTCCGGGTCGTTCCAGCTGGTATGCCAAGCCGCTTCCCGAATCGCCTTCTCCGCGTAGCCGTGCAGCCGGTCGCGCAGCTGCTCGCTGACTTCCCCGGTGACCGGCCAGACGCCGAAGATGTTCTGCCACAGGAACTGTCCCGTTGCCCGGTCAGGGGAGGGGGCTTGGCTTTCGGCGCGGGCGACGAATTCCGCCCATAGTGAAGGAACCTGGGACAACACGCTGATTCTCGCTCGCACGTCTTCGCCGCGCTTGGTGTCGTGGGTGGTCAACGTCGTCATGGTCTGCGGCCACATCCGGGCGCGGGTGGCCGCACTGTGATGAAACTCTGCGGCGCTGACTCCAAACCGGTGCGGCTCGCCACCCACCTCGTTGAGTGACACCAGCCGGGCGTCTCGGTAGAACAAGCAGTCCTCGACGGCCTTGGCGGTCACCGCGCCGCACAGTTGCTGCAGCCGGCCGGCGGGTTCGCCGCCGTGGGCCAAAGCCGTCGCCACCAGCTGCAGCGGCGGGCCTAATTCGGTTGCCGCAATACAGGTTTCGGCGATCGCGGTCGGCATGATCGAGGCCAGCCCGGGGTAATCGCAGCGGTAGACGCCGATATGGGTAAGCAACGCGGCCACCGCCTCACCCAGCAGCGGATGATCCCGGCCGGCCGTCGCGGCAATGCTTCGTCTCAACCGGCTCAATTCGCTGGACAGGGTGTCGGTTGTCGCCCGGATCTTGAGATCGGCCAACAGTGCCGCCATGGCCTGGTAGTCCACGTCGCTGGACTCGACCAGCGCGGTGAGCTCTGCCGCTCCCGCCGGGTCGACGAAGAGTCCGCCGAGCTCTCGTAGCACGTCATAGCCCGTTGTGCCGGCCACCGGCAGCGTGGGCTCCAACGCCTCGTCGGCGGCCAGGATCTTCTCGATCACAATCCAGGCCTGCTGGCCGACCAGTTCGCGCAGCCATTGAAGATAGCCGCAGGGATCGGACAGCCCATCGGGGTGGTCGATACGAAGACCATCGACGAGTCCGTCGGCGAACCAACGTGCGATCTCGACATGGCTGGCATCGAAAACCGTGCGATCCTCTTGGCGTAGCCCGGCCAACGAGGTGATCGAGAAAAACCGGCGATAACCGCACAGTCCGCGTCGCCAGCCCACCAATCGGTAGTGCTGGCGCTCATGCACCTCGGCTCCGGTGCCGGTACCGGTACCGGTACCCGCAGCGATGGGGAATGCCAGCGAGCCCAGCCGCAGCAGGTCCCCGTCGACCAACAGGTCGGCCACGTCTGCGTCAGAACCCAGCACCGGCAGCACGATTCGACCGTGCTCGTCGAGATCCCAGTCGATGTCGAAATACCCCGCATACTCGGAGTTGCGGCCGTGACGCAGCACATCCCACCACCACATGTTCTGTTGCGGCCGATCGACACCCACGTGGTTGGGCACGATGTCCACAATCAGGCCCATGCCGCGAGCCCGCGCCGCCGCGGATAGCCGCGCCAAGCCGTCGGGGCCGCCGATCTCGGCTGACACCGTGGTCGGGTCGGTGACGTCATAGCCGTGGGAGGACCCCGCTACGGCGGTCAGGATAGGGGACAGGTAAAGATGGGAAACACCAAGCTCGCTGAGGTAATCCAGCACATTCTCGGCGTCTGCGAAAGTAAATCCGAATCCGCTTGATGGGCCGCGCAGCTGTAGTCGGTAGGTGGACAGGACGGGAAAGCCCATGGGCTACGCGGTCTTACGCAGCAAGATCAGCGAACGGCCGGGCACAGATACGGTGTCTTCGGCCTTCACCACCGCGTCGGCATCGCCGGCTGGATGGTTGGTGTCCAGCTCCACCGTCCATTCGTTGGCATAGTCATCGTGCGGCATGACGAACTCCACCGTTTCGTCATGGGCGTTGAAGCACAACAGAAATGAGTCGTCAACGACTCGTTCACCGCGGGCGTTGGGTGCGGTGATCGCCTCACCGTTGAGGAACACCGCAACGCACTTGTGGAAGCTGCGGTTCCAATCGTCGTGCAACATCTCCTGGCCGCTCGGGGACAGCCAGGCGATGTCTCGCACCTCGTCGCCGGTTCGGATCGGCTCACCCTCGAAAAACCGTCGCCGACGAAAGACCGGATGGTTTCGGCGCAACGTGGTCGCCTTGCGGGCGAATGCCAGCAGGTCGGCATTCGCTTCAACCAATGACCAGTCCATCCACGATATTTCGGAGTCCTGGCAGTAGACATTGTTGTTGCCCTGTTGGGTGCGCCCGATTTCGTCGCCATGGGCAATCATCGGTGTGCCCTGGCTGACCATCAAGGTGGCCCAGAAGTTGCGCATTTGGCGGTAGCGCAGCGCCACGATGTCGGGATCGTCGGTGGGGCCCTCGATGCCGCAGTTCCAGGAGCGGTTGTGACTTTCCCCGTCACGATTGTCTTCGCCGTTGGCGCTGTTGTGCTTTTCGTTGTAAGAGACCAGGTCGTTGAGGGTGAACCCATCATGAGCGGTGACGAAGTTGATGCTGGCGCTCGGCCGTCGACCGGTCGCCTCATAGAGATCCGACGACCCGGTCAGCCGGGAAGCGAATTCGCCAAGGGTTGCGGGCTCGCCCCGCCAGTAGTCACGCACAGTATCGCGGTATTTCCCGTTCCACTCCGTCCACAAACCGGGAAAGTTGCCGACCTGGTAGCCGCCTTCGCCGACGTCCCACGGCTCGGCGATCAACTTGACCTGGCTGACCACCGGATCCTGCTGCACCAGGTCGAAAAACGCGCTCAGTCGGTCCACGTCGTGCAACTCGCGGGCCAAAGTCGCGGCCAGGTCGAAGCGGAATCCGTCGACGTGCATCTCGATCACCCAGTAGCGCAGCGAGTCCATGATCAGCTGCAGCACGTGGGGGTGGCGGGCGTTGAGGCTGTTGCCGGTGCCGGTGTAGTCCTTGTACCAGCGCAGGTCGGAGTCAACCAGCCGGTAGTACGCGGAGTTGTCGATACCGCGGAAGTTGATCGTTGGGCCGAGGCGATTGCCTTCGGCGGTGTGGTTGTACACGACGTCGAGGATGACCTCGATGCCTGCTTCGTGCAGGCTGCGCACCATGGACTTGAACTCTCCCACCGCGCTGCCGGCTTGGCGGTTGGCTGCGTATTGGTTGTGCGGGGCGAAGAATCCAAAGGTGTTGTAGCCCCAGTAGTTCCGTAGGCCTAGGTCCAGCAGTCGCGAGTCGTGCATGAATTGGTGCACCGGCATCAGTTCGATGGTGGTGACATTGAGGGACTTCAGGTGGTCGATGATCGCCGGGTGGGCCAGCCCAGCGTAGGTGCCGCGAAGTTCCTCGGGGATGTCCGGATGGGTCTGGGTCATGCCTTTGACGTGGGCTTCGTAGATGACGGTCTCGTGGTAGGGAATCATCGGAGCCCGGTCATAACCCCAGTCGAAGAACGGGTTGATCACCACACTTGTCATGGTGGAGCCCAGGGAGTCGACCATGGGAGGGATACCGGGGTCGGCCGAGCCCAGGTCGACAGTCTTCATGTCATAGGAGAACAGCGCCTGCCCGAAGGTGAAATCGCCGTCGAACGCCTTCCCGTACGGGTCGAGCAGCAGCTTGCTCGGGTCACAGCGGTGCCCGGCCGCGGGGTCGAATGGCCCGTAGACCCGAAAGCCGTAGCGCTGGCCGGGGCTGATGTTGGGGAGATAGGCGTGCCAGACGTATCCGTCGACCTCCTCGAGAGAGATCCGCGATTCGCTATCGTCGTCGGCGATCAGGCAGAGCTCGACCCGGTCGGCGATTTCGGAAAAGAGCGAAAAGTTGGTGCCGGCGCCGTCATAGGTGGCTCCCAGTGGATACGCGCTGCCCGGCCATACGGTGGGCAGCGGAGGTGGCGTTACGCCAGAGTCCACGGCGTTGTTCGGCGACATCGTATGACCTTATCCGCGTTGGGGGTTGGTCCGCGTATTTCGCGCTGACAAGCCCGGCGCCCTGTCGGGCCGGCGCGGCCGGACAGGCGAGGGCGGATCTCACCACCAGCCGGTGATTGCTGCGATCTGCCGCCCGAGTTCGGGGGCCATGGTGCGGGCATAGGTGGGTGTCATGTGGTGAGCGTCACGGTAGATCAGCACATTTCCCTCGACCGCGCGACAGTAGTCGGGCCGACATATCGCGTCTGACATGTCGATCGGTTTGAGGTTCGGGAACCGGTCTACGAAATCCAACGTGGTGTTGTAGTCCGACAGCAGTTCAGAGCGCTTGATTCCGCAGGACTGCGCATCGCCCCCCTTGGCCAGGCAGTCCGCCGGTTTGAACGGCTGGCCGTCCTTGACCATCCAGGGAGTGTCCCGAACCGCGAGGACGGGAATGTTGTTGTCGGCAAATGTTTGCCAGATACCGATGTAGGTGGCCGGCATGACGTCGCCCGGCTTGATGTTCCACGGCCGTGTCGACGTGGTGAACACATAGTCGGGACGGTCGGTGACCAGTTTCTCCATCGTCTTCTGCACCCACTCGCGGCACTGCGGGTACGGGGCGTTGTTGCCCATGATCAGCGGGACTTCTTCGGTGGACAGCGGGCAGCCCATCTTGAGGTACGTCACCACCTTGAAGTGATGCAGACGCCCGAGCAGATCCAGTGCCGGAAGCCAATGTTCGGCGTGCGAACCTCCGGCGAGCGCGATGGTCCGGGAAGCGTCCACATCGCCGTAGGTGCAATTGACCAGCGCCGGATTGACGAAGTCACTGATGCAGCCGTCTCGAGTGGAAGCGGGAAAGTCGCCTTTGGCTTCGAACACGGTGGGGCGCATCCGCAGTTTGGGCACCCGGACATGGTCGGTCAGGGCACGTGCTCCGGGATAGTCGTTGGCGCTGAGTCCCCGGAGCTCTTTGCCGGAGGCGCGTTCGACGATCACGTGCTCTCGCCAGGTGAACGACGTAGCGGTCAGGGTGACGCCCAGCAACACCACGACCGACCCCATCGCGATGGTCGGCCGGCGCAACCGGAGCTGCCAGGGAATCGCTTGCGTCTTGACTGCGGCGGCGGTGCCCGACGGCGCGCGATACCGCAATGGGTCTTCGACGTGGCGAGTGGTCAGAAATGCCAGTACTCCCGATACCAGCAGTATCGCTGCACCCTCGATGAAGTTTGCGTGCCGGTGGCCGGTGTAGGAGAGCCAGAAGATCAGCAGCGGCCAGTGCCATAGGTACAGCGAGTAGGCCATCGCGCCGAGCGTCACCAGTGGCCCGGCGGCCAGCAGTCGATTGGGTAGCGGAAGACGGTCGCGGGTGCTCGGATGGGCCTGCCGGTTGGCCCCAGCCATGATCATCAGCATCGCCGCGCCGACTGGTACCAACGCCCATGGGCCAGGAAATTCTTGGACGCCGTTGATCAGGGCGCCGCACGACAGGACTATCGCCAACCCCACGGTGGCCGCGATGGTGCGCAGCCACATCGGCCAGCGAATGTAGGGCACCAGCGCACCCACCAGCGCCCCCAGGAGCAGCTCCCAGGCCCGCGCAAAGCTGTTGTAGTACGCGGTCGGCTGGTAGGCCTGGTGGGCGATGATCGCATAAACAAAGGACGCGATCGTGAGCGCGCTGAGCAGCACCACGAACATGGTCCGCAGATGGGTGCCGAGCAGACGCCGGAACAAAAAGGTGCACCCGGCGATCAAAAGCAGGAAGGCCAGATAGAACTGGCCCTGCACCGACATCGACCAGATGTGCTGTAGCGGGCTGACCGCTTCGCCGGCGCGCAGGTAGTCCGCGGCAGAGTTGGCCAGTTCCCAGTTCTGGTAGTAGCCCAGACTGGCCAGGCTCTGGTCGGCGAACGCTTCCCATCGGGTCTGCGGTTGAACCAGGATGGTGAGCAACGCACAGGCGGCTAGGACCACGACCATGGCCGGCAGCAGCCGGCGGATCAGCCGGATCAGCTCAGTTACCGGTGAGAGCTTCAGACTCGGATTCAGGGCGGTGCGCAGAATCTTGCCGCCGAAAAAGAACCCCGATAGCGCCAAGAAGACGTCCACTCCGCCGGAAACCCGGCCGAACCAAACGTGGAATATGGCTACGAGGGCGATCGCGATACCGCGCAAACCGTCCAGATCATGGCGGTAAAAGCCGGTTTTTCGGGTCCCCATAGCGACCGGCGCCGCGGCGGCGGTCGGTGATGTGGGCGGTGTCAGCGTCTGCATGGTCGACTGACAATTTACCGAAAAGCCACCTGCTTCCCTCGCTGAGCAGCGATGTCAGCGAGAGATGCAGGTGGCGTGGGTTGGGAACTACCCCGGTTGACGGTCGGTTACCGCGCGGTGGTGGCCGGAGCCGGCTGCAGCGGCACCAACTGTGTCGGTGCCTGCTGAACTGGGGATTGCTGGGTCGGCAGCTGTTGTAGGGGGACTTGTTGGGTCGGCGCCTGGCGGGTCGGTGCCTGCAGCGGTGCCTGCTGAGTCGGCAACTGTTGGGCGGGTGCCTGTTGCAGCGGTGCCTGCTGAGTCGGCACCTGCTGAGTCGGCACCTGCTGCAGCGGTGCCTGTCGAAGCGGGGTCTGCGGCAGCGGTGTCTGCTGCAACGGCGCTTGCGAAGCGCCGAGGATCCGGACCAGGTAAGGCATCATGTCGGTGGTGCGTACCGGCGAGACCTGCACGACGTCGCCCACCTCCAACATCTGCCCGTTTCCGAGGTACATCGCCACGCTCTGGGTGCCCTCGGGGCCGTAGAAGAGCAGGTCGGCCTTGCGGGCCTGCTGCGGCAGGACCTTCTGGCCGACTTTGTACATCTCACCGGAGGAGCGCGGCAGCTTGATCCCAGCGCCGGCGTAGGCGTATTGGATCAACCCCGACGCGTCGAATCCGACGGTGTAGATGCCCGTCCCCTTGCCGCGGGACGGACCCGTGATACCGCCGCCGGCCCAGGAGAACGGCACGCCGCGCTGCGAAAGTCCGCGCGCGACCACGACGTCGGTTGCCTGCTGGTAGTCCACCGGCCGGACACTGGGGTCGGCGGCCGCGATGCCCGGGGCGGCCGCCATCGGGGCCGCCATCATCACCAAACCGATCGCGAAGGCGTAGATGCGTTTCATCGGGATTCCAATCTCCTAGGCTCTCCCAGGCCCTCTGGTGGGCCTCCTGTGCCTCAGCGCGGTGACTTCGCGCGTCCGCCGCTGTTCCATGACTCACGCGATGGCCGCTACGTCGAGACCTAACGCCGTTGCATGACAGTTGGAAACGTGAACCAGTCGGTTAGGTCGCTGTATTCACATCAGTCACTACAGCCACTTTGACAACGGATGTGTTCGCTCGCCAGGTCCCCAGGTCATTTTTTGTCTTAACGTGACCGGACAGTGACTGTGCTGGTCAGTGGCCTATCGGCGGTTGTGATTTCGGTCTCAGCAGCCGTGCTGGCCGCGCTCGGGGAGCCGTGTCGATCAGTGCCAGTAGGTTTCACTGAAGCCGGTCAGCGCGTACCCGATCACCGAAGTGACCGTGATGACGGCGATGGCGATGATCGGCCAGAAGGACATGTACCAGCCCTTCACCATGGAAACCAGCGGGCCGATCACGGCTGCGGCCACGGCCGCGCCGATGCCGCCCCACATGACCGGATAGATGTAGTAGTTGACGGCGAATGGCACAGGGGGGCAGTCCTCGGAAATGCACACGTTCTGGGAGAAGGCGAATAGCTGCGACGGCCAACTGGTCGTGGTCACCACAACCAGTAGCGCGCCCAAGAACGCGACCGTGAGGATCACATCCAGTGGAGCAATGCGCAGCGTGAGGATCTGCGGTGGCCGATCCTCGGTGTGGTCGGGGATCGGCGTTGCGTCGGTGTCTGAACCGGTCGTGTGGTCGTGCTGGTTCGGCAAAGCCATGTCATGCATGCTTCCCGATGTCCGGGCTTTGTGCGACCCGCAGCCGCGCGGGCCCAGGTACGGCCGCGTTCGGCTCGGTTACCCTCGGATTCCATGTCTGCCGCCGACACATCGAGGGGCGGTTTGACGCCCGAGCAAATCGGTGCGATCGATGCCGCCCACGTGTGGCACCCCTACAGCACCATTGGCACCACGGCCGCACCCAACCTGGTAGTGGTCTCGGCTCGCGGCGCCTGGCTGACCTTGATCCACGATGGCCAGCCGATCGAGGTGCTCGACGCGATGAGCTCCTGGTGGACCTCGGTCCACGGGCATGGGCACCCAGTGCTGGACGCGGCCGTGAGCGCCCAGGTGGGCACGATGAGCCACGTCATGTTCGGTGGGTTGACCCACGAACCGGCGGCCAGGCTGGCCAAACTGCTCGTCGATATCACCCCGGCCGGTTTGGAAACGGTCTTTTTCAGCGACTCCGGATCGGTGGCGGTGGAAGTCGCGGTGAAGATGGCGTTGCAGTATTGGCGCAGTCGTGGCCGGCCGGGAAAGCACCGCCTGATGACCTGGCGCGGCGGCTACCACGGCGACACTTTCACGCCGATGAGCGTCTGCGACCCCGAGGGCGGGATGCACTCGCTATGGACCGACATCCTGGCCCGGCAAGTGTTCGCGCCGCACGTGCCACACGATTACGACCCCGCCTACAGCGCGGCGTTCGAAGCGCAACTGGCACAGCATGCCGCCGAATTGGCGGCCGTCGTCGTCGAACCGGTGGTGCAAGGAGCGGGCGGGATGCGCTTCCACGACCCGCGCTATCTGGCTGACCTGCGAGATTTCTGTCGGCGCCATGAGGTGCTCTTGATCTTCGACGAGATCGCCACCGGCTTCGGCCGCACCGGCGAACTCTTCGCTGCCGACCATGCCGGGGTGAGCCCGGACATCATGTGCGTCGGCAAGGCGCTCACCGGTGGTTATCTCAGTCTGGCCGCCACGTTGTGCACGACGGACATCGCGCACACCATCAGCGCCGGTGCGGCCGGCGCGCTGATGCACGGACCGACCTTCATGGCGAATCCGCTGGCCTGCGCGGTGTCGGTGGCCAGCGTCGAGCTGCTGCTCGAACAGGACTGGCGAGGCACGGTCGCCGGGATCGCTTCCGGTTTGACCACCGGACTCGAACCCGCTCGGGCATTGCCAGGGGTGACCGACGTGCGGGTACGCGGCGCGATCGGCGTGATCGAATGCGACCGACCGGTCAATTTGTCTGTCGCCACCCCAGTTGCCCTAGAGCACGGTGTCTGGCTGCGTCCGTTTCGCAACCTGGTCTACGCGATGCCGCCATACATCTGCGCCCCGGATGAGATCGCGCAGATCAGCTCCGCGATGGTCGAGGTCGCGCGTCTCGTAGGCTGAAGGCTCATGGGCGCCCCCACACAGATTCCGATTGAGACGTCGCCGCTGGCCTGGCTGGACGCTGTCGAACGGCAGCGCCGCGATGCTGGGCTGCGTCGCTCGCTGCGCCCGCGTCCTCCCGTCGGTACCGAGTTGGACCTTGCGTCCAACGATTACCTGGGGCTGTCCCAGCACCCCGACGTGATTGAAGGCGGTGTCCAGGCACTGCGCATCTGGGGCGCAGGCGCCACCGGTTCGCGCCTGGTCACCGGCGACACCGAGCTGCACCAGCAGTTGGAAGCCGAACTCGCCGAATACGTCGGCGCTGCCGCGGGCCTGTTGTTTTCGTCGGGTTACACGGCGAACTTGGGAGCCGTCGTCGGCCTGTCCGGGCCGGGTTCGCTCTTGGTCTCCGATGCGTACTCGCACGCGTCCCTGGTGGACGCCTGCCGCCTTTCGCGCGCTCGGGTGGTCGTGACGCCGCACCGCGACGTTGCTGCGGTGGACGCGGCGCTGGCCTCGCGCGACGAGCAACGGGCCATGGTCATCACCGACTCGGTGTTCAGCGCCGACGGCACCTTGGCCCCGCTTCGTGAGTTGCTCGCCGCCTGCCGCCGGCACCGGGCCCTGCTCGTCATCGACGAGGCGCACGGACTGGGCGTTCGCGGTGGCGGGCGCGGGCTGTTGCACGAGCTGGGGCTGGCGGGTGCGCCCGATGTGGTGCTGACCACGACGCTGTCGAAAGCTCTCGGCAGCCAGGGCGGTGCCGTTCTGGGGCCGGCCGCGGTGCGTGCGCACCTCATCGATGCGGCCCGGCCGTTCATCTTCGACACCGGTTTGGCGCCGGCCGCAGTGGGCGCGGCGCGGGCCGCGCTGGGTGTGCTCAAGGCCGAACAGTGGCGGCCCGACGCGGTGTTGCAGAACGCCCGTGAACTTGCCGACATCTGCGACGTGCCCGAGACGCCGCAGTCCGCGGTGGTGTCCGTGCTGCTGGGCGACCCGGAGGTGGCGCTGGCCGCCGCGACGGCCTGTCTGGACGCCGGTGTCAAAGTGGGGTGCTTCCGGCCCCCGACGGTGCCCGCCGGGACATCACGGCTGAGACTGACGGCGCGCGCGTCGTTGAGTCCTGACGAGATGGAGCTGGCCCGGCGGGTGCTGACCGACGTTCTTCTCGGCCCTGCCGCGGCACGCCGTTGACCGTCCTGTGCGTCACCGGCACCTGCACCGGGGTCGGCAAGACGGTCGTCACCGCGGCGCTGGCGTCCCAGGCGAACCAAGCGGGTATCGACGTGGTTGTGTGCAAACCCGTTCAGACTGGCACCGGCAACGGCGACGACGATCTGGCCGAGATAGGTCGGCTATCCGGGGTAACCGAGCTGGTCGGCTTGGCGCGTTACCCGTTGCCGATGGCGCCTGTCGCGGCGGCGGAGCAGGCCGGGCAGCCGCTGCCCAGCCGCGATCAGTTGGTGCAGCACATTCGGGGTCTGGACCGTCCGGGCCGGTTGACGCTCGTCGAAGGTGCAGGCGGATTGCTCGTCGAGCTCGCCGACTCCGGCGGCACGCTGCGGGACCTCGCGGTCGATCTGGGTGCCGCCATGCTGGTGGTGGTCGCCGCGGGACTGGGCACGCTCAATCACACCGCATTGACCCTGGAAGCGCTTGCGGCGCAGAAGGTTTCATGCGCCGGTCTGGTGCTCGGCAGTTGGCCGGCGCATCCCGGATTGGTGGAATCCTCGAATCGGGACGCCCTGGCTCGCTTGGCTCCCATGCGGGCCGTGCTTTCCGCCGGAGCCGCGCAGCTCAGCGTTGCGGACTTCGCGGTCATGAGTGCGGGCGCGTTCGACCGCGAATGGGTAGCCACGTTGGTCGGTTGAGATGGTGCATTCGATCGAGCTGGTCTTTGACCGCGACACCGAGGCCGCGGTCCGCCGCATCTGGGAGGAGCTGGCCGGTGCCGGGATCCCCAGCCAGGCGCCGGCGAGCCGTCCGCACGTGACAATGGCCGTCGCCGATCGGATCAGCTCCGAGGTGGACGAGCTGCTGAGCCCGGTTGCCGCAACACTTCCCCTGAGTTGTGCGATCGGTGCGCCGGTCTTGTTCGGCCGGGCAAGCGTGGTCTTCGCACGCCTGGTGGTGCCAACAGCCGAGCTGTTGGCACTGCACTCCGAGGTACACCGGTTGTGTGCTCCCTATCTGGACCCGGCGCCGATGCCGAATAGCCTGCCCGGGCATTGGACCGGCCATGTCACCCTGGCCCGGCGGGTCGGTGGGGCCCAGCTGGGGCGGGCACTGCGGATTGCCGGCCGCCCCGCACAAATCAATGGCAGTTTCGCCGGCCTGCGCCGCTGGGACGGGAACAAACGCGCTGAGCAACCGATCACATGACGGTGCTCAGCAAGGTGAAATCACAGCACAGCGCGCGGTGGGCTACCGCGTCAGGTTTGTGCAGCCGTGCACGGCTACCCTAAGTTGGCAGTTCTGTGCTCGACAGGCTCGGGCCAGACCACAGATTTTGACGAAGACCAGGGGAGTACTTGGTGACTCAGGCGGCTACTCGACCCAGCAATGACGCCGGCCAGGATGGCGTGACCGAACCAGACATTCTGGCCGTGGCGCGGCAGCAGGTGCTGGAGCGTGGGGAGGGCTTGAATCAGGAGCAGGTCCTGCAGGTCCTGCAGCTATCGGAGGACCGCCTGGAAGAACTGCTGGCGCTGGCCCATGACGTCCGGATGCGCTGGTGCGGCCCCGAGGTCGAGGTCGAGGGCATCATCAGCCTAAAGACCGGTGGCTGCCCGGAGGATTGCCACTTCTGCTCGCAATCGGGCCTGTTCAGCTCGCCGGTACGCAGCGCCTGGTTGGACATCCCCAGCCTGGTCGAGGCGGCCAAGCAGACGGCCAAGTCCGGCGCTACCGAATTTTGCATCGTGGCGGCGGTCCGCGGTCCCGATGCCAGGCTGCTGTCCCAGGTCGCCGCGGGCATCGAGGCGATTCGAAACGAAGTCGAAATCAACGTCGCCTGCTCGCTGGGCATGCTGACCGCCGAGCAGGTGGAACAGCTCGCGGCGATGGGTGTGCATCGCTACAACCACAACCTGGAGACCGCTCGCTCGTACTTCACCAACGTCGTTACGACGCACACGTGGGAGGAGCGCTGGCAGACGCTCACGATGGTGCGCGACGCCGGCATGGAGGTGTGTTGCGGCGGCATCCTCGGTATGGGGGAGACGCTGGAGCAGCGCGCCGAATTCGCCGCCAACCTGGCCGAGCTGGACCCCGACGAGGTCCCGTTGAACTTCCTCAACCCCCGCCCCGGCACCCCCTTCGGTGACCTCGAGGTGCTGCCGGCCGGCGAAGCGCTCAAGGCGGTTGGTGCGTTCCGATTGGCGCTACCGCGCACGATGCTGCGCTTTGCCGGTGGCCGCGAGATCACCCTCGGCGACCTGGGCGCCAAGCGTGGGATCCTGGGCGGCATCAACGCGGTGATCGTCGGAAACTACCTGACCACGCTCGGCCGTCCGGCCGAAGCTGACCTGGAACTGTTGGAAGACCTACAGATGCCGTTGAAGGCGCTCAACGCAAGTTTGTAGGAAATCAAGGACATTGTGGTGGGAAGTCTCGGTGCTCCGGTCACTGCCGGCGTCTACAACGTCTACACCGGCGAACTGGCGGGTACGACCACGCCCACAGCGGCCCAGTTAGGTCTGGAGCCGCCGCGGTTCTGTGCCGAATGCGGACGGCGGATGATCGTGCAGATTCGTCCCGATGGTTGGTGGGCGCGATGCTCGCGGCACGGGCAGGTGGACTCTTCGGAGTTGGAGACGCGTCGGTGACCGAGGAATCGGTGCCTGCTGTTCCCACCACGTCCCACGAGGCGCAGCCGCCCGTCGACGCGGTGGGGCTGCCGGATTCCGGTGGCCCTCGAACGTCGCGAACCCGCGCAATCACCACCGTGATGCTCGGTCTTACCGCGGTTGGCCTGTTGGTTGGCGGACTTTGGGCCTGGGTGGCTCCGGCCGTTCATGCCGTGGTCGCCGTCACCCGGACGGGCGAGCGTGTGCACGATTACTTGGGTAGCGAGTCAGAGAATTTCTTTGTCGCACCGTTCTTGATGCTCGGGCTGTTGGGTGTGGTGGCCGTGGTGGCGGCGGTGCTGATCTGGCAGTGGCGTGAACACAGAGGGCCCGCGATGGTGGCCGCCTTTGCGGCCGGGCTGGTGGGCGCCGCGGCGGCGGCAACCGCCGTCGGTGCGTTGCTGGTGTACTGGCGCTATGGCGCGTTGGATTTCGACACGGTGCCGCTGGCCAGCGGCGATCACTCGTTGACATACGTGATTGAGGCGCCGCCGGTGTTTTTCGCCCGCCACGCGTCTTTGATAGCGGCCACCCTGTTGTTGCCCGCGGCCGTCGGGTCACTGGTGTACGCACTGATGGCGGCCGGAACCGTGCGTGATGATCTGGGCGGCTACCCGCCGGTCGAGCCCCGGCCGGCCGCACCCGCAAAAGCCCCCGAAGCGCCGGTGCCGTAACGGATTTCGGTGCGGCTCAAAGTGGACAATCCACGGTGGGCGGCCTTACAGCGGGCGGCGATGAATCTTGCGTCCGGTGATCATCTTGGCGGCGATGACGGCCAATCGTGCCATGCCCGCATAGGTCATCGGGTTGAACATCGTCGGCCACGTGGTTCGAATGACGTGTTCGGTCAGCGGCAGGCCTGCGAATCGGTCGGTGAGCCAGCGCAGCGTCATCGGGGCGGACAGCGGGTGCAACATCATGTGCTCGTTGAAGGCATCCCGGTGGTAGGTAACCCTGGCACCACCCGTCGAATAGGACTCGGCCAGCGTGTCGATGTCATCGACGGAGATGAGATAGTCGTGGACGGCCTGCACGATCAACACCGGGGGTGCCGGCACGGCGGCGCCCAGTTTGATGTCGTCGAAGACGTGCACAACTTCTGGTGTGGACAGAACATCGTCGAGCGGCTCGTCCAGGTAGTGGCCCAAGTCGTTGTTGGCCATCCGGATGACCGCTTCGGCGGTGGTCATCTGCTCGAGCCGCTCGAGCAACTCGATCCCATCTTCGTTGGCATGTTGTTTGATCACCCGGTCCAGCCCCGGGTAGGCGTGTCCGAGGGCGGCCACCACCATTGCGGGCAGGCCCGCAAGCAGGGTTCCGTTGAGCCGACGGAAGGTATTACCCAGGTCGCCGACCGGCGAACCCAGCACGGCTCCGACGATGTTGAGCTCAGGCGCGTACTCGCCGCACATTTCGGCAGCCCATGCGCTGGCCAGGCCCCCGCCCGAGTAGCCCCACAATCCGATCGGCGCCGATTGCGGCAGCGCCAGACGTTCGGCGCTCAGGGCCGCCCGGATACCGTCCAGGACCCGGTAGCCCGGCTCGTAGGGCGTTCCCCAAAGCCCCCGGACACCTTCGTGGTCAGGTACTGAGACCGCCCACCCCTCGGCAACGGCGGCGGTGATCAGCAGCAGCTCCAACTGGGTCAATGAGCCGATCGCTTTGGCTCCGCGGCGCAGCGCGTAGGAGGGAAAGCAGCGCGAGGACATGGCGTCGATCGCGCACTGGTAGGAGAGCAGCGGGTAGGTCTGTCCGGGCGCAACTTCGGCGGGAAGAATCACCGTGGTCACGGTGGCCTCGGGATTGCCGTACATGTCCGTGGTCCGGTACAGCAGTTGAGTGCCGGTGATGGACTGCGGGATCAAGCCCAGAAACGCCAGCTCGACCTCGCGCGAGCGCAACACCGTACCCGGTTCGGCATGGTGGTAGCCGGCGGGCGGGTCATAAAACGGATCGTCACTCGGCAGCAGGGGACGTACCTTGCGCTGCAGTTCCTCATGCGGCGGCCGGCCGATCCATTCGGCGGCGCGCGCGTCTGCCAGACTGCCGAGCTTCACCATTAAGGCTCCCTTCATGGCCTTCGGCATTCTCGCGCACGATCCATCCCGAACCAGATGGGATGGCAGCGCAGTAAGCCAGTTACGGTTCTGTGCCGGCAGCCGAACGGCGCCAGCATCTCTTAACGAGCTCTTAGTAGTCTCATACAAGCTACAGGATTCAACCGCGAAATTGACATTGACATGGCGTGGTCCCGGTCACAATTTGCACCGGGCTTGGATCGGCAATGTCGATTGTTTCGCAACGGCACCCTAGGGCCCGCCAAAATGCCACTACAGGCTGGGTATTCGGAATCGAGCTCGGGTATTTGGCGGTGACGAAAAAATGGTGGTTGATCGCTATCTGAACCCGGCCGGCCTCAGCCTGGAGGGCGCAGCGCCGCGAACTCGTCGGTGACTCTGAGCTGGGAATCGGTAAACCTGTACATCGCGGCGGGGCGGCCGCCGCTGCGGCCGGACTGCGCGAAGGTGCCGGTCTGGGTGATCACCTTTCGGCGGCCCAGGACCCGTTGCAGATTCGTCGTATCGACCTGATAGCCCAGTGTCGCCCCGTAGATGTCACGCAACGTGGAGAGTGCGAATTCTTTAGGTGTCAAGGCAAATCCGATATTGGTATACGACATTTTCGCCGCCAGTCGAGCGTGGGCGTGGGTCACCATCGGGCCGTGATCGAATGCCATCGGGGGCAGTGCATTCACTGGATGCCAGCGCGTGTCGGCCGGCAGCTCGGGAGTGGCCGGGGAGGGGACCAGGCCGAGGAATGTCGACGCGATGACGCGGGTGTCGCCCGGCACCCGGTGCGGATCCGAGAACACCGCGAGTTGCTCTAGGTGGGACAACTCGCGCAGATCAACCTTCTCCGCGAGCTGGCGACGCACCGAGGTGGTCAAGTCCTCGTCGCTGCGCAGCCGCCCGCCCGGTAGTGACCAGGCGCCTTTCTGTGGATCTTGCGCACGTTGCCATAACAGCACGTTAAGCTGCGGTTTCCCCCCTCGAGATGCCGCTGTGATCTGGCGAACCTGAAAGACCGCAGCCAGAACTTCATGAGCGGTGTTACTATTGGGCATGTTTTCGATTGTAAGTCGAAAACCTCCTGGGCGTGAAAGGAGCCGCCGTGACGGTCTTGAATCGCATGGACACGCTCGCTTGTGACGTGAGTGGTATGACCGACCGCATCAGCGATTCGCCGCTGGGCTACGTCGGGGTCGACGGTGACCAACAGTGGGCCGCGGAAGTTCGCCGGTTGGCGCGGTTACGAGGAGCTACGCTGCTGGCGCACAACTACCAGCTGCCGGCCATCCAAGACGTAGCCGACCATGTGGGGGACTCGCTGGCGCTGTCGCGCATCGCTGCCGAGGCGCCCGAAGGCACCATCGTGTTCTGCGGGGTGCACTTCATGGCCGAGACCGCGAAAATCCTGAGCCCGAACAAGACGGTATTGATTCCCGATCAACGAGCCGGCTGTTCATTGGCCGACTCCATTAGTCCCGACGAATTGCGGGCCTGGAAAGCCGAGCACCCGGGCGCTGTCGTTGTCTCTTACGTCAATACCACCGCGGAAGTGAAAGCGCTCACCGACATTTGCTGCACCTCGTCGAACGCCGTCGACGTGGTCGCGTCTATCGATCCGGACCGCGAGGTGCTGTTCTGCCCCGACCAGTTCCTGGGCGCCCACGTGCGGCGCGAGACCGGCCGCGGAAACCTGCACGTCTGGGCCGGTGAATGTCATGTACACGCCGGGATCAACGGCGATGAACTCAGTGAGCAAGCTCGCGCCAACCCCGAGGCTGAACTGTTTGTGCACCCCGAGTGTGGGTGCGCCACCTCTGCGCTCTACCTGGCCGGAGAAGGTGCCGTCCCCGCGGAGCGGGTAAAGATCCTGTCCACCGGTGGGATGCTCGACGCGGCGCACGAGACCCGCGCGCGCAAGGTGCTGGTGGCCACCGAGGTCGGGATGCTCCATCAACTGCGCCGGGCCGCACCGCAGGTCGACTTCCAAGCGGTTAACGACCGGGCGTCGTGCAAGTACATGAAGATGATCACTCCCGCGGCCTTGCTGCGTTGCCTGCTCGAAGGGGCCGACGAAGTTCATGTCGATCCCGACGTGGCGGCGGCGGGCCGGCTCAGTGTCCAGCGGATGATCGAAATCGGCCAGCCCGGTGGTGGCGAATGAGGACGAGTCCCACTTGGCGGGATGCGGCCGACGTCGTCGTAATCGGCACCGGTGTGGCCGGTCTGGCCGCCGCACTGTCCGCTCATCGCGCTGGCCGCAGCGTCGTCCTGCTCAACAAGGCCGCCGACACCGTTGGAGCCACCGCAACCCACTACGCGCAGGGCGGTATAGCGGTGGTACTGCCGGGCGGCGACGATTCGGTCGATGCGCACGTGGCCGACACCGTGACCGCGGGTGCCGGGCTGTGCGATCTCGAAGCCGTGTACTCGATCGTCGCTGACGGGTTCCGCGCGGTGACCGACCTGGTCGGCGATGGCGCGAAGTTCGACGAAACATCAACCGGTCGTTGGGCTCTCACGCGTGAAGGTGGGCACTCGCGGCGGCGCATCGTGCATGCCGGAGGCGACGCGACCGGTGCCGAAGTCCAGCGCGCACTCGATCAAGCCGCTGGTCTGCTGGACATCCGCGCCAGCCACGTGGCGCTGCGAATACTGCACGACGACACCGCGGTAACGGGAGTGTTGGTGCTCAACCCGAACGGTGTGGGCATCATCAGCGCGCCGTCGGTGATCTTGGCCACCGGTGGGCTGGGGCAGTTGTACAGCGCGACCACCAACCCCGATGGCGCCACCGGTGACGGAATCGCGCTGGCGCTATGGGCCGGCGTCGCGGTCAGCGATCTCGAATTCATCCAATTCCACCCGACCATGCTGTTCGACGGGAGCAGTGGTGGCCGTCGTCCGCTGATCACCGAGGCAATTCGCGGAGAAGGCGCGAGATTGCTTGACCGGCAGGGCCGGTCGATTACCGCCGGTGTTCACCCGCTGGGAGACTTGGCGCCTCGTGATGTGGTGGCGGCGGCCATTGACGCGCGGATGAAGGCCAACGGAGATCCATGCGCCTACCTGGACGCGCGTAGTATCAAGGGTTTCGAGTCGCGGTTCCCGACCGTCACCGCCTCGTGTCGGGCGGCTGGCATCGATCCCGTTCGGCAGCCGATACCGGTGGTCCCGGGAGCCCATTACAGTTGCGGCGGCGTCATTACCGATGTGTACGGAAACACCGAGCTGCCAGGCTTGTTCGCGGCAGGTGAGGTGGCCCGCACCGGCATGCACGGTGCCAACCGGCTGGCGTCCAACAGCTTGCTCGAAGGACTGGTGGTCGGTGGCCGGGCCGGCAAGGGCGCGGCCGCGCATGCGGCGGCCGCCGGGCTTGCGCATGCGACGATGCCCGAGCCGATTGCGCATACCGCGCCCCGCCGTGATGACCTGCAGCGGGCGATGAGTCGCGACGCGTCGGTGGTTCGCGATGCCGCCGGGTTGCACCGGCTGGCCGAGATGCTGGACGGGCCGACTCGTGGCATTGCCGACCGCAATGACTTCGAAGATGTGGCCCTGGCGCTCGCCGCCCGCGTCGTGGGTGCTGGTGCCCTGGCGCGCAACGAAAGTCGCGGTTGCCACCACCGCGCCGAGTACCCGGACGTGGTGCCTGAGCAGGGACGCGGCATCGTGGTCCGATTGGCTGGCGACCAGGACTCGGTTTGTGTGGAGGCGTTGGCGGCGGTGGGCTGATGACGCTTACCGATCAAGAACGCGACGCGGTCCGAGAGA
Source organism: Mycobacterium marinum (assembly GCF_003391395.1). Taxonomy (NCBI): domain Bacteria; kingdom Bacillati; phylum Actinomycetota; class Actinomycetes; order Mycobacteriales; family Mycobacteriaceae; genus Mycobacterium; species Mycobacterium marinum. The sequence goes on from NZ_CP024190.1 coordinate 2,719,629, forward strand.
CCATTCGGCGCGGCCTCGACGAGGATCTCTGCTACGGGCCCGATGTCACCACGATCGCGACGGTGCCGGCTGATGCGACCGCGACGGCGTCAATGGTTCCCCGGGAGGCCGGAGTGATCGCCGGGGTGGACGTCGCGCTGATGGTGCTCGATGAGGTCATCGGTAAAGACGGCTATCAGGTGCTCGGCCGTGTCGACGATGGCGCCCGGTTGCAGACCGGCGAGCCGGTGCTGACGATCCGGGCGCAAACGCGAGGTCTGCTGACCGCCGAACGCACCATGTTGAACCTGGTCTGCCACTTGTCGGGGATCGCGACGGCAACGGCAGCCTGGGTAGAGGCGGTGCACGGAACGAAGGCCAGGATTCGCGACACCCGCAAAACCCTGCCCGGCCTGCGGGCCTTGCAGAAGTACGCGGTTCGCGTTGGCGGCGGAGTCAACCACCGGCTCGGTCTCGGTGATGCCGCGCTGATCAAAGACAATCATGTCGCCGCCGCCGGATCGGTGCTTGAAGCATTGCGGGCCGTGCGGGCTGCGGCGCCCGATCTGCCCTGTGAAGTCGAGGTTGACTCCCTCGAACAGCTTGACGAGGTACTGCCCGAGAAGCCCGAACTGATCCTGCTGGACAATTTCCCGGTTTGGCAGACCCAGACGGCGGTGCAGCGGCGGGATTCGCGGGCGCCCACCGTCTTGCTCGAGTCCTCGGGCGGGCTCAGCCTTGACACCGCGGCGACCTATGCGGCGACAGGTGTGGACTACCTCGCAGTCGGTGCGCTGACCCATTCGGTGCGGGTGCTCGACATCGGTTTGGACATGTGAGCCCTGGCTGACGGGATCATCCGCGTGCCGACGCTGCCGTTGCTGTGGCAGCGTGCGGGCCTCAGGCGATATCCGCGACGAATACTCCGATGCGGCGCAATTGCACACGCGCCATCATCGGCAGCTCATCGCTTTGGGAGCCGGCCGGCAGAATTCGCGGATTGACGATGTGCACCTGACGGCGGGTAAAGAAAACATCGGCTTCGCCCGCGGCCAGAACGTTTTTCACCCAGTCGGTTTTTCCGTGACCCAGCGCAATGGCCAACACATTGCCCTTGCGGTACACCGTCACGATTGTCTTGTAGGGTTTGCCGGATTTGCGGCCCTGGTGGGTGATGGTGGCCGTACCCGGAAGGTAGCGCGCAATGGGTTTGAGTGCGGGATTGATGTATTTGATCTGGAAACGCTCGAACCAGGGCGGGAACACCATCGGCACGCCGGGAGCGTTGTTCGGGTGGTCCTTTGCCGACATGTTGGCTCCCTTTCGCAAGTGCGTACCTGGGCGGCTCTACCGGCACTGTACCGGTCGGAATTCGACTTGAGTTGCTCTGGGACAATGGTTGGCGTGAGTACACCGCGTTCACTGTTGGCCCGTGTTGACCTACGGGGAGCGGAGTTGACTGCCGCCGGGTTGCGGGCCGCTCTACCGCGTGGCGGAGCCGACGTGGAGGCGGTCTTGCCGAAGGTCCGGCCGATTGTGGCGGCGGTGGCCGAACGCGGGGCGCAGGCCGCGCTGGAATTCTGCGAGTCGTTCGACGGGGTGCGGCCCGCGGCCGTCCGGGTGCCCCAGGCCGCGCTGGCAGCGGCGCTGGACGAGCTCAGCCCAGACGTTCGCGACGCGCTGCAGGTGATGATTGAGCGGACCCGGACGGTGCACGCCGATCAGCGCCGAACCGATGTCGTCACGACGCTCGGCCCGGGAGCTACCGTGACCGAGCGTTGGATCCCCGTCGAGCGAGTCGGTTTGTATGTGCCGGGGGGCAACGCGGTCTACCCGTCCAGTGTGGTGATGAACGTGGTGCCCGCGCAGGCGGCGGGGGTGGATTCGCTCGTGGTCGCCAGCCCGCCCCAGGCCAGCCATGGCGGGCTGCCGCATCCGACCATTCTGGCCGCGGCCCGCCTGTTGGGAGTCGACGAGGTATGGGCGGTCGGAGGGGCGCAGGCGGTTGCGTTGCTGGCCTATGGCGGCACCGACGTCGACGGTCACGAGTTGGCGCCGGTGGACATGATCACCGGGCCGGGCAACATCTACGTCACGGCCGCAAAGCGGCTGTGCCGTTCGCAGGTAGGCATTGACGCCGAAGCGGGGCCGACCGAAATCGCGATCCTGGCCGACCACACAGCCGACCCCGCGCACGTGGCCGCGGATCTGATCAGTCAGGCCGAGCACGATGAGATGGCTGCCAGTGTGCTGGTTACTCCGAGTGAGCACCTCGCCGATGCCACCGATGCCGAACTGGCTGCTCAGTTGGCGACGACGGTGCATCACGAGCGAGTGACAACCGCGTTGGGGGGTCGCCAGTCGGCGATCATCTTGGTCGACGATCTCGATGCCGGCGTCAAGGTGGTGAATGCCTATGCGGCTGAGCACCTCGAGATCCAGACCGCAGACGCGCCACAAGTCGCCAGCCGGATCCGTTCGGCCGGCGCCATCTTCGTTGGGCCGTGGGCGCCGGTGAGCCTCGGTGACTACTGCGCGGGGTCCAACCATGTGCTGCCGACCGCGGGATTCGCGCGGCATTCCAGCGGCCTGTCGGTGCAGACCTTCCTGCGTGGCATCCACGTTGTCGACTACACCGAGGCGGCTCTCAAAGACGTGTCGGGGCATGTGCTTACCCTCGCCAAGGCCGAAGATCTGCCGGCGCACGGGGAAGCGGTAAGGCGGAGGTTCGAACGATGACCAGCGCACCCCGGCCACGGCCCACCCTGGACGATCTGCCCTTGCGTGAGGATCTGCGCGGCAAGTCGCCTTACGGAGCGCCACAACTGGCGGTTCCGGTACGTCTGAACACCAACGAGAACCCGCACCCGCCCACTCAGGCGCTCGTTGACGATGTGGTGCGTTCGGTGGGGGAGGCGGCGGTCGACTTGCACCGTTATCCCGACCGCGACGCCGTCGCCCTGCGTACCGACCTCGCCAATTACCTGACCGCCCAGACCGGTATCCGCATCGGCTTCGAGAACGTCTGGGCCGCAAACGGTTCCAACGAGATTCTGCAGCAACTTCTGCAGGCATTCGGCGGGCCGGGCCGCACCGCCATCGGTTTCGTCCCCTCGTACTCGATGCACCCGATCATCTCCGACGGCACTCACACGGAATGGGTCGAGACAGTCAGGGCCGATGGCTTTGGCCTTGACATCGACGCTGCCATCGCCGTCGTGTCCGACCGCAGACCGGATGTCGTATTTATTACCAGTCCCAACAACCCCACTGGACAGAGCGTTTCGCTGACGGAACTGCGCAGGCTGCTCGACGTGGTCCCGGGCATTCTGATTGTCGACGAGGCCTACGGCGAGTTTTCCTCGCAGCCCAGCGCGGTGGGATTGATCGAGGAGTACCCGACCCGGCTAGTCGTCACCCGCACCATGAGCAAGGCGTTCGCGTTCGCCGGCGGGCGGCTCGGCTACCTGGTGGCTACGCCGGCATTGATTGATGCCTTACTGCTGGTGAGGCTGCCTTACCACTTGTCGTCGGTAACTCAGGTGGCAGCGCGAGCCGCGCTACGGCACGCCCAGGACACCCTGGGCAGTGTCGCGACGTTGATCGCCGAGCGTGAGCGTGTGTCAAAGAAGTTGGCCGGCATGGGCTTTAGGGTGATACCAAGCGATGCAAACTTTGTGCTGTTCGGCGAATTCGCCGATGCCCCGGCCGCCTGGCAGCGATACCTCGACCAGGGTGTCTTGATCCGTGACGTCGGGATACCCGGCTACTTGCGGGCAACTACCGGGTTGGCCGACGAAAACGATGCGTTTCTGCGGGCGAGTGCGCGGATCGCTGCCACCGACCTGGCCCCAGCTGCCGCAAGCCCCGTAGGAGCACCATGACAGCCACCGAAACAGGCACCGCCGTCCGTCGGGCGCGCATCGAGCGGCGCACCCGCGAATCCGACATCGTCATCGACCTGGATCTGGATGGCACCGGACAAGTCGACGTCGACACCGGTGTGCCGTTCTTCGACCACATGCTCACGGCGCTGGGCAGTCACGCCAGCTTCGATCTGACGGTGCGTACCAAGGGTGATGTTGAGATCGAGGCGCATCACACCGTCGAGGACACCGCGATTGCGCTGGGCCAGGCGCTCGGGCAGGCCCTGGGTGACAAGAAAGGCATCCGGCGGTTCGGAGACGCCTTCATTCCGATGGACGAGACACTGGCCCACGCCGCGGTGGATGTGTCCGGCCGCCCGTACTGTGTGCACACCGGAGAGCCGGATCACCTGCAGCACACCACTATTGCCGGGAATTCGGTGCCTTACCACACCGTGATCAACCGGCACGTGTTCGAGTCGCTGGCCATGAATGCCCGCATCGCGCTGCACGTTCGGGTGCTCTACGGTCGCGATCCACACCACATCACTGAAGCGCAGTACAAGGCTGTTGCCCGGGCGTTGCGCCAAGCCGTCGAGCCGGATCCTCGGGTATCGGGCGTGCCGTCCACCAAAGGCGTTCTATGAGCGGCACGCCGCGGCCAAAATCGGTGGTCGTGCTCGACTACGGTTCCGGCAATCTGCGGTCGGCGCAGCGCGCCTTGCAGCGGGTTGGTGCCGACACCGTCGTGACCGCCGACGAGAAGGCTGCGATGGCCGCGGACGGACTGGTGGTGCCGGGGGTTGGCGCGTTCGAGGCTTGCATGACCGGTCTGCGCAAGATCGGCGGTGAACGCATCATCGCCGCGCGGGTTGCCGCGGGGCGTCCGGTGCTCGGAGTCTGCGTCGGCATGCAGATTCTGTTCGCCCGCGGGGTGGAGTTCGGGGTGGAAACTCAGGGGTGTGGCCTGTGGCCGGGTGCCGTTACCCGGCTGGACGCCCCGGTGATCCCGCACATGGGCTGGAACGTCGTGACCGCTCCCGCGGACAGTGTGCTGTTCAAAGGCCTGGAGCCCAAGGCCCGGTTTTATTTCGTGCACTCCTACGCCGCGCAGCGCTGGGAAGGGTCGTCCGGAGCCCGATTGACATGGGCCACCCATCAGGTACCTTTCCTGGCCGCGGTCGAGGATGGCCCGCTGGCCGCAACCCAGTTCCACCCGGAGAAGAGCGGGGACGCCGGTGCGGCCGTACTGAGCAACTGGGTAGAAAACTTGTGAAGGAAGAGACTGTGCCATTGATATTGTTGCCCGCTGTCGACGTGGTCGAGGGTCGCGCCGTGCGATTGGTCCAAGGCAAGGCCGGCAGTGAAACGGAATACGGCTCGGCGCTGGATGCCGCGCTGGGTTGGCAGCGCGACGGCGCGGAGTGGATTCACCTGGTCGACCTCGACGCCGCATTCGGCAGAGGGAGCAACCGCGAACTACTCGCGGAGGTGGTGGGCAAACTCGACGTTGCGGTAGAGCTATCCGGGGGTATTCGCGACGACGACTCGCTGGCCGCGGCACTGGCAACCGGTTGCGCCAGGGTGAACCTGGGTACCGCGGCGCTGGAAAACCCACAATGGTGCGCCCGGATGATCGCCGAGCATGGTGAGAAGGTGGCGGTCGGACTCGACGTCCAAATCGTGGACGGCAAGCATCGACTGCGCGGCCGGGGGTGGGAAACCGACGGCGGTGATCTGTGGGAGGTGCTGCAGCGCCTGGATAGCGAAGGATGTTCACGCTACGTCGTCACCGACGTGACCAAAGATGGCACGTTGGCAGGCCCCAATCTCGAACTGCTGGCAGGTGTGGCCGGTCGTACCGAGGCGCCGGTGATCGCATCCGGCGGTGTTTCCAGCCTGGATGACTTACGTGCGATCGCAACCCTGACGGGCCAGGGGGTCGAGGGTGCCATCGTGGGTAAAGCGCTCTACGCCGGAAGGTTCACCTTGCCGCAGGCGCTGACCGCGGTACGGGAGTAGACCGCAATGGATTTGGCTGCACGGTTGGTCACCTTGGTTGAGCAGGCGTCGGCAATTTTGGATGCCGCGGTGCCGAGGTTCCTCGGCGGCCACCGTGCCGATTCGGCAGTTCCCAAGAAGGGCAACGACTTTGCCACAGAGGTGGATCTCGCGATTGAGCGACAAGTCGTTGCGGCGCTGGAAGCTGCTACCGGAATCGGGGTACACGGCGAAGAATTCGGTGGTACCGATGTGGATTCGCCCTGGGTTTGGGTGCTCGACCCGGTCGACGGCACTTTCAACTATGCCGCCGGCTCGCCGATGGCCGCCATATTGCTCGGCCTGCTGCACGAAGGTGAACCGGTGGCCGGCCTGACCTGGTTACCGTTCATCGGCGAGCGCTACACCGCGGTGGCAGGTGGCCCGTTGCTGAGAAATGGCCTCCCGCAGGCATCGCTGGCTCCCGCGAAGTTGTCGGAGAGCCTCATGGGTGTAGGCACATTCAGCGTCGACTCCCGGGGCCGTTTTCCGGGGCGTTATCGGCTTGCGGTGCTGGAGAACCTCAGTCGGGTGTCATCGCGGTTGCGTATCCATGGGTCCACCGGCATCGACCTTGTTTATGTAGCCGACGGGATCCTAGGCGGTGCAATTAGTTTCGGCGGTCAGGTTTGGGATCATGCTGCGGGAGTCGCGCAGGTGCGGGCCGCGGGAGGCACCGTCACGACCTTGACCGGTGATCCGTGGACCCCAACCTCGCGTTCGGTGCTGGCCGCGGCGCCGGGAGTCCACGAAGAGATCCTTGAGATCGTACGTAAGACAGGCGACCCGGAGGACTACTGATATGTACACGGATACCGGCCTTGCGGTGCGCGTCATCCCGTGCCTGGATGTTGACGCCGGACGGGTGGTCAAGGGGGTCAATTTCGAGAATCTGCGGGATGCGGGCGATCCTGTGGAACTTGCGGCCGCATATGACGCCGAGGGAGCCGACGAACTTACCTTTCTCGACGTCACCGCGTCGTCGTCGGGCAGGGCCACCATGTTGGAAGTGGTGCGCCACACCGCGGAGCAAGTGTTCATTCCGCTCACGGTTGGCGGCGGGGTGCGTACCGTGGCTGATGTCGATCTATTGCTACGTGCGGGGGCCGACAAGGTTTCGGTGAACACGGCCGCGATCGCTCGCCCTGACCTGCTGGCCGACATGGCAACGCAATTCGGGTCCCAATGCATCGTGTTGTCCGTGGATGCGCGCAAGGTGCCGGTTGGCTGCGCCCCGACACCTTCGGGCTGGGAGGTCACTACTCACGGCGGCCGCCGTGGCACCGGTATCGATGCCGTGGAATGGGCCGCCCGCGGCGCCGACCTTGGAGTAGGGGAGATCTTGTTGAATTCCATGGATGCTGACGGCACCAAGGCGGGATTCGACCTGGCAATGTTGCGCGCGGTTCGCGCGGCGGTCACGGTTCCGGTGATCGCCAGCGGCGGCGCCGGGAACGTGGACCATTTTGCTCCCGCTGTTGCCGCCGGCGCTGACGCGGTATTGGCGGCCAGTGTCTTTCACTTCCGGGAGCTGACGATCGGCCAGGTCAAGGCCGCGATGGCCGCAGAAGGGATCACCGTGCGATGACTCTTGACCCAAACGTCGCCGCCCGCCTGAAGCGCAACGCCGACGGATTGTTCACCGCCGTGGTCCAGGAGCGTGGCAGCGGGGACGTGTTGATGGTCGCCTGGATGGATGACGATGCTTTGGATCGAACCTTGAAAACCCGTGAAGCGACCTACTATTCGCGATCTCGCGGCGAACAGTGGGTCAAGGGAGCGACCTCTGGACACACCCAGTATGTGCACTCCGTGCGGTTGGACTGCGACGGTGACACGGTGCTGCTCACCGTCGATCAGGTGGGTGGGGCCTGCCACACGGGTGACCACACCTGCTTCGACGCCACCGTGCTGCTTTGAACGGGGAAGGTGCCGCCGAGCCGAAACAGCACCGGCCAGCCTTCCGGCGAACAGTGAAGTGACGCAAGGGAAGTGAAGGACCGCCGGATCGGGCTGCCGCGACACATTCCGCGCGACCTGCATCAATCCGAAAGTAAATTGCCCTTTCTGCCCTCCAGCGGAATCTCGCCCGCGATCTTGCCGATCACCCGTCCCGGCCAGGCATAAGGCTGGCTATGGCGAGCAAAGAGCCGCCCGTCGGTCTCGGCCCGCAATTCCGTCTCCTCGCCAAGCGGGTCGATCACCGTGGCGACGAGATCGCCCTTGCGGACCAGATCTCCCAGCCGGCGGCGATAGGCGACGAGCCCCGTGACCGGCGAGCGCAGCTGCGCCATGGCCGTCAACGCCGTGGCGCGGCAGGACAAAGCCGGCTGCCCGCCCGGCCCATCGACAAAGCCGCGTCCGGCCAACATGCGCAGCAGCGCCATGGCTTGATCGGCGGCACGTTCGGGATCGACATCGTCATTGCATCCCATTTCCAGCGTGGCGGCCAGGCAGGCCGGCGGAATGGGCAGACCGGGATGGTTCGCGGCCAGCGCCCACCACGGACCGGCGCAGGCCTCATCGAAGGGGCGACCGCCCGACACCTCTGCCAGAAGCACCGCTCGCGCATCGATCGCGGCGGCGATGTCCTTGGCCGCCGGCCACAGCGCCGGGCCGACATACATGTGCGGCTCAGCCTCGTTGTCGGCGTGAAGATCGAGCACGAGGTCGGCGTCATGGGCGAGCGTCAGCAATCTGTGGCGCAGCTGCGCCAAGGCTCCATCCGGGGGCATCGCCGCAAGCCGCGCGGACATCGCGGCCCGGATCGTCTCGACGTTCGCCGCCGCGTCCGGTCCCAGCGACAGGCTTGGAAGGTCTGACAGATCGGCATAGTTCCGGTTGAAGTTTTCCCCGGTGCCGCTTTCGAGCCGACCGAACAGGAAGCTGGTTTCGGTCTGTGTCAGGCCGATCGGGTTTGCCTGCGGCACCAGCAGGATTTCACCATGGAGCGCGCCGCGAGCTTCCGCTTCGGCCAGATGCCCGGCCAGAATGCGCAAGACCAGCATGCCGGGCAACTCGTCGGCATGCAGGCCGGCCTGCAAATAGGCTTTCCTGCCCGTACCCGCCGCACCGAAGCTGAGCACAGTCAGTCGATGTGGCGAGCCCGGCAGTTCGTGGGTCTGGCGCAGCACGTTCTCACTCCGTCGGCGGAGCAGCCGGCTCACCGGCCGGAAGCACGAACACCTCTGTCTCGAAATAGGCCGCGCAGGCGGCATGCAGGCGATCGTTCAGCTTGCCTTCCGTCGCCAGCGCCCCTGCGATCAAACGATGACCGGGGGGCATGTCGCGCAGTTCGATTCCCTGCACATCGAGAAAGTTCGTCACGCCGGCCTCACCCAATTCCGGCAGCTCCATGGCGGCCTCGATGACGGCGAGCGCCGAGGTGTAGCGCGGCCCTGCGGCGGCAATGACGGGGGCGTTTGCAGCCGCTTTCTCCGTATCGGAAAGCAGTGTGGTCAGGGTGGTCCCATCGAAATACATGTCTGTCCTTTCTATTGATTTTCATCCGTGCCGATCACGGATGCTTTCGATATCGAGATGGCCGGTGCCATCATCGTGTGAGCGATAGCGCAAGGCAATATGCGCTTCGTGTGTGGCACCGGGCGCGGTTACCGGGCCGGCATCGCCAACGCAATCCTTGATCAGTGCGTCCACCAGCGTGTCCAGCGCGGCGGCGGACGCGGTGGCCGGCGCCGCCCGGGTGACGGTCCCGGTCACCATATCGATGACATCCCCTGGACCGGCAAAACACAGCTTGGTGTCGGGCGCGATGAAATCGTCCCCAGCCAGCTCGGTCTTGAGCGGATCGAGCTCGACCAGGACGGCGCCGCGCGCGCCGATCGCGGTGAGCTGGGTGTTGTCGTGGTTGGCGATGACCCCGCTGTCTTCGAGAAGACCGAGCCCGAAGCGCACGCTTTCCTCGGCGCAGGCGACGGCGAGGCGGCCGAGACGAAGCGAGGACGACAGTTTCTGGTCGACGATGGCGGCGCCGAAAAACCCCAACCCTTCCTGGATCACCAATCCGTGCCGTCCCATATCCGAGGCGATGCCGAAGCGCAGCGCCTCGTAGGACGTGCCGCCTCCGATCATGAAACCGGACAGCGCCGAGGCGGCACCGCCGACCCCGACGATCATGGCGCCGGCGGCCCGCGCCCGCGCAATGGCGGTCAGCAGCGGCGTGACATCGCCACGGTAGAGCAAGGATTCCACCAGCCTGATCTGGTTACCGCCGGTCAGGATGATGGTGCGCAGGGCGGCGATCTGCTCGACCAACGCTTCCTCGCGCATCTGGCGATCAACATTGTCGATGGTGACGCGCAGATCGGTGGCCTCGACGCCGTGGCCGCGCAAGGCGCCGATGTACTCGCGCGCGGCCGCGTTGGGCTCGGCGGACGCGGCGGCAAGCACACCGACCGGCCCCTCACACTGCGCCGCCAGTTCCGCAAGCAGCGGACTGCCGCGGTCGAGTGGCGCCGAGCCCAGCATCATCATGCGCGCCTGCTGTCCCGGCTTCATACCGTAGTCGCGGGACAGCGCCGCCCACCGGTTCTCCGCCAGTTGCGCCGCATTGAGCTGGCGGGTGCGCATGCTGGCCCGAAAATCCACCGCCGTCATGCGGAAATCACGCCCGGCTCCGGGAATGTAGGCGGCCGCACGGCCGCCCTGGCGGGATATTTCGACGCTGGTGGCGCAACCCGCCTTGGGCTCTATCGCGCGCGCCCGATCCGCCGGATAGGCCTCGGGGTCCCCCAGCACCAGCCGCGCCGTGAGGTCGTAGAGGGTATAGGCGGCGAAGACGTTGCGAAGCGAGCGGGCTGGGGCCCGGTAGGTGATGTCGCGCTGGGTCACCGGCCGCTTGCCCGGACCGGGGAGGACCTCACCCGTTTCCAGGTCATAGCTGTCACCGTCGTCGGCATAGCTGAAACCGATGTTTTCGATCAGCTTGCGGCGGCGATCGACTTTCGCCTCCTCGAGATGGAGCACGAAGGCGCCATATTCGCCGATCACCCGCGCACTCGTGCCCTCGATGAACAACGCGGTGTTTTCGTCTATGCCGAAGCCGCGCTTGGCGCCGGACGCCTGCATGCCGACGACCAACCGGCCGAATCGGCCGCGTTTGATGAAATGCTGGTCGACCATGCCCCAGGGAAAGAAGCCGAGCCCCGGCTCCAGCAGCATTCCGGGCTCGTCCGGGTCATCGACGACACCGTAGGTCGCAGCTTCCAGCGATGTGCCGCCGGAGATCATCACATCGGACATCATGGCGGCCCCAGCACTCGACCCGGCGACCATCGCACCGTTGAGCTGCGCTGTGCGGATCGCCTTCAGCACCCGGCTTTCCGTGCCCTTCGGCGCCAGCGCCCCGGTGATCAGGGCCTGGTCGCCGCCGGTGAAATAGACGCTGCCATAGTCCTCGACGAGATCGGCGATCGCCGTGTCCTGCGCGGCCGCCGCCGCCCCGGCGCCGTAAACCCCGGCCAGGGCGGCATCGAAACCATAGGCGCGAAACACACCGACCGCTTCGGCTCCGACCTCATCGGGCACCGACGAGGCCGTCGGGAAGACGACGATCCTTCCGCCTGCCAGACGGTGCATCTCGTGATAGACGGCGGCATTGTCGTCCTCCAGTCGGCCGCCGATGATTGCCAGTTTCGGGGTGGCGCTCCCACAGTCAGTGAGTGAGATTCTGCTGATCTGCCGTGTCATTTCGCCGGAACGATCAGCACACCTCGATCATCCGACGTGAGAGCGAAGCCATCGGGAACGTCGAATATGGACGTCGCCAGACGCTTTGCGACGGACTCCGGTTCGGGCGCGGTGAATTTCGGGGTGAAGTGGATGATCTGCTTCCAGCAGCGCGTTATCGCCTCGCAGAAGTACAGCACCAAATCGTCGGGCTGCGCCTGCTCGAGCGCCGCGTCGAGGGCCTTTTCTTCCTCACCGATGATGCTGATCGCGTCGGGCGCGACGCCCTCGGCGATCAGGGCGTCGCGCAACAGCTCGGGCACTTCGTCTGGCTCGCGATCGCGCAGATTGTCGTCGCGGTGGCAGATATAGGTGTCGAAATGGCCGGCGACCTTCGCCGCAATCGCCGTCGCGTCCTCGTCGCGCCGGTCGCCCGGGCAGGTGAGGCCGACGATCCGGCGCCCGCGCGGCTTGAGCCGGTCGACCAGGTCGACCATGGCCCCTACTGCCGCCTCGTTGTGCCCGTAGTCGAGGATCACCCGGAATCCGTGTTCATCGAAGACATTCATCCGGCCTGGGCTCTGGAAGAAGCTGTTGTCGAAGGTGCGCAATCCGGCGCTGATCTGATCCAGTGTCTTGCCGAGCGCATAGGCCATGCCGGTGGCGAACATGGCGTTTTCGACGTTGTGTAGTGCCTTGCCCTCCAGTGTCGCCGGGATGAGCTGGGTCCACATCAGCGGCATTTGGGTGCCGTTGTCGTAGATCACGATCTGGTCGCCGTTCACGCCCTGCTCGAGAACGACCGCAAGCTTGCCGAGCCGGATATGTTCGCGCACCAGTTCATGCTCCGGGTTGCGTGTCACATACATGACCTGCCTGGCGGGCGAGAAGGCCGCCATTTTCAGCGTCTGTTCGTCGTCGGCGTTCAGCACCACCGTGCCGCGCGTGACTTCGGCGACGACGCGTTTCACCCGGGCCAGGTCATCCAGCGTGTCGACGCCGCCGAGCCCCAGATGATCGGACGCGACGTTCAGCACCGCGCCTACATCGCAAAAGTTGTAGCCCAGGCCGGAGCGGACGATGCCGCCGCGCGCCGTCTCCAGGACTGCGATGTCGACCGAGGGATCCCGCAGCACCATCTTGGCGGAGACGGGCCCGGTCATGTCGCCTTTGACGGTCACGTTGCCGTCGATCAGCACGGCGTCGGTCGAGGTCTGCCCCACGACATGACCCGCCATTTTCAGGATGTGCGCCAGCATGCGCGAGCACGTGGTCTTGCCGTTCGTTCCGGTCAAGGCGGCGATGGGAACGCGCGCCTGGGTTCCGGGCGGGAAGAGCATGTCCATGATCGCCCCGCCCACGTCGCGCGGCGTGCCCTCGGAGGGCGCGATATGCATGCGCAGGCCTGGTCCCGCATTGATCTCGCAGATGCCGCCGCCGGTCTCGCGATAGCTCTTGGTGATATCGGTGGTCAGGAAATCTACGGCGCCGACATCGAGCCCGATTGCTCGGATTGCCCGCTCGGCCATCAGCTTGTTGTCGGGATGGATCGTGTCGGTGACATCCACCGCCGTTCCACCCGTCGAAATATTTGCGGTCTTGCGCAGATGCACTTCCTCGCCCTCGGCGGGGACCGTCTCTGCGGTATAGCCCTTTTCCTCGAGCAAGCGCGTCGCCTGGTCATCGAGTTCGAGCCGGGTCAGCACGTTTTCATGCCCGACGCCACGGCGAGGGTCCTGATTGACGATATTCACCAGCTCGGCAACGGTGTGGCGCCCGTCGCCCTTCACATGACCCGGCACCCGGCGCGCGGCGGCGGCGAGCTGGCCATTGACCACCAGAAGCCGGTGGTCGTCGCCGCGCAGCATGGTCTCCACCAACACGGCCGATCCCTCGGCATCGGCGGTCTCGAAGGCCTCGGCGATGCCGTCCTCGGACGTGATGTTGACGGTGACGCCCCGGCCATGATTGCCGTCGAGCGGCTTGATAACCACGGGATAGCCGATGCGTTCGGCCGCCCCCACTGCCTCGTCCACGCTGTAGACCAGCTTCTGCCTCGGCGCGGGCAGACCGAGATCGGCAAGGAGGTTGTTGGCGAGATTCTTGTCAGAGGCGATTTCGACGGCGATATGCGAGGTCTTCGACGTCAGCGCCGCCTCGATTCGCTGCTGGTACTTGCCCTGGCCGATCTGGATCAGGCTGGCGTCGTTGAGCCGGTAGACCGGAATGTCGCGGGCCTGGGCCGCACGCACCAATTCCATGGCGGAGGGCCCCAGAGAACGCCTGTCGGCATAGGTCAGGAAATCCTCGACGTTCTTGTCGAGGTCGGGAGCCTCTTGATCATCGGAGTCGGCGCGGGCAATGGCCGCGAGCATGTCGCAGGCAACCTCGCCGGCCTCGATACCGATGTCTTCATTGCCATAGCTGTAGAACACCTCGACAATATCGGGATCGTCCGTCGATCTCGACCACGCCAGTGTGCCGTCAATGCCAGCGGCATGCTCGAGCGCCAAAGCCAGCCTTGCGACCAGATCGCCGATGGAAAGCCCCGCGCCGGCGTGCAATGCGGCACCCCACTCGGCATGTTCGAGCGCAAGCCCCGGCAACACCGCTGCCAGTCTGTCGATCACGCCCGCCCCCAGGCCCCTGAGGGTTTCCGCATAGCTCGGCTTGACGTCCACTTGGAGCCGGATTACCGCCTCCAGCGCATGAACGTTCGGACCGACATAGACCGAAATGGAATCGATATTCAATGGGGCATCCTCATCAAGCGTCGGGTGTCTGCACACGAGAACGCGGTCAGACAGAGCCGCGCAACGCAGTGGAGCATAGTCCAACATGCGGAACGCTCATCCGCAGAACCGGAGCATCACAGGGAACCTGGCTCCTTATGGGTGAGGGGAGAGGGTGACCGGCCAACGCCGGCAACCCGACCGGACCGGGGCCGAGTGTTGGCCCGGTGGTCGCCGCCCGGAGAGTCTGGGGCACGGCTGTGGCCGTATTCCCGCGCTAGCACTGGCAGGTCGCTACAGCGGTTATTGCGGTATCTGGATCGATAACGCCGATCAAACGTGCTCGCTAGTTTTTGCTCGGAAATCCCGACATCGTGGCCCCGCGCATTCTTGTGTATTGCCTGCGCGAGTCTTGCCATCGGCTTGGCGGCGGCAGATTTCATCGCAGGAACCGCCGGTCCTGCTGCGCGGCTTAACTGGGTTAGCCCACGAACCATTCCATTCGACTGTTTCAATTAGTCGGGCCTTCGCGGGTGGGTTGAGCGCAATCGTTCGACAGGCAAGCGTAGCGGTTAGGGCCGACAATCAGCTTGGACCCAATCAAGGAGGAGCGCATGGCGGCCCCGACAATCGGCCTGATCCAGCAGATGCTGCGCCGACGGCCCGTGATCGGGGCGCCCGTGGCTCACGGCGCCTCCGATCAACTGAAACGCAGTATCGGCACGTTCCAACTCACGCTGTTTGGGGTAGGTGCCACCGTCGGCACAGGCATCTTCTTCGTGCTGTCCGAGGCGGTTCCAGAAGCCGGTCCTGGGGTTGTTGCCTCATTTGTGATCGCCGGAATCGCGGCAGGACTTACCGCGGTCTGTTATGCCGAACTCGCCTCAGCCGTACCGGTTTCGGGGTCAACCTACTCCTACGCCTACACCACTCTCGGCGAGCTGGTCGCAATGGGTGTGGCGGCCTGCCTGCTGCTCGAATACGGCGTGTCCACCGCCGCGGTTGCGGTGGGTTGGAGTCAGTACGTCAACAAGCTGCTTGACAATTTCTTCGGCCATCATCTGCCCCAGGCGCTTTCCGCTGCGCCGTGGGGTGACGCATCCCCGGGAATCATCAACCTTCCCGCTGTCGTATTGGTCGGGTTGTGCGCCGTCCTTCTCATCCGCGGAGCCAGCGAGTCGGCGAAGGTCAACACCATCATGGTGCTGATCAAGCTGAGCGTTCTGGTGATGTTCGCCGTCATCGCCTTAACGGCCTTCGACGCCGATCGGTTCGCTGAGTTCGCGCCCTTCGGTGTCGCCGGAATCGGCGCGGCGGCAGGCACGATCTTCTTCTCGTACATCGGCCTGGATGCGGTGTCCACCGCCGGTGACGAAGTCAAGGATCCTCAGAAGACCATGCCTTTGGCGATCATGGCCGCGTTGGTGACCGTGACAACGGTCTACGTGGTGGTTACCGTGGCCGCACTCGGCGCGCAGCCCTGGCGGGATTTCGAGGGCCAGCAAGCTGGCCTGGCCACCGTCCTCGACAGAGTCGTCTCAGGCCACTACTGGGGCACGGTGTTGGCAGCCGGCGCAGTGATCTCCATATTCTCGGTCACACTTGTGGTCCTGTACGGCCAGACTCGAATCCTGTTCGCCATGGGCCGGGACGGTCTTCTGCCCCCAGTGTTCGCCAAGGTCCGCCCACCCAACATGACACCGGTGTACAACACCATCATCGTCGCGGTGGTGATCTGCATTCTTGCTGGCTTCGTCCCGCTGAGCTATCTGGCGGACGTGGTGTCCATCGGCACCCTGGTCGCGTTCATCGTCGTGTCCGTCGGTGTCGTCATCCTGCGGGTGCGTGAACCCGATCTCCCGCGTGGATTCAAGGTGCCCCTCTACCCCGTGACACCGGTGTTGTCGGTCCTGGCGTGTGGGTACATCCTGTTCAGCCTGCCCTGGTACACCTGGTTGGCGTTCTCCATATGGGTCTCGGTGGTGCTGGTGTTCTACTTCGTCTGGGGCCGCCATCACAGTGCGTTGAACGATGGCGGTGACGGCGTGATCGGTGCCATGCCAGCCGATGCCGACGACAGTGACGTTCTGGCGCAGCGGGAGCACTAACGACGGTGAGGGTGTGGCGCTAGCCGACAGCCGCCCTCGACGCAAGGAAGATCTGTACAGGCTTCCACGGGCCTTGACCTGTCCAGCCGCCAGGTTATGGCCGTGCGGGCGGCGGTGAGGTGGCACCAATGAGAACACCAACGGCGCACTGCGCCAGTACTTCCCGAAGGCTCCGATCTATCCCGATGGTCCGCTGAAGACATCGAAGCAGTCGTTCACGCCCACAACATCAGGCCCAGAAAGACACTCGGCTGGAAAACGTCGGCCGAAGCCCGCAACCCACACGCGCGCGCTTTTTGCGGCTGAAGTAGCTAGGGGGAAAGGTTGGCGAGGCCTTCGGCTGCGGCCAGCGCCGCGCGAGTCCATTCGCGCTGGGACACGGCCGGTTCGATGCGCTGACGGCGGATCACCTCGATAGCAACCACCCGTCCGGAACTGACCGCGGCCGGGACCCGGAAGGAGAATTCCGGCGTCTCGGTGGCCACCGCGAGCATCGCCTCAGTGTCGGCAAAGCCGTTGGCGCGCATGGTGTTCTCGACCCACTTCGCTGGCGTGAGGCCGCCGAAATCCTTGACGTAGACCACCCAGAGGCCGATGCCGCGCTGGTTGTAGAGCTTGGTGACCGCTCGCGCGATGACCACGCGCTCGGCCGGAGTCAATACCGCCGACTGGTCGGTGACGTGGTCAGACAACTGAAGGGTTGGCTTTGACGGCGGTGTCGCGCCGACGCCCGGGGGTGCCGATGAGGATGCGGCACCGCGATCCGCACTGCTGGATCGGTCGCTCAACAGCTGAATACCGAGTACCGCCGCGACCGCGACCAATGCGACGGCGACCAGCCCGGCAATCAGGGTCGCGGGCTTGATTCGCCTCCCGTGTGCGGTCGGCGCCGCTGCAGGTGGTGTCGCGATCACCTGTGTCGGCGCGGACCCGAATGCGACGGGGTTCGGCGCGACTGGTGGGGCTAAAGGGTGCTGACCGGCCAGCGCGGCCGCGAAATCCGAGCACGTGGGGTAACGCTCTGCGGGGTTCTTGGCCAGAGCTCTGGCAATGACGCCATCGAGATGTGCCAATTCGGGGCGGCGCGCACTGATTAGTGGCGGTGGTGCGGACAGATGCTGGGTGATGATCACCGCCGGATTGGTGTGTTGGAATGGGGCAGAACCGGCCAGCAGGTGAAACGCGGTGCAGCCGAGTGCATACTGATCGGCGCGTCCATCCAGAGGCGCGCCCTGCAATTGTTCGGGGGCGCAGTATGCGGTGGTTCCCATCAACATATTGGTCGCGGTCAGCCCACTGATCGCGCCGACTTCGCGAGCGATCCCAAAATCGGCAAGCACGATTCGGCGTCGGTGATTGGCTTCGCCCAGCAGAATGTTGGCCGGCTTTACGTCGCGGTGGAGCAAGCCCTGTGAATGGGCGTAATCAAGCGCGTCGGCCACCGCCGCGATGATTTCCACCACCTCGGCATACGGCATTCCGGTCGGGTACTGGGTGTTCAGTAGTCGAGCGGCGTCGGTTCCCTCCACGTAGTCCATGGAGATCCAGAGTTGTCCGTGGAATTCGCCGCGATCGTGGATGCCGACTATGTGCTGGTTGTACAAGGTTGCGGCGAGGTCGGCCTCGCGGTTGAAGCGCTGACGGAACTCCTGGCTGGAGGTGAACTCGGCGGGCAGGATCTTGAGTGCGTCGCGCCGGGGCAGTCGGGGGTGCTGCGCCAGGTACACCTCACCCATTCCGCCCGCACCTAACCGGCGCACGATGGTGTACCCGGCGAACAGCTCACCTTCTTGGAGGCCTTCGCTGTGGCCAGCGCTTGTCGGCATGTGAGCATGCTACTGATCGCGCCGAGGCGGCCATCGGGAAACTACCCAGAGCAGTGGTGACTCCCAGGCCGGGGCTGTGGCTGCCGGCCAGAAGCCGGATAGCAATCTTGAAGTTCACCAATCACGTTGGTGCCCCGATGCTCGGGGGGTGTCGCGTCGCAGCACAATACACAGGCTGCGGAGTTGACCAGCGGCCTTGGGGGGTGCTCGGCCGTTTGGAGCCCTCAGCGACAATGGCAGTTGATGTGGAAACGCCTGTCGTGGACCGTGGTGGCCCCGCTGCTTGCGCTTGTCGCGTTGGTACTTTCCTGGGGCCAGCACATCGGCCCCGTGGTGGGTCTGCTGGAAGCAGTGCTGCTCGCAGGGGCGGTGCTGGCCGCCGTGCATCACGCCGAGGTTGTCGCGCACCGGGTCGGTGAGCCATTCGGTTCACTGGTGCTCGCGGTCGCGGTAACGGTCATTGAAGTGGCTCTGATTGTCACCCTGATGGCTTCTGGCGGGCACCAGGCGGCCACACTGGCACGCGACACTGTGTTTGCTGCGGTGATGATCACTACTAATGGGATTGCTGGGCTGTCATTGCTGCTTGGTTCGCAGCGCTACGGCGTGACGTTGTTCAACGCCCATGGCAGCGGCACCGCGCTCGCCACGGTGACTACCTTGGCGACCCTGAGCCTGGTGCTGCCCACGTTCACCACTAGTCAGCCGGGTCCCGAGTTTTCACCTGGCCAGCTCGGTTTTGCCGCGGTCGCCTCGCTGGCGCTTTATCTGCTGTTTGTTTTCACCCAAACCGTCCGCCATAGGGACTTCTTCCTGCCGGTGGCGCAAAAAGGCGCCGTCGACGATGACCGGCACGCCGATCCGCCGAGTACTCGGGCGGCGATGACGAGTCTTGCGCTTTTGTTGGTTGCCTTGGTCGCCGTGGTCGGACTGGCCAAAATGGAGTCGCCCATCATCGAGCGGATGGTGGTGGCGGCTGGTTTTCCGCAGTCCTTCGTCGGCGTGATCATCGCAACGTTGGTGCTGCTGCCGGAGACGCTTGCCGCCGGGCGCGCGGCGCGTCAGGGGAGGCTCCAGATCAGCCTGAACCTGGCGTACGGCTCTGCAATGGCCAGCATCGGTCTCACCATTCCGACCATCGCGCTGGCTTCCATCTGGCTTAGCGGCCCGCTCTTGCTGGGCCTGGGAGCTCTGCAGCTGGTGCTGTTGGTGCTGACCGTTGTCGTCAGTGCGCTCACCGTCTTGCCTGGTCGGGCGACGCGGCTACAGGGCGAACTGCATCTGGTGGTGTTGGCCGCATACATCTTTCTTGCGGTCAGCCCCTGAGAGCGCGTGGGCGCGTCGCCGGGGCGTTATGCGCGGGCGCGGAGGGTCTCTAGAGCCTTGTCCGCGTGGGTGTCCATGCTGAATTCGCTGGAGATCACGTTGAGAACTTTGCGATCGGTGTCGATGACAAACGTCGTGCGTTTGACCGGCATCAATTTGCCGAGCAGTCCGCGCTTGACGCCGAACTGGCCGGCGACGGTGCCTTCGGCATCTGACAGCAGGGGATAGTCGAAATGCTGCATGTCGGCGAACTTGGCCTGCTTTTGCACGGAGTCGGCGCTGATACCGACGCGGCTCGCGCCGACTGCGGTGAATTCGGCGGCCAAATCGCGGAAATGACAGGCTTCCTTAGTGCACCCCGGGGTCATCGCCGCGGGGTAGAAGAATAGAACCACCGGCCCGTCGGAAAGTAGAGCGCTGAGCTTGCGTTGTTTTCCCGTCTGATCGGGAAGCTCGAAGTCGGCCACGGTGTCACCAATTTTCATGGCCGTCAGGCTACGCTCGGGCCGGACGGCGCGTCTGATTGGATAGGCCGATGCGCGCAGACCTTGCAACCACGATTACTCGTGAAAATTTCCGCTCATTGGCCGCGGAACATCGGGTGGTTCCCGTCACGCGCAAGGTGTTGGCCGACAGTGAAACTCCGCTGTCGGCGTACCGGAAGCTGGCTGACGGCCGGCCGGGAACTTTCTTACTCGAGTCGGCGGAGAATGGCCGGTCGTGGTCGCGGTGGTCGTTCATCGGTGCCGGGGCGCCAACAGCATTGACCGTGCGGGACGGCGAAGCGGTGTGGCTGGGTACCGCGCCCGAGGGCGCTCCGACCGGTGGGGACCCGCTGCGCGCCTTGCAGTCCACCTTGGAGGTGCTTGCCACGGGCGCGATGCCGGGGCTTCCTCCGCTGTCCGGCGGCATGGTCGGGTTCTTCGCCTACGACATGGTGCGCCGGCTCGAGCGTCTGCCGAACCTGGCCGTGGATGATTTGCAGCTTCCCGAGATGCTGTTGTTGCTGGCCACAGATTTGGCGGCGGTCGACCACCACGAAGGCACGATCACGCTGATCGCCAATGCGGTGAATTGGGATGGCACCGACGAGCGAGTCGATTGGGCCTATGACGATGCCATCGCCCGGCTGGATGTGATGACCGCTGCCCTGAGTCAGCCTTTGCCGTCGTCCGTGGCCACTTTTAGCCGACCGGAGCCCCACTACCGTGCTCAGCGCACCGTCGAGGAGTACGGCGCGATCGTCGAGCACCTGGTGGAAGAGATTGCTGCCGGCGAAGCTTTTCAGGTGGTGCCGTCGCAGCGTTTTGAGATGGACACCACGGTGGACCCGATCGACGTCTACCGAATCCTGCGGGTCACCAATCCGAGTCCCTACATGTACTTGATTCAGGTTCCGAATGACCATGGCTCGGTTGAGTTTTCGATTGTTGGGTCAAGCCCAGAGGCGTTGGTCACCGTTCATGACAGCTGCGCAACGACTCACCCGATCGCCGGAACCCGCTGGCGTGGTGAGACCGACGAAGAGGATCAGCTCCTGGAGAAGGAGTTGCTGGCCGACCAGAAAGAACTGGCTGAGCACCTGATGCTGGTCGATCTGGGGCGCAACGACCTTGGACGGGTGTGTATACCGGGCACGGTTCGCGTTGAGGACTACAGCCACATCGAGCGTTATAGCCACGTCATGCACCTGGTCTCCACCGTGACAGGTCTGCTCGATGCGGGCCACAGCGCTTTGGATGCGGTGACCGCGTGCTTCCCGGCCGGGACGCTGTCTGGTGCTCCCAAAGTCCGGGCCATGGAGCTGATCGAAGAGATGGAGAAAACTCGCCGTGGTTTGTACGGCGGTGTGGTCGGCTACCTCGATTTCGCCGGGAATGCTGATTTCGCAATCGCTATCCGCACCGCGCTGATGCGTAACGGCACGGCGTACGTCCAAGCCGGTGGTGGTGTCGTGGCCGACTCCAACGGGCCCTACGAATACAACGAAGCGCGAAACAAAGCGCGGGCGGTACTGAATGCGATTGCGGCCGCTGAGACCCTGGCCCGTCCGGATGCGGCGTGCAGTGACTGATACCGGGAATGACCACCGGGCGCGGCGGAACAGCCGACTGATGATCGGGATCGCCCAGTTGTTGCTGGTGATCTCGGCCGGCGTGCTGTGGATTGCTTCGCGGTTGGGGTGGGTTGTCATCCGGTCATTCGACGGACTCGGCCCGCCCAAGGAGGTGACCCTGTCGGGCGCGACGTGGTCCACCGCGCTGCTGCCCATGGCGCTTCTGATGTTGGCCGCCGCGGTCGCGGCGCTGGCAGTGCGTGGCTGGCCCCTGCGGGGGCTAGCGGCCTTGCTGGCGATAGTGAGCCTCGCGGTCGGATATCTCGGTGTCAGTTTGTGGGTGATTCCCGATGTCGCACTGCGTGGGGCCGAGCTCGCTCAAGTCTCGGTGATCACGTTGGTGGGCAGCGGGAGGCACTACGTGGGGGCGGGACTCGCGGTGGGCGCTGCCGTGTGCACTCTGGCCGCCGCAGCGTTGTTGATGCGCTCGGCATCGATCGTCGAATCACTCGGCGACGACGCCACAAAGTACGCGTCGCCCGCTTCCCGTCGTTCCGTGGCGCGTGCCCAGGACGCGGCTATGGCGACGGAAAAGGCGTCGAAGAGCGCGGAATTGGACGTGTCGGAGCGCACGATCTGGGATGCTCTGGACGAGGGCCGGGACCCTACCGATCGGCCGCCTGAGCCAGACACCGAGGGTCGGTGAACAAGGGTGCGTCGACGGTCGCTACCCTTCATGGACGTCGTCGTAAATCGGCTGTAGAGCCTGGTTTAAATCGGAAGGAAACGACAGGCATGAGTCCGGCAACAGTGCTTGACTCCATTCTCGAGGGAGTCCGGGCCGACGTTGCCGCGCGCGAGGCGCTTGTCGGCATGACCGAGATCAAGGCCGCCGCCGCGGCGGCGCCGCCGCCACTGGACGTGATGGCCGCCCTGCGTCAGCCGGGTATTGGTGTCATCGCCGAGGTGAAGCGTGCCAGCCCATCTGCTGGCTCGTTGGCGCCCATCACCGACCCCGCCAAGCTGGCGCGTGCCTATGAGGATGGCGGCGCGCGCATCATCAGTGTGTTGACCGAGGGCCGGCGTTTTCAGGGTTCGCTCGACGATCTCGATGCGGTGCGCGCGGCAGTCTCTATTCCGTTATTGCGCAAAGACTTTGTGGTTCAGCCCTATCAGATCCATGAGGCGCGGGCGCACGGTGCGGACATGCTGCTGCTCATCGTCGCCGCGTTGGACCAGTCGGCGCTGGTGTCCATGCTGGACCGGACCGAATCGCTGGGGATGACCGCGCTTGTCGAGGTGCACACCGAGCAGGAGGCGGACCGGGCATTGAAGGCTGGGGCCAAGGTCATCGGCGTCAATGCGCGCGATCTCACCACCTTGGAGGTGGACCGGGACTGCTTCGCGCGAATCGCTCCGGGATTACCCAGCAACGTGATCAGGATTGCCGAGTCCGGCGTGCGCGGCACCAATGATCTGCTGGCGTATGCCGGTGCTGGCGCAGACGCCGTGTTGGTCGGCGAAGGGCTGGTCAAGAGTGGTGACCCACGGGCGGCGGTTGCTGATCTGGTCACCGCAGGCACCCATCCGTCCTGCCCAAAACCAGCCCGCTAACCGGGGATGACAACCGTGCCCGTTGAGCTTCGGTGATGGCTGACTTATCTCGCCCGGACCTGCCGCGGACCAGTTCCGCGATTGCAGAACGGACCTCCCACGATCCCGATTCAGGCGGGCATTTCGGCGCCTACGGTGGCCGTTACGTCCCAGAGGCGCTCATGGCGGTGATCGAAGAGGTCACCGTCGCGTACGAGAAAGAGCGGGTAAACCAGGACTTCCTGGACACGCTCGATCGGCTGCAAACGCACTACGCCGGTCGGCCGTCGCCGCTGTACGAAGCCACCAGGCTCAGCGAGCACGCTGGCTCAGCTCGAATCTTCCTGAAGCGAGAAGACCTAAACCACACCGGCTCTCACAAAATCAACAATGTGCTCGGTCAGGCATTGCTGGCCCGCCGGATGGGGAAGACCCGGGTGATCGCCGAGACCGGCGCCGGACAGCATGGTGTGGCTACGGCCACCGCGTGTGCGCTGCTGGGCCTGGAATGTGTCATCTACATGGGGGCCGTTGACACCGCGCGTCAGGCGCTCAACGTAGCCAGGATGCGGCTGCTCGGAGCCGAGGTCGTCGCCGTGGAAACCGGTTCAAAAACCCTCAAAGACGCCATCAATGAGGCATTCCGGGATTGGGTCACCAACGCCGATCGCACCTACTACTGCTTTGGTACCGCGGCTGGGCCCCATCCCTTCCCGACCATGGTTCGCGATTTTCAGCGGATCATCGGCATGGAGGCTCGTGTGCAGATCCAAGGTCAGGCGGGCAAGCTGCCTGATGCGGTCGTGGCATGCGTCGGCGGAGGATCCAATGCAATCGGGATCTTTCATGCATTTCTCGACGATCCCGATGTTCGATTGGTGGGATTTGAGGCGGCAGGCGACGGCGTCGAGACGGGTCGGCACGCGGCGACGTTTGCCGGTGGTTCGCCCGGAGCATTCCAGGGCTCCTTCTCCTACTTGCTGCAGGACGAAGACGGTCAAACCATCGAATCCCATTCGATCTCAGCGGGTCTGGACTATCCCGGGGTCGGCCCCGAACATGCCTGGCTCAAGGACATCGGGCGCGTCACTTACCAGCCGATTACCGATTCCGAGGCGATGGAGGCATTCGGCCTGCTATGCCGGTTGGAAGGCATCATCCCCGCCATCGAATCCGCCCATGCGGTGGCCGGTGCTCTCAAGCTGGGTCGTGAGCTGGGAAAGGGTGCGGTGATTGTGGTGAATTTGTCGGGGCGGGGCGACAAGGATGTCGAAACGGCCGCCAAATGGTTCGGTCTGCTGACGCCTGGCGGCAGCGCGAACAAGTCGGTTTGATCATGACTGTTGAACAACGCGAAGCCAGCAGGCTGGGACCGCTTTTCGATTCGTGCCGCGCGGAAAATCGCGCGGCGTTGATCGGATATCTGCCCACCGGTTACCCCGACGTGAACACATCGGTGCGAGCGATGACTGAGCTCGTCGAATCAGGTTGCGACATAGTCGAAGTCGGCGTTCCCTACTCGGATCCGGGCATGGATGGCCCGACTATCCAGCGGGCTACCGAGGCGGCGCTGAGCGGGGGAGTGCGAGTCCGGGACGCGTTGACCGCGGTCGAATCGATAAGCAAGGCCGGCGGGCGTGCCGTTGTGATGACGTACTGGAACCCGGTGCTGCGGTACGGGGTCGATGCATTCGCACGGGATCTGGCGGCCGCCGGCGGGCACGGGCTGATTACTCCCGACCTCATCCCCGACGAGGCCCAACAGTGGCTTGCCGCCTCCGATGAGCACGGGCTGGACCGCATCTTTCTGGTGGCGCCGTCGTCAACACCCGAACGCTTGGCCAACACCGTCGCGGCGTCACGCGGGTTTGTATATGCCGCGTCGACCATGGGGGTGACCGGCGCGCGCGACGCTGTGTCGAACGCTGCGCCCGATCTGGTGGCGAGGGTCAAGGCGGTGTCTGACATACCCGTCGGTGTTGGTTTGGGGGTGCGGTCGCGGGAACAGGCCGCCGAGATCGGCCGCTACGCCGACGGTGTCATCGTGGGATCGGCGTTGGTATCGGCGTTGGGCGACGGATTGCCGAGTTTGCGCTCACTGACGGAGGAACTTGCCGCTGGCGTTCGCCAGAGGAACTCGCCATGACGGCGACCGTACTTGCGTATTTCCCCAGTCCGCCGCGTGGCGTCTGGCATCTCGGGCCACTGCCGATTCGCGCGTACGCATTCTTCATCATCATCGGGATCGTTATGGGCCTGATGATCGGTGACCGGCGTTTCGCCGCACGCGGCGGTGAGCGCGGGGTGATCTACGACATCGCTTTGTGGATGGTCCCGTTTGGTTTGATCGGCGGGCGTCTGTACCACCTGAGCACCGACTGGCAGACATACTTTGGCGAAGGCGGCGCCGGGTTGGGCGCGGCGCTGCGCATCTGGGATGGCGGCCTCGGTATCTGGGGTGCAGTGACCCTGGGCACCGTTGGAGCCTGGATCGGCTGTCGTCGTCGCGGAATTCCACTGCCTGCCTTCTTGGACGCGGTCGCACCAGGCGTGGTGATGGGCCAAGCGATCGGTCGGCTCGGGAATTACTTCAACCAGGAGCTGTACGGCCGCGAGACCACGGTGCCGTGGGGCCTGGAGATTTTCTATCGTCGGGATCCCTCCGGATTCGTCGACGTTCATTCGCTCGACGGCGTCTCGACCGGGCAGGTCGCGGTCGTGGTGCAACCGACGTTCCTCTACGAGTTGATTTGGAACCTGCTGGTATTCGCCGCGTTGATCTATCTGGACCGCCGCTTCACAATCGGTCACGGTCGATTGTTCGCGTCCTATGTGGCCTTGTATTGCGTCGGGCGGTTCTGCGTCGAGTTGTTGCGCGACGACACCGCCACACACATCGCCGGCATCCGAATCAACTCTTTCACGTCGACGTTCGTGTTCATCGGCGCAGTCGTCTACATCATCTTGGCGCCCAAAGGCCGCGAGGATCCGGCGAGCGTGCGTGGTACGACCGCCGCTGCTGACGAAGTGCCCGAACCCGAACCTGCCGGCGAGGTCGCGACCGCTGACTCGACGGCCGCTGCGCTAGCTGGCGATAGGGAAGGCGACGAGCCAACCGGACTGGCAGAAACGGCCGAGGCGGCCGAAGTCGCCGAACCAGAAACCGTTGGTTCGGCGGTCGCTGGAGATGAGTCGACAGCCGATACCGAAGCGTCCGACGCGGTCGAGGGTGAGGTTGGCGAGGCTGCTGAGGCTGAGGCGCCTGAGGCTGAGGTGCCTGAGGTGGGTGAGGTAGAGGCTGCTGAGGAGGTCGCTGAGGCGGTCGACGGTGAGGTCGAGGCGGCTGAGGCGGGCGAGGTAGAGGTTGCTGAGGCGGTCGAGGGTGAGGTTGAGGCGGCTGAGGCGGGCGAGGTAGAGGTTGCTGAGGCGGTCGAGGGTGAGGTTGAGGCGGCTGCTGAGGCTGAGATGCCTGAGCTGGGTGAGGTAGAAGCTGCTGAGGAGGCCGATGAGGCGGGTGAGGGTGAGGTAGAAGCGGTTGAGGAGGCGGCTGAGGCCGAGGCACCCGAGGTGGGTGAGGTAGAGGTTGCTGAGGCGGTCGACGGTGAGGTTGAGGAGGCGGCTGAGCCTGAAGAGGCTGAGGTTGAGGAGGCGGCTGAGCCTGAAGAGGCTGAGGCGGGTGAGGTAGAGGTTGCTGAGGCGATCGAGGGTGGGGTCGACGAGGCCGCTGAGGCCGAAGAGGCTGAGGCGGGCGAGGACGAGCCAAAAGAGGCAGCAGAGGTCGCTGAGGCCGAGGGGTCTGAGGCCGAGGACAAGACAGCGCAGGCCATAGATGGTGGCCAAACGGGGGTTGACGACGCAGACGAGGCCGATGCTGAGCCAGACGACGACTCCACCGCGGCAGAACCCGAGGTCGTGGTCGAGCAAGCAGATATCGAAGAGATCGAACCCCAAGAGCCCGAAGCGGAGGCATTGGCGGCCGCTGAAGCGACGGACGCCGACGAGGGTGATGGCGAGCCCGCCGAGCCGGCGAGCGACGATCTCGACGCTGTCGCGGCCGAGGACGCTGACGCCACGGCAACCGAAGCCGAAGAATCCGGCGATGAGTCGCCCGAGCCCGCCGCAGACTCCGAGGAGCCCGGAGCCGACGAGTCCGCACCGGAGGACTCAGCCGAGGACACTTCGTCCGGTGAATCCGACACCCAAAGTGAGCTGGAGCAGAGCCAAACTATCGAGCAGGGCTCCGACCAAACCTCGGCTGGAGACGGCGAGGGCCCGCCTCCGAGCGCGGCGGTGGACGGCGATACCGGCCCAACCCGGCAAGGTTGGCGTGGCCGGCTGAGGAACCGGATGCGTCGTTCGGGCCGGTAGCCGTCAGGCCGCCAAGTTCGGCGAGCGGCTCGGGCACCAGCTCATCGGATCTGGCATGCTGAAATGGTGACTGACCAGTCGTGGGCCGGCGGCGGCGCTGGTCCCGGACAGCAACCGGGATACCCACCGCCATTTCCTCCGCCGTACTATCCGGACTACTCGGCGCCCCGCAGTTACTACGACCCAGCGGCGCCTTTTGGCCGGCATCCCGTTACCGGCCAGCCGTTTTCAGACAAATCGAAGACGGTTGCGGGGTTGCTGCAGCTACTGGGGCTGTTCGGAATCGCGGGCATCGGCCGGATCTACATGGGTCACACCGGGATGGGTATCGCGCAATTACTTGTGGGCTGGTTGACGTGTGGCCTAGGCGCCTTGGTCTGGGGTGTCATTGACGCGGTGCTGATATTGACCGACAAAGTCAGCGACCCGTGGGGTCGCCCGTTGCGTGATGGAACCTAGTCAGGGCTCCGCTGAGCCGGGGCGGCGCGATGTACATAGCCAGCGCCCCGGCCGCTATGGCGCCGTAGCGTCGGCCGGATTGTTGGCCGCGGCCCTTGGCTACATCGGTTTGGTCGACCCGCACGGCGCGAATTCGGCCTACCCAGCGTGTCCGTTCAAGTGGCTCACCGGTTGGGATTGTCCCGCCTGTGGCGGCCTACGGATGGTGCATGACCTGTTGCACGGTGACCTGGTGGCCAGCATCAACGACAACGTCTTCCTGCTTGTCGGGATCCCTGTGCTGGGAGCGTGGGCCCTGCTGCGCCGACGCCGGGGCCGCACATCGCTGCCGCTAGCGGCGATGATCGTGGTCGGGGTAGCGATGATCGTATGGACGGTGCTGCGCAACCTGCCCGGATTTCCGCTGGTGCCCGCCGTCTATGGTCCTTGACCGCGGTCGAGGGCACTGTCCTCAGTTGCCGAAACCGGACGACGGAGCCGGCACCGGCCCGCCTGGGTCTCCACCGAGTCGGCTGGCGGCAAACGCCACCCCCTGATCGACCACGGCCCCGTCGTCGGCGTAGGCATTATGCGCGGCGAAATTGAGGCCGTCGGAACAAACCGGATCCTCGGGGACGCAGACCTTGATGGTCTTCGCCTGGTAGGCAGGGCCGATTTCGACGGCGGGTTCACCCAGAAAGTCCATGGCCCGCACATTCGGCATGCCGAACAGGACCACCGCAGCGACGTGCTCAGCCACATCCGGTTGCAGCGGCTTGGGGACGGTCGCGGGATCGACTCCCGCTGGCACCGCAGCAGAGGTGACAAAGCCCATCACCGCCGCGCCCTGTGAATAGCCGCCCAGCACCATCTTGGTCTGGGGGCATTGTCCCGCCATCGAAACGACATGAGTGCCCGCATCTCTGATGCCGTCCAGGCCGGTGTCCCAGTTGTCGCTGGCCGGATAGTTGACCGGGTACACGTCGAGTGATCGCCCACCGATGTGCGAACGCAGAGAGTCGACGAATGCCTGGCCGGTGGGGCCAAGGCCGGGCGGTTCGCCGGTGCCGCGGGCAAAAACCACCTCGACATCGGGGCATGGCTCGGCGGATGCAGACGGAATGGCGACGGCAGAAAACACGGAAGCGCTGAGGCCGCAAGCCGTTATCACCGCCGGCCCCAGGAAACGGACGACGTGAGATGCATTCATGCCGCTGTAGTTGCCCATGTGACCAGTTTCTCAAACTGGCAATTGTTCGGCACCTTTTCCAAGAGGCGTGTCCGGCATCTCGGCCGGACCCGCGCACGCCCTTGCCCGCGAGGCCGTTGAGATGAAACTCGCGTTCAGCTGGCGGAAGCCCCGCGCGTGCGTCTACCCGCGCCACGCTGGCCCGGATCCCAAAGTTGCCCGGGCAGCGCAGACTTCCAGCGCCCCACCAGCCCCGCATCCGAGGTTGGCGGAGGTGGACGCGGTGACGATGTGCCTTGGTCACCGCGCGTTTTGGTGCCCCGCCAGAGGACTCCGTTGCACTAGCGGTGAGCGAAGCCACGGTTGATGATCCGCGGATCCAATCCGGGCCGATATCAGTGCGAAACACCGGCGACTCACAACCACGACTATGCTTTGACGGCGTGACTAGACGCGGAAAGATCGTCTGCACCCTCGGGCCGGCTACGCAACAGGACGACTTGGTCAAAGAGCTGGTCGAAGCCGGAATGGACGTCGCCCGAATGAACTTCAGCCACGGCGACTACCCGGATCACGAAGCCGCATATGAGCGCGTGCGTGCTGCCTCTGACGCCACGGGGCGCGCGGTCGGCGTGCTCGCCGATCTGCAAGGCCCGAAGATCAGGTTGGGCCGCTTCGCTGATGGCCCGACCTATTGGGCTGACGGGGACACGGTCCGGATCACGGTCGAGGAGTGTGAAGGGTGCCGTGACCGGGTATCTACCACCTACAAGAGGCTGGCCCAGGATGCCGTGGCCGGTGACCGGGTGCTCGTTGATGACGGCAAGGTCGGATTGATCGTCGATCACATCGACGGCAACGACGTGGTCTGCACAGTCGTAGAAGGCGGCCCGGTCAGCAACAACAAGGGAATCTCCCTGCCGGGGATGAATGTATCTGCGCCGGCGCTCTCGGGGAAGGACATCGACGACCTCACGTTCGCGCTCAATCTGGGTGTCGACATGGTCGCGCTGTCCTTCGTGCGGTCGCCTTCGGACGTGGAACTCGTGCATGAGGTGATGGACCGGATCGGCCGGCGAGTTCCGGTGATCGCGAAGCTGGAAAAGCCCGAAGCGATCGACAATCTCGAAGCCATCGTGTTGGCATTCGACGCCGTCATGGTGGCCCGCGGCGATCTGGGGGTAGAGCTGCCGCTGGAAGAGGTCCCGCTGGTACAGAAGCGGGCCATCCAGATCGCCCGGGAGAACGCCAAACCGGTGATCGTGGCGACCCAGATGCTCGACTCGATGATCGAGAACTCGCGGCCCACCCGTGCCGAGGCCTCTGACGTCGCCAACGCCGTGCTTGACGGCGCCGATGCCCTGATGCTGTCCGGTGAGACCTCGGTGGGCAAGTACCCACTTGCTGCGGTCCGGACGATGTCGCGCATCGTCTGCGCGGTTGAAGAGAACTCGACGGCGGCCCCGCCGTTGACCCATGTGCCGCGCACCAAGCGGGGAGTGATCTCCTATGCGGCCCGCGACATCGGTGAACGACTCGACGCCAAGGCGTTGGTCGCCTTCACTCAGTCCGGCGATACCGTGCGACGGCTTGCTCGGCTGCATACCCCATTGCCGCTGCTGGCCTTCACCGCTTGGCCCGAGGTGCGCAGTCAGCTCGCGATGACCTGGGGCACCGAGACTTTCATCGTCCCGGAGATGGACTCGACTGACGGCATGATCCGGCAGGTCGACAAATCGCTGCTAGAACTCGGCCGCTACAAGCGTGGTGATCTGGTGGTCATCGTCGCGGGTGCACCGCCGGGGACCGTGGGTTCGACCAATCTGATTCACGTGCACCGGATCGGTGAGGACGACGTCTAACCTGGCCCAGGAGCCGGGGAATTGAGTCCCACCCAGGAATCCGCGCGACCGCGAAGCGCCGCCTGAGCTGGGCCACCGAATCTGGAGGAGAGCGAGCCCATGCCGGCCGGCGATGAGCCCAACGTGCGAGACGAAGCCAAGTCGGACTTCGAGGAACTGCTCGCGGTCCTAGACCTCAAACGCGTCGCGGATGATCGGTTCATCGGGGCCCATCCCAGCAAGAACCCGATGCGAACATTCGGTGGGCTGCTGATGGCTCAGTCATTTGTTGCCAGCAGCCGCACGTTGCTTCGAGACGATCTACCGCCCAGCGCGCTCTCGGTGCACTTCATCAACGGTGGCGACACGACGAAAGACATCGAATTCCAGGTGGTGCGGCTGCGCGACGAGCGTCGTTTCGCCAATCGACGGATCGACGCGGTGCAGAATGAGACGCTGCTGTCCTCGGCGATGATCTCCTACATGTCGGGCGGGCGTGGGCTCGAGCATGGTGTCGAGCCGCCGCCGGTGGCCGATCCAGAAACTCGCCCGCCCATTGGCGAGCTGCTGCGCGGCTACGAGGAGACCGTTCCGCACTTCGTAAACGCGCTGCAGCCGATCGAATGGCGCTACACCAACGATCCGTCCTGGGTGATGCGTGACAAGGGGGAGCGGCTTCACTACAACCGGGTCTGGGTAAAGGCTTTGGGTAAACTGCCCGACGATCCGATCCTGCACACCGCGACGATGCTGTATTCCTCGGATACCACCGTGCTGGACTCGGTGATCACCACCCACGGCCTGTCCTGGGGGTTTGACCGCATTTTCGCCGCCTCGGCCAACCATTCGGTGTGGTTTCACCGGCAGGTCGACTTCAACGATTGGGTGCTGTATTCCACATCGTCACCGGTGGCGGCAGACTCACGCGGCCTGGGCACTGGGCACTTCTTCAATCGCGCCGGCCAGCCGGTGGCGACGGTGGTGCAGGAAGGCGTGCTGAAGTATTTCCCCGCCGCACGACGATAGACCCCGCGCGAGGATGCGCGCAGCGGCGACGACAAGCACCTGAACCTGGGCCGGTCCGGCTCTGCTCAGGCGTAACGTTCCTGGTAGTAGGCGCACCGCCCAGCTGAGAATCGCGCTGTCGGGAGGTGAGTGTGGACGGATCGTCGGTCGAGGTTGTGCCGCGCGTTCGGGCACGCGAACGCGTTGTCGTCAACGTCGACTCTGTCACCGCCCGCTGCGTTGGGGCACTGGCGGTGTTCTGCGCGGCCTGCTGGCTCATTGCGTTGCTGGCCCGAAACTACCGGCACGAGGATTGGCAGGCCGCTGGCCGGCTGAGCTGGTCGTTGACGGTGCTGGCCGCGGTGGCGCTGATCGCGCGAGGCATCTTCCTGGGGCGCCCGGTGACTGCGATGCATGCGATTGTGGCCGCCTTGATCCTGGTCCTTGGCCTGGGCGCGCATGTGTTGTCTTTTAGTCTGGCCGGTGAACTATTGATCGCCGGATCGGGACTGGTGCTGATGTGGCCAACGTCGGCGCATCCGCGGCCCGGGGACCTACCGCGAGTGTGGGCCTTGATCAACGCCACCAGTGCGGATCCGTTGGCGCCGTTCGCGATGCAGGCGGGCAAGTGCTATCACTTCAGCGCGGCCGGCACCGCGGCGCTGGCATATCGGACGCGGATGGGTTTTGCGGTCGTCGCCGGCGACCCGATTGGTGCGGAATCGCAGTTTCCGCAACTGATCGCCGACTTCGCCGCCATGTGTCACACCCACGGCTGGCGGATCGCGGTCTTGGCTTGCAGCGAGCGGCGGCTCGACCTATGGGCTGACCGTGCGGTGGTCGGCCAATCCCTGCGCGCGGTTCCCATCGGTTGCGATGTCGTCATCGACGTGCGGAGCTTCGCCATGGTGGGCCGAAAGTTCCGCAACCTGCGTCAGGCCGTCAAGCGCACCCGCAACGCGGGCATCACCACCGAAATCGTGGCCGAGCAGGAGCTCGACGACACACGGCGGGCAGAGCTGGCCGAGATGCTGCTGGCATCACCCAAAGGGGCCCGAAACGACCGTGGCTTCTGCATGAGTCTGGACGGCGTGCTCGAAGGTACATACCCCGGGGTGCAGCTGATCATTGCTCGCGATGTTTCCGGGCGGGTACAGGGATTTGACCGGTTCACGACGGCCGGGCGCGGTAGCGACTATTCCCTGGATGTGCCGTGGCGTCGGAGTGGGGCCCCGAACGGGATCGACGAACGGCTCAGCGTCGACATGATCATTGCTGCCAAAGACGCGGGGGCGCAGCGACTGTCACTGGCATTCGCGGCGTTTCCGGAAATCTTCGACGAGTGTCACCGTAGCCGGCCGCAGCGCCTGTTCTACCTGTTGATCCACTTGCTTGACCCCTTGATCTCCCTCGAGTCGCTATACCGCTACCTGTGCAAGTTCCACGCGCTCGACCAGCGGCGGTATGCGTTGATCACCGTGACTCAGGTCATTCCGCTGCTGGTCGTACTGCTCTCACTGGAGTTCATGCCGCGTCGGCGTCACCTTCGGTGAGACCTCTTGCCGGGAAGGGATGTTCATCCGGTCACACCGAATGTTTTCGGAGAGGTGGTGGGTGGCCACCACGACGGTCTTGGCGACGGGTAGCAGACCGGTCTCCGAGGACAGGAGGTCACGAAGAATGCGATCGGCGTCGGTTGCGTCGAGGTGCTCGGTGGGTTCGTCGAGCAACACGATCTGGGCGGGCGAAAGCGCTGCGCGGGCGAGCAGGAGCCGTCGGCGCTGGCCCGCGGAGACCGCCTGCGCGCCACCGATCAAGACCGTCGACAGGCCGTGGGGAAGACCGGCGAGCCACGCGCCGAGGCCGACCCTATCCAGGGTGGTCACCAGCTCGTCATCGGTGCAATCTCCGCGGACAACCAGCAAGTTGTCGCGCACGGTAGTCGCGAAGATGTGCGCGTCTTCAGCGAAAAACCCAATGGTGCTGCGTAATTCGGCGTCATCGAACCGGGTCAGACTGATTCCGTTCAATAGCACCTGCCCCTGCAGCGGCGATAGCAGCCCGGCCAGGGTCATTAGTAGGGTCGTCTTTCCGGAGCCGCTGGGGCCCGTGACGGCCAGCCGAGCCCCCGGTGACAGCTCGATCGTGGTCCGGGTGGCGTGGGCCCGCCAATGGCCGGAATAGATATCCGCTGACAGCTGGCCGAGCGTGGGGGATTCCAGCGTTGCGATCGCGGTATCGGTCGGCGGGTTGACGTCGCGCCCAGCGAGTTCGATCAACCGGTGCAACGCGATTCGGGACCGGGTCAGCTGAACTGCAGCGGCCGGGAGAGCGTTGGTGGCCTCGAAGGCAGACAGGGGCAGCAACATCAGGACCGCCAGGGTGGTGGGCGCGACGGTGGGGGCCATGAGGATTCCGGCCACCACCGCTCCGAGCACGCTTGTTCCGATTGCCGCTGTCGGTACGGCTTCGGCGATCGCGGCGGGACGCGCCGCCGCATCCATGGCCTCGCCCCAGGCATGTTGTTGCCGTTGTGATTTCGTGATCACTGCAGGTAGCACGCCGCCGACCCGGAGTTCGGGGGCATGTTCGAGGGCGACCATCGCCGACTCATCCCGGCCGGCATGATGCTGGCGGGCCAGCGCTTCCTGTGATTGCGCCGCTCTGCGGGCAAGCGACGGCGCA
Organism: Mycobacterium marinum; assembly: GCF_003391395.1. Classification (NCBI taxonomy): domain Bacteria; kingdom Bacillati; phylum Actinomycetota; class Actinomycetes; order Mycobacteriales; family Mycobacteriaceae; genus Mycobacterium; species Mycobacterium marinum. Next base: position 2,754,369 of record NZ_CP024190.1, read on the forward strand.
ACTATCCCGGCCACGATGAAGCACATCGTCAATACGGCAGCTGCCGGCAGTGATATGACCGCGACCACCCCGATCGCAGCCGGTGCCAGCACCGCCGCCACGCCCACCGGAACCAGGGCGCGCACCAGCACGTCAGCCAAGGTGTCAACGTCGCTACCGACGCGCGCCACCAGGTCGCCGCTGGATAACCGGAATGCCGCTGATACCGGTCCTTCGGCTAGTCGCTGATAGATCCGGGCACGCGCGGTGCCTGCCGCGCGTAGCGCGATGTCGTGGGTGGCCAGTCGCTCGCAATAGTGCAGAACGCCCCGCGAGATCGCGAACGTCCGCACCGCGACGACGGCGATCGATAGGTCAAGCACCGGCGGCATCTGCGATGCCCGGGTTATCAGCCAGGCCGACACGCCGGCCAGTGCCAGGGCGCTGCCCAGGGACAACACCCCCAGGGCGATCGCGGCGAGCACCCGGGGCAGCCTCGGACGCAACAGGTCGCATGCGGCCGATAGGGAATCAGACCGGGACATAGCCGGCCTGAGTATCGAGTCCGTCGCGGGTTACCTCGACTACCTGGTCGCCGATGGCAACCACCGGTTCGCGATGTCCGACCACCACCACGGTCGCACCGGTGCGGGCCCGTTCGGCGATGGCCTGCAGCACTTGCTCCTCGGTGTGCGAGTCCAGGTGTGCGGTGGGCTCGTCGAGTAGCAGCACCGGGGAAGGCGATCCCAGGACGCGGGCCAGGGCCAAACGTTGTCGCTGCCCGAGCGACAAACCGACGCCGTCTCGGCCCAGCACCGTGTCCAATCCGTCCGGGAGCTCAGCCAGGACCGCGTCGAAGCCCGACGCCGCGCAGGCGCTGTCCAAATCGGCCAGCTCACCAAGTAGCACCAGGTTGTCACGGACCGTTCCGGGGACCAGCACCGAACGCTGCGGCAACCAGGACAACTGGCGCCACCAGTCGACGGGATCCAGCTCGCTGATGTCGATTCCAGCGACGGTAAGCCGCCCGTTTGACGGCGTGGTGAGCCCCGCGATCAGCTGCAGTGTGGTGCTCTTGCCCGCGCCGTTTTGTCCGGTCAGCACCGTCACCTGGCCGGGTTCGATGGTGGCGGTCAAGTTGTGTGGTGATCGGCCGTCGCGTCCGGTGACGCTGAGATTTTGGAGGTGGATCGTCGCCCCACGGGCGGTTACCGCTCGTCGAGCCGGTGGGGTGCAAGCCGTTTCGCCGATGAGCGTGAATGCCTGGTCGGCCGCGGATTTCCCGTCCTGGGCGGCGTGAAACTCCACGCCAATGCGGCGCAGCGGCCAGTACACGTCCGGGGCCAGCAGTAACACCGTGAGACCGGCGGTCAGTGTCATTTCACCGAACACCAGGCGCAGTCCGATGCTGACGGCAATCACAGCCACGCCCAGAGTCGCCAGCAGTTCGAGCACCAGAGCTGACAAGAAGGCAATTCGCAGTGTCGCCAGGGCCGAGCGCCGATGCGCGGCGCTGAGCTCGGCGATGCGTTGTTCAGGGCCGGAGGCTCGGCCCAGCGCCCGCAGGGTGGGGATTCCGGCGATCAGATCCAGCAATCGGGCCTGCAAGGTGGCCATTGCGGCCAGAGCCGCCGCTGACCGCTCAGCGGTAGCCAACCCGATCAAGACCATGAAGACCGGGATCAGTGGAAGGGTGATCACCGCGATCAGCGCCGACTTCACGTCGTAGACCGCGATCATCACCACGGTGGCCGGGGTCAGGATCGCCGCAAGAAACAGCGTGGGCAGGTAGCCGGTGAAATAGGGTCGCAAGCCGTCCAGTCCGCGGGTTACCACCACCGCGGCGGCATCGCGTTGTGCCGCCAATTCGTTGGGCTGGCGGGCCGTCACCGACTCCAGCACCTGCCCACTGAGCTCGGCGATCACCGCGCTGGCCCCTCGCTGGCCCAGGCGCGCCTGCAGCCAGTGCGTCACCGCGCGCAACGCCCACAGCGCCGACAACATCAACAGCGAGCCCAGCCAGCAGCGTAAACACCGTGCCGAGGGGTCGCTGGCGACGCGCGCGACCATGCTCGCCAGCACGATCGCCGAGGCAATGGCACAGCCCGAGATGACCACTCCGCAGGTCACCGAGGCGATCAGATAGCACCGCAACGCGGCCGACGCCCGCCACAGCCGCGGGTCCAGTGGCGCGCGGGTGGTCGAGGCCCTTGCGGTCAGGAGGGGCGCCTAGCCAGACCTATCGACGGCGGTATCCGCTCGGCCGAAATCCGCTGCCGGAAGACCCAGTACGTCCAGGCCTGGTAGACCACCGTCAGCGGGGCGAACAACGCGGTAACCCAGGTCATGATCTTGAGCGTGTAGGGCGTCGAGGAGGCGTTGTAGATCGTTACGTTCCATCGCTCGTTGAGCGTCGACGGCACCAGATTCGGGTATAGGGCACCGAACAGCAGGAGCACCACGGCCGCCACTACCACCGCGATGCAGAGGAACGCCCAGCCATCGGATACGCGTCGCCAGACCAGCAGCACCGCCGCCAGCTGCGCAACCACGGCCACCCCCAGCAAGGCCCAGGTCCACTGCTTGCCATAAGCCAACTGGGTCCAAACCCCAAATCCGGCGACCAGGACCGTGACGGGAAGCGACAACAAGACGGCAAACCGGTATGCGTCGTCGCGAATCGGGCCCGCCGTCTTCAAGGCGACAAACACCGCCCCGTAGAACAGAAACAGGCCGGCGGTGGCCAATCCGCCCAACAGGGTGTACGCGTTGAGCACATCGCCGATTGACAGGGCCACGTGACCGTTGGCATCGACGGGCAGGCCTCGCACCAGGATGGCGAATGCGACGCCCCAGAGTATGGCCGGCAACCAGGACCCGGCTGCAATGCCGAAGTCGGCCAGCGCCCGCCACTTTGGGTCATCGACCTTGCCGCGCCACTCGATGGCCACCGAGCGCACGATCATGCCGAACAAGATGGCCAGCAGCGGCAAGTACAGCGTGGAGAACACCGTGGCGTACCAGCCGGGAAATGCGGCGAACATGGCCGCGCCGCCGGTGATCAGCCACACCTCGTTGCCGTCCCAAACCGGTCCAATGGTGTTGAGAGCGGTGCGCCGGTGGATCTCCGGATCACCCGTGCCGAAATGTGCGAAGGGTGCCATCAGCATGCCTACGCCGAAGTCGAATCCCTCGAGGATGAAGAATCCAAGGAACAGCACCGCGATGACAGCGAACCACAACTCTTGGAGTCCCAACGGTCAGCTCCCTTCTCTTGAGTTGGTGGCTTGGGCCTTGCCCGGTCTCAATAGGCGAACGACAGAGGTGCTACCTCGTCGTCGTCGGGTGCGCGTGGCGGAGCAGGCTCGGCGTCGTGTTCCAGCGGGCCCTCGACTATGTAGCGTTTGAGCAGCCAAAACCAGATGACCGCGAGCACCGCGTAGACAAGCGTGAATGTCACCAGGGAGGTGACGACCGTGGCGGTGGTCAGGTTGGACACCGCGGTTGCGACGGTGAGCCGAACGTTGGGGTCACCGGTTGGGTTCGGAGCCACGATCCAGGGCTGGCGGCCCATCTCGGTGAACACCCACCCGGAGATGTTGGCCAGGAACGGAGTCGGAATCGTCAGCAGCGCAAACCATCCGAACCAACGCTTGTCCGGGATGCGTCCACCGCGAGTCAGCCACAGCGCAAGCAACGCGAACAGGACTGGGATTGCCAGGAATCCGATCATGGCGCGAAACGACCAGTAGGTGACGAAGAGATTGGGGCGGTAGTCATTTGGACCGAATCGCTGTTGGTAGTCCCGTTGCAGGTCACGCACGCCTTGCAGGGTGACGTTGGTCGGCCTGCCCTGCGCCAGGATCGGTAATACGTAGGGCACCTCGATGACTCGGGTGAGGCCATCGCAGTTGTTCTGCCGACCCACCGTGAGGATGGAGAAGTTCGGATCGGTTTGGGTGTCGCACAATGACTCTGCCGAAGCCATCTTCATCGGCTGCTGCTGAAACATCAGCTTGCCTTGGTAGTCGCCGCTGAAGAACAGGCCGACCGTGGCGATCAACGCCACCCAACACCCCAAGATGGTCGCCGGACGGTACATGGCCCGGGTACCAGGCGGTACGGGGGAATTCTTGGAACGCACCAGCCACCAGGCGCTCACGGCGGCGACGAACGTCCCGGCGGTGAGGAATGCGCCCGTGACCGTGTGGGCAAATGCGGTTCGTCCGGTGTTGTTGGTGAGCAAGGCCACGATGCTGTTCAGTTCGGCGCGGTGGGTTTCGGGGTTGTAGTGCGCACCGACCGGGTGTTGCATGAACGAATTCGCCGTGATGATGAAGAACGCGGACACGTTCACGCTGATCGCGACTATCCAGATGCAGGCCAGGTGGACAAGGCGGGGCAACCTGCTCCAGCCGAAGATCCACAATCCGATGAAGGTGGATTCGAAGAAGAAGGCCATCAGGCCCTCCATGGCCAGGGGGGCGCCGAAGATGTCGCCGACGAACCGTGAGTACTCGCTCCAGTTCATTCCGAACTGGAATTCCTGGACGATCCCCGTCGCCACGCCGATGGCGAAGTTGATCAGGAACAACTTCCCGAAGAACTTGGTCAGTCGGTACCACGCGGGGTTGTCGGTGATTACCCAGGCCGTCTGCATGATGGCCAGCAGGGGAGCAAGGCCGATCGTGAGCGGTACGAAAATAAAGTGGTAGACGGTGGTGATACCGAACTGCCAACGCGAAACATCGACGACATTCATGTGCCATCTCCCGGGCCTGCGGGTGGTCTTACCGTGCTACGACGAAGTGTAGTAGGCCGGGCGGCTCCGACGCTAGCGTCAATTGAGCCACCCGGCCCGAGGGTCAGAGCCCTAGCGACTTAGATGCCTTGCGGATACCGAAGGACGACACGACTTCGAACGCGCCGATGACCACCAGCCACACGCCCACGACGATGGCCAGGGTGATGATCGACTCGAACGGCGCGCCCATCACCACCACGCCGGCGATCAGGCTGATGACACCGATGAAAATCGACCATCCGCGACCCGGCAGGGTGGGGTCGCTGATTGCCGACACCGTGGTGGCGACGCCGCGGAAGATGAATCCGATGCCGATCCAGATGGCCAGCAGCAAGACCGCATTGCCGAAGTGGCGGAAGGCCAGCACGGCCAGGATCAGCGAAGCCGCGCCGCTGATGAACAGCAGGATTCGACTGCCCGCCGACACATGCAGGCTGAACGCGAACATGACCTGCGCGATCCCGGTCAGGATGAGGTAGACGCCGAAGGCGACGGCAGCAACCAAGACCGAAATTCCTGGCCAGGCCAGGATTAACGCGCCAAGGATCAGCGACAGGATTCCCGATGTCAGCGTTGACTTCCACAGATGCGGTAACAAGCTTGGGACAGGTGAGGTTTCCATGGCCGCAGTGTGACACATGTGACGGTCCTGGCAAAGGGGCAAAGGGTTGTGTCTAGTGGGCCGACCGGACGTGTCGAAAACTAGACGCGCGCGGCGTTCGGCTCATCGGCGGGCACGGCGGTGGGTTCGTCGATCGGCTTGTGGCCGATCAGATACCAGGTGCGCATCACACCTTTTCCTTTGACATTGATGTGTCCGCGCTCCTGGAGCACAAAGTCTTTGTTGAGCCGCTCGTAGACCTCATCCGGCACCTGGATCTTGCCCACCGAGTCGGTGGATTCCATCCGGGACGCAACGTTGACGGCGTCGCCCCAAACGTCATAGAAGAACCTGCGTGAGCCCACCACACCCGCGACGACGGGGCCGGTGGCCAGGCCGACCCGTAGCGGCACTGAGCGGTTGTGCGGATCTTTCATGCCGGCGGCGACATCAACCATATCGAGCGCAAAATCTGCCAACGCCTGCACATGATCGGGCCGTGGCCGTGGCACTCCGCTGACCACCATGTAGGAGTCGCCGCTGACCTTGATCTTTTCCAGCCCGTATTTGTCCACCAGGGCGTCGAAAGCGCTGTAGAGACGGTCTAGGAATCGAACCAGATCGGCCGGCGCGGTCGAGCTCGCGCGCTCGGTGAAGCCGACGATGTCGGCGAACAGCACGGAGGCCTCTTCGTATTTGTCGGCGATGATGTTTCGCTCGGGCTCCTTGAGCCGGTCCGCCACACTCACCGGCAGCATGTTGGCCAACAGCGCCTCTGAACGGTCGTACTGCGCCTCCATGACGGCCTCGGCGCGCGCGGTGTCTCGGAGGGCAAACCACACCGTGACGAACACCAGGAGGCACGCGGAGACGGTGGTGATGATGAAGCCGAGGGATTGGAGCCATGCCGACTGGGCGCCGGTGTTACGCGGAACCACGAATTCCACGGTGATGATCAGGGCGGCGGCGAGCGCCGCGAGGCCGCTCGCCAGCACCACGTGTTCAATGCCCAGCACCAGCACGACCAGGCAGGCACCCACCAGGAAGAACATCTGAGCTCCCGACCCGGTGCCCACATTCCAGCAGCTGGCGAAAACCGAGACATAGGCTGCGCCGACAAACGTCAGCGGCGCCACCAGCTCCCCGAAGCGGTGCAGCATCGGGACGGTCGCAAAGACCAACGTTGCGGCGATGTTGATCAGGGTGATCTGCCAGATCCACGCCTGTGTGAGGAATTGCACCAGGATGAAGCTGCTGCTGATCAGCACCGCCAACAAGGCGGCGATGCTCAGGACCCGGGCACGGCGCGCCGCACTGTGGGCGTAGTGCTGATTGAGGTCACGGGTTTGCTCGCGGACGGCCGCGACCGAGTCCGGGCGGGGCAAGCCCTCAGACGATCGCCGTGCGGTACGACACTTCTTAGCCGATTTCTTGGCCGGCACGGCTCAAAGCCTACCGGTGCGCTCGTTGTCTACCCAGTCGAACGACCACCTCCCGGCGCGTTTTGGCTGCTTGCTGCGCCGGTAGTTCGCTGCTGAGCTGGTGCCCTCGGTGAGATTCGAACTCACACTGGACGGGTTTTGAATCCGTTTCCTCTGCCAGTTGGGATACGAGGGCCTGTCGCTTGTCCGTTGCGGCTTACTACCTTAGATGAGCCTCAAACCATAGTGGATTTGACTCCTCGTCCCGACTCACCGCCCCCCAAGGTTCCTGATTCCAGCCGCTCACGTCACAATGTCCGTCATGACCGGCCCCACCACCGATGCCGATGCCGCGAAGACACGCCGAGTCCTGATCGCGGAAGACGAAGCGCTCATCCGCATGGACTTGGCCGAAATGCTGCGAGAGGAGGGTTACGACATCGTCGGCGAGGCCGGCGACGGCCAGGAAGCCGTCGAGCTTGCCGAGCTGCACAAGCCCGATCTGGTGATCATGGATGTGAAGATGCCGCGCCGCGACGGCATCGACGCCGCGTCGGAGATCGCCAGTAAACGCATTGCGCCGATCGTGGTGCTGACCGCGTTCAGTCAGCGCGATCTGGTCGAACGCGCTCGCGATGCCGGGGCGATGGCGTACCTGGTGAAGCCTTTCACCGTCAGTGACCTGGTTCCGGCGATTGAACTGGCGGTGAGCCGGTTCAGCGAGATCAGTGCGCTGGAAAACGAAGTCGCCACACTGTCGGACCGTCTGGAAACGCGCAAGCTCGTTGAGCGCGCCAAAGGCTTGCTGCAGGCCAAACAAGGGATGACCGAGCCAGAGGCCTTCAAGTGGATCCAGCGGGCCGCCATGGACCGGCGGACCACCATGAAGCGGGTGGCTGAGGTGGTCCTGGAAACCCTGGATACCCCCGACGAGGCCTAGTCCCGGGCGCGCCGACCCGTCACGCCAGACACAGCGCGTCGCCGCTAGCGCGCCACGATCACCGAGGAACCGTGCCCGAACAGGCCCTGGTTCGCCGTCACGCCCACCCTGGCGTTCTCCACTTGCCGGCCGGTGGCCTGACCGCGCAGCTGCCAGTTCAACTCGCAGACTTGGGCAATGGCCTGAGCGGGGATTGCCTCGCCGAAGCAGGCCAGCCCACCGGACGGGTTGACCGGCACCCTGCCGCCGATGGTCGTCGCTCCGCTGCGCAGCAGCGCCTCGGCTTCACCTTTCGGGCACAGACCCAGGTGCTCGTACCAGTCAAGTTCTAGCGCGGTGGACAGGTCGTACACCTCAGCCAGGCTCAGGTCCTCGGGGCCTATGCCGGCTTCGGTATAGGCCGCATCGAGGATCTGATCCTTGAACACTCGCTCCGGTGCGGGGACTACCGCCGTGGAATCCGTTGCGATGTCCGGCAATTCGGGCAGATGTTGTGGGTAGCGCGGGGTCACGGTGCTGACCGCGCGCACCGATGGCACCCCGTCGAGCGAGCCCAGGTGTTCGCGAGCGAACTTTGCGCTGGCCACGATCAAGGCCGCCGCGCCGTCGGAGGTGGCGCAGATATCCAGCAACCGCAACGGTTCAGCCACTACCTGGCTGGCCAGCACGTCCTCGACCGAGACTTCCTTGCGGTAGCGGGCGTTGGGGTTTTGCAGGCCGTGCCGGGAGTTCTTGACTTTCACCTGGGCGAAATCCTCGAGGGTGGCCCCGTACAGGTCCATCCGGCGCCGCGCGAGCAAGGCGAAGTAGACCGGGTTGGTAGCCCCGATCAGGTGGAATCGCTGCCAATCGGGATCGTTTTTGCGCTCACCGCCGACCGGGGCGAAAAACCCTTTCGGGGTGGTGTCGGCGCCGACCACCAACGCAACATCGCAGAATCCGGCCAGAATCTGGGCCCGCGCGCTTTGCAGCGCCTGGGAGCCGCTGGCGCACGCGGCGTAGCTCGAACTGACCGGCACGCCGTTCCAGCCGAGCTTCTGCGCGAAGGTGGCGCCGGCCACAAAGCCCGGGTATCCGTTGCGGATGGTGTCCGCGCCGGCCACCAGCTGGATCTGGCGCCATTCCAAACCGGCTTCGCGCAGGGCGGCGCGGGCGGCAGCGACCCCGTACTCGGTGAAGTCGTTGCCCCACTTGCCCCACGGGTGCATTCCGGCGCCAAGGATGTAAAGGGGTTCGGGGGCACTCATCAGGCGATCCTCCAGGCGTACACGATGCGTTCGACGCCGTCCTCGTCGGTGAACAGCGGCATGGTCGTCAGCTCCATCTCCATGCCGATCTTCAAGTCGGCAGCCAGCGTGCCTTCGACAACTTTGCCCAGCACGATCAGCCCCTCGTCGGCGAGCTCCACCGCGGCGACGGCGAACGGCTCAAAGGGGTCGGGGGACGGGTAGGGCGGGGGCGGAGCGTAACGGTTCTCGGTGTAGCTCCACAGCTTTCCCCGACGGGATAAAGCAACGGACTCTAGTTTGTCGTTGGCGCAAGCCGGATTGGGGCAGTTGTTCTCGCGCGGGGGGAAAACATAAGTACCGCACGGGGGGCACTTACTGCCGATCAGATGGGGGCTTCCGGCTTCATCGGTGGTGAACCAACCCGCGACCGCCGGTTGTTGACTGGTGACCTCTGGCACCGGGCCAGCCTACCCAGCACGAGCACAAAACTGAAACGTGTTGCAGTTCTGCCGGTGGTTGGGCTCGGTCGGCGCGTCGCACCGGATGCCTAGAGTGTGAGCCGTGAGTGTCGCGACCGAGCAATCCACAAAGCCGACGCTGATGTTGCTAGACGGCAATTCGCTAGCCTTTCGCGCGTTCTATGCGCTGCCCGCGGAGAACTTCAAGACCCGCGGCGGGCTAACCACCAATGCCGTCTACGGCTTCACCGCCATGTTGATCAATCTCCTGCGCGACGAAGCGCCCACGCATATCGCGGCGGCATTTGACGTCTCACGGCAGACTTTCCGCTCCGAGCGCTATCCGGAGTACAAGGCCAATCGAAGCTCGACCCCCGACGAGTTCCACGGTCAGATCGACATCACCAAGGAAGTTCTCAACGCGCTGGGGATCACGGTGCTGGCCGCACCGGGATTTGAGGCCGACGACATCATCGCGACGTTGGCCACCCAGGCTGAAGGGGAGGGGTACCGGGTGCTGGTCGTCACCGGCGACCGAGACTCCCTGCAACTGGTCAGCGATGACGTGACCGTGCTCTACCCGCGCAAGGGCGTCAGCGAACTCACCCGCTTCACCCCGGAGGCCGTCGTGGAGAAGTACGGGCTCACCCCAGTGCAGTATCCCGACTTCGCCGCCTTGCGCGGTGATCCCAGCGACAACCTGCCCGGCATTCCCGGAGTGGGGGAGAAGACCGCGTCCAAGTGGATTGTCGAATACGGTTCGTTGCAGGGGCTGGTCGACCAGGTTGACTCGGTGCGCGGCAAGGTTGGCGACTCGCTGCGGGCGAATCTGGCCAGCGTGGTGCGCAACCGGGAACTCACCGATCTGGTGCGCGACGTGCCGTTGGCGCAGACCCCAGAGGCCTTGCGGCTGCAGCCCTGGGACCGCGACCAGATTCACCGGCTGTTCGACGACCTCGAGTTCCGGGTGCTGCGCGACCGGCTCTTCGATACGCTGGCCGCCGTCGAACCCGAGGTCGACCAGGGATTTGACGTTCGCGGAGGTGCGGTGTCGCCCGGCGCAGTGGCACAGTGGCTGGCCGAGCATGCCGTGGACGGGCGCCGCTGCGGCCTGACGGTCGTGGGTACCCATCTGCCCCATGGTGGCGACGCCACCGCACTGGCCCTCGCCGCCGCCGACGGCGAGGGCGGCTACATCGACACCGCCACGCTGACCCCCGATGACGACGCGGCGCTGGGTGAGTGGCTGGCCGACCCTGCCAAGCCCAAGGCACTGCATGAGGCGAAGCTGGCTATCCACGATCTGCGGGGCCGGGGCTGGACGCTCAACGGTGTCACTTCCGACACCGCGCTGGCCGCCTATCTGGTTCGTCCGGGCCAGCGCAGCTTCACTCTCGACGACCTCTCACTGCGCTACCTACGTCGCGAATTGCGGGCAGAAACACCTGAGCAGCAGCAACTTTCGCTGCTCGATGACGACGACACCGACGTCGCGGCCGCCCAGACTGCAATCCTGCGGGCGCGCGCCGTCATAGACCTCGCCGATGCGCTGGATGCCGAGCTGGACAGGATCGACTCCACCGGGTTGCTGGCCGACATGGAGTTGCCGGTGCAACACGTGCTCGCGGAAATGGAAACGGCCGGCATCGCGGTCGATCTGACGATGCTCGGCGGGCTGCAAAGCCAGTTCGCTGACCAGATCCGCGATGCCGCTGAGGCCGCCTACGCCGTGATCGGCAAGCAGATCAACCTGGGCTCACCCAAGCAACTGCAGGTCGTGCTGTTCGACGAGCTGGGAATGCCGAAGACCAAGCGGACCAAGACCGGTTACACCACCGACGCGGACGCGCTGCAGTCGTTGTTCGACAAGACCGGACATCCTTTTCTGCAGCATTTGTTGGCGC